>CAYNDS010000136.1:0-12057 GCA_964395885.1 uncultured Solibacteraceae bacterium | reverse complement strand
GGCTCTCCAGGAGCTGAAACTGGGAACGGTGGATGTCGGGAAGCTTGCGGCCAAGCACGGCGACACGGAGTTTCTGGCGGGACTCATCCGCAAGGAAATGACCGAGCGCGGCGATGCCGATGCGGTCATCTTCGCGGGACCAAAGGCTCTCCTGGAAGAGAATGTCTCCACCGAAGTGCTTCGCGAGTTGGGAGACCCGCGCGTCCCGGTGTTCTACATGAACTACAACCTGTGGCCGCAGGTCGTTCCGTGGAAAGACTCGATCAGCCACGCGGTGAAACACTTCCGTGGACTGGAGTTTACGATCAGCCGCCCGAGAGACCTGTGGTACGCTGTGACTGAAATCGTTTCGCGGGTAATGAAAACGCGGGTCGCAAAAGGCTCCTCTCCCGCCGACTCGGTGCAACAGCGATAGCCATGGTGTCCACTCGAACTTTCGTTCTCTTCTCGATCATGGCCGGCGCGCTTCACGCGCAACCGAAGCCGCAGTCCCTCGCGCCGTGGGTGGTGTCGCCCGCCAACGTCGTCGACAAGATGCTCGAGATCGCTCGCGTGAAGCCTGGCGAGACGGTATTCGATCTCGGTTCCGGTGACGGGCGCGTGCTGATTGCCGCGGCTTCCAAGTTTGGCGCCAAGGCGGTGGGTGTGGAGCTTTCGGAACGCCTGGTGCGCAGCAGCCAACAGCGGATCAAAGACGAAGGTCTGGAAGACAAGATCACCGTCGTGCACGCCAATCTGATGGACGTCGACGTCTCTGGAGCCGACGTCGTGGTGTTGTATCTTTTGCACGATGCCAATGAGACGGTGCGGCCGAAGCTCGAAAAACAACTTCGCGCCGGTGCCCGCGTGGTCTCGCATGACTACGAGATTCGTGGTTGGAAGTATCAAACGAAGGAATCCGCGCAGGCCAATCGCCGCGAGCACACCATCTACGTCTACGAAATGCCGCCGAAAAAGCAGTAGGCTGGCAGGGAATGCCTCAATTCGACGTGGTGGGCGTTGGCCTCAACGCCACCGACACCCTGATCCTCTTGCCCCACTTCCCCGCTTACGCCGGCAAAGAACCCTTCCGGAAAGAGATCCTCAGCCCTGGCGGCCAAGTGGCCAGCGCGATGGTGAGTTGCGCCCGCCTCGGTCTGCGGGTGAAGTACATCGGTACCTGTGGTGACGATGAGCGCGGGCGCATCCAGATGGAGAGCCTGCAATCCTCTGGCATTGACATCTCCGATGTCCGCGTGCGCGAGAACTGCCCCAACCAGACGGCCTACATTCTCATTGACGAAACCACGGGAGAACGCACCGTGCTGTGGCAGCGCAAGGACTGCCTGCGGCTGACGCCGGACGACATCCGCCCGGAGATGATCACGTCGGCCCGCCTGTTGCACATCGACGGGCATGACACCGCCGCCGTCGCCAAGGCAGCTTCCATCGCGCGCGCCAGCGGGATCCCGGTGACGGTCGACGTCGACACGGTCTACCACGGATTTGAGTCCGTGCTGCCGAATGTCGATTATCTGGTCACCTCCAGCGAGTTTCCGGCGCGATGGACCAGCGTCTCAGACCCGTTCCAGGCGCTTGAGAAGATTCAAAATACCTACGGGATGAAGGTGGCGGCGATGACGCTGGGCGCGCATGGCGCGCTGGCCCGGATGGACGGGCGTTACTTCTACTCACCGGCATTTGTCGTGAATTGCGTCGATACGACGGGCGCGGGCGACATCTTCCACGGCGCTTTCTGCTATGGCGTGTTGCAGGGTTGGCCGATGGGCGACATCCTGACCTTTTCCAACGCGCTTGCCGCGCTGAACTGCACTGCCTTAGGAGCGCGCGGCCGGATGGCGACGCTTGAGGAAGCGCGCAAGATGATCGAGCGCTCCGAGCGACGGTCCCACGCCGATTATGAACGCTGGACCGTGTCATGATCCCGCTTCGCGATTCCATCCGCAGCAGCACGACGCCGGTGATCACGTTCGCCATCATCGCGATCAACGTGGCCGTCTTTCTCTACGAGTTCCTGCTGGACGACTACTCGCGCAATCATTTCATCGCCACCTACGGCGTGGTGCCAGCTCGGATGCAGGTTTTGGACCTGCTGACCAGCATGTTCCTGCACGGCGGCTGGATGCACTTGATCGGGAACATGTGGTTTCTGTGGGTGTTCGGCGACAACATCGAGGACATCCTCGGCAAGGCAAGGTACCTCGCGTTCTATCTGGCGTGCGGCGTCGCGGCAGCGCTCGCGCAGGTGATCCTCAGTCCGGGATCCCGCGTTCCGATGGTTGGCGCCAGCGGCGCGATCGCCGGCGTGATGGGCGCCTACCTGATCAAGTTTCCCCACTCGCGCGTGGTCACGCTGGTGCCGATTTTCGTCTTCTTCACGACATTTGAGATCCCGGCGACGATCATCCTGATCTACTGGTTCGTGCTGCAGCTGTTTTCCGGTTTCGGCTCAATCGCCGACATGCATCTGGCCCGCGGCGGCGTGGCCTTCTTCGCACATGTCGGCGGTTTTGTGGCGGGCATGGGGTTGATTCTGCTTCTGCGGACACGCAAGACGCAGTGGCGGGCAAACTGGAACTGGTAACCTCCAGTTTCAGCCCATGCACGACGCGTTTCGCATTCCCTCGACCTACTCTGAAGAACTACCGGCGGTGGACGTTCTCGCAATCGCCGCCCATCCGGACGACATTGAGCAGACCTGCGGCGGGACGCTGATCCGGATGGCCGAAAAGGGCTACCGGACCGCGGCGCTCGACCTGACGGCGGGCGAGATGGGTACGCGCGGCACAGCGGACCAACGTTTGGAAGAGGCGCAGACCGCCGCAGGCCATCTGCTGCTGAAGTGGCGCGGCAATCTGTGTCTGCCGGACGCGCGGTTGGAGAATTCCCTGCCCGCGCGACTGACTCTCGCGGGAGAGATCCGGCGCCTTCGTCCGCGCGTCGTGATCGTCCCGCACTGGGAAGGCCGTCACCCGGATCACTATCATGCCAGCCACCTGGCCTATGAGGCGTGCTTCGCCGCCGGCTTGGCCAAACTCGATGACACGCTGCCGCCGCACCGTCCGCAGAAAATTTTGTACGCGTCGCAGTACGCGCGCGTCGAGCCCTCCTTCGTCGTCGACGTCAGCCCGTTTTTTGAGCGCCGGATGGCCGCGCTTCTCAGCTATCGCTCTCAGTACAGCGACCAGGCCGAAGGTGCCGGTCTGTTCCCGCGCGAGGCGGAGATCCGTGACCGTCTGGCCGCGATCGCTCGCTTTTACGGGAACCTGATCGGGGTGAAGTATGGCGAGGCCTACGTCATGAAAGAAGCAATGGCCGTGGACGACATCGCCGCGCTGCCCGGGCGCTCGATCTAAGGCGATGCGCTTCCCGCTGTGCGACGCGACGGCGGTGCTCACCGGCGCCGGCAGCGGCATCGGCGCGGCGCTGGCTGTCGAACTCGCGCGCCGCGGAGCGCATCTGGCACTGGCAGACCGCAATGCCGGCGGGCTGCGCGATACGGCGGAGGCGGCGCGCCGCCACGGAGTGCGCGTGTCGGAGCATGCGTTTGATCTGACCGACGCCGCCGCCCGCAACGCGTTCCCGCAACAGGTGCTGGCCGCCCACTCCGCGGTTTCCCTGCTCATCAACAACGCCGGCGCCGCACTCGGCGGAACGTTCGCCCAAGCCAGCGAGACCGACTTCGACTGGATCCTGGAGGTGAACTTCGCCGCGCCCGTCAAGCTGATGCGCGCCTTCCTCCCTTATCTGGAACGCCAGCCGATGGCCCAGATTGTCAACATCTCCAGCATCTTCGGCATCGTCGCGCCGCCCGGCCAGTCCGCCTACGTGGCAAGCAAGTTTGCCCTGCGCGGCGTCTCCGAAGCGCTGCGGCACGAATTGGCACTGGCAGGTTCCCCCGTACGGGTCACCGTCGGGCATCCGGGCGGCGTCAAGACGAATATCGTCGCCAACGCCCGCATCTCCCCGGCGATGACGCCGCAGCAGTCGGAGCAGGCCGCCCGGTTTCACGCCAACCTGCGTCTTCTGCCGGAAACCGCCGCCCACCGCATCGCGGATGGCATCGAGCGTCGGGCGCCGCGCATCCTCGTTGGTCCCGATGCGCGCTTCATCGACGTGCTGCAGCGGATCCGGCCGGTCACGTACTGGAACGTGCTGCGGAAGCTGATACGCTAGCCCGGACGCAATGGCGAGCTGGCAGGCGCATCTCACGGTCTGGCTGCTGAAGGCCCTCTTCAAACCAAGACTGTCGCGAGCGCAAAATGCCTCGGACGTGCGGAGGCTGTTTCGAACTCGGGCCTACCGGCTGCCGTCCCGGATCAATTCCCGGCAGCATCGGTGGGAGGGGGTTCCCGGTGAACGGGTGAAGGGCCAAGGCGAGTCCGGAGCGCCGATGCTCTTCCTGCATGGCGGCGGCTACATCGCGTGCTCGCCGGAATCGCACCGCCCGATCACTGCCGCGTTTGCCGCCCGTGGCTTTGATGTCTGGGTTCCGGACTACCGTCTCGCGCCGGAGCATCCGTTTCCCGCCGCGTTGGACGACGCGGAGACCGTCTACCGGTCGATGCCCCGCCATCCGGTGCTGGCGGGAGATTCCGCGGGCGGTGGCCTGGCGCTGGCGCTGCTCTTGCGGTTGCGCGACAGCGGGCAGCCCCTGCCCGGACGCGTTGTACTCTTTTCGCCTTGGACCGACCTGGCCGGAACGGGCGAGTCCTTAATCACCAATGACAGCCGCTGCGCCCTGTTCCGCGGGCGCCAGATTACCGCCATGGCGCACAGCTACTATGGCGCCGCAGGACCAAGACACCCCCTGGTGTCTCCCCTGTACGGCGACCTCCACGGACTTCCGCCCATGCTGATCCATGCCAGCCAAGACGAAGTGCTGCGTGACGATTCGGTTCGGTTGGCGGAGCGGGCGCGCGCGGCAGGCGTCGATGTCCAACTCCGGCTGTGGACCGGCCTTCCGCACGACTGGCAATTGATGCCGCACCTTCCCGAAGCGGCCGAGTCTCTGGACGAGGCCGCGTACTTTCTGAAGCAACCGGTGGAGGCCGTCCGGTGACGTGCGACGTGCTGATTCTCGGCGCGGGGTTCTCCGGCCTCAGCATGGCGCGAGCGCTCGAAGGCAGCGGACTCGGGCTTCGCTACCAGATTCTCGAGAAGGCGACCGATCTCGGCGGCACGTGGTTTGAGAACCGCTATCCGGGTTGCGCCTGCGACGTCCACTCGCATCTCTATTCGTTTGCCGGCTACGACAACCCGGACTGGTCCCGGCTGTTCGCCCGTCAGCCGGAGATCTGGCGGTACATGAAGAAGGCGGCAGTGGATTTCGGCATCGCTCCGCACATCCGTTTCGGATGTCGGGCGGTGGCGGCGCGGTGGGAGGACGGGACGCGCCTGTGGCATACCCGGCTGGCCTCCGGCGAAGAGATCACGTCGCGGTTTCTGGTCTCGGGTGTCGGCGCGCTGCACGTGCCCCGCCTTCCCGATCTCGAAGGCATCGGCACGTTCACCGGTCCGGCGTTCCACTCCGCGCAGTGGCGGGACGACGTGCCGCTGGAAGGGCGCACCGTCGCCGTCATTGGAACGGGGGCGAGCGCGGCACAGTTCATTCCCGAGATTGCGCCCCGCGTCGCCCGCCTGACCGTCTATCAGCGGACCGCCGCCTGGGTCCTGCCCCGGCTCGACCGGGAAATCAGCGCGGCGTGGCGTGACCGGTTCCGCCGTCACCCTTGGCTGATGCACGCGCTTCGCGGCGCGCTCTTTCGTATCTACGACGCCCGTCATCGTGCCTTTGCCGCCGATGGATGGCTCCGGCGATTCGTGGAACGGCAAGCCCTGGCGCATCTGCGTCGCCAGGTTGCCGACCCGGAGCTTCGTGCCGTGCTGACGCCCGACTATCGCATCGGCTGCAAGCGTGTCCTCGTATCGAGCGACTACTACCCGGCACTCGCGCGCCCCAACGTGGAATTGGTGACCGATCCCATCGCGCGCATCGCGCCGGACGCCGTGGTCACTGCCGACGGGCGGCAGCGGGCCGCGGACGTGCTCATCTACGGGACGGGCTTCCACGTGGCCGACCTGCTGCGCGACCTGACAATCGAAGGGCGCAACGGTCGAAGCCTGGCCGAGACGTGGAGGGAACGGATCTCGGCCTACTTGGGCATCACGGTCGCGGGCTTCCCGAACTTCTTCCTCCTTCTGGGGCCGAATACCGGGCTCGGCCATAACTCCGTTGTGCTGATGATCGAGGCGCAGGTGAAGCACGTGCTCGATTGCCTGAAGCGTGCGGGCACCGGCGCCATCGAGGTCACACCCGAGGCGCAGGGCCGCTATCTCGACGAGTTACGGCGGCGGCTCCGCTCGACGGTGTGGGAAAGCGGCGGATGCCGCAGCTGGTATCTGGACGCCAACAGCGGCGAGAGTCCGGTGCTCTGGCCGGGCAACGTGCGCGAGTATCAACGAAGGACAGCAGTCGCCTCCGTCGCCGCATATAGAATTGCTCCATGATTCGCGTTGTTGCCCTCATCCCGGTTCAGCCGGACAAAGTCGAAGAGTTTGTGACGTTCACCGGCACGTTTATCCCGCCGACGCGCGCGGAAAAGGGATGCGTGCAATATGAGCTGCACCAGAGTACGGCCAATGCGTCGGAGTTCGCCATGATCGAGGAGTGGGAGAGCGAAGACGACCTGAACGCCCACTTGGTCTCCGACCATATGAAGGCCGCCTTCGCCCGCGTGCCGGAGTTTCTTTCCGGACCGGTCGACATTCGCCGCTACCGGCTGGTCGCTTGAGTCTTGTTCGCATCGAGTTGCCGCTGCCCTGGGAACTGGGGCAAATCAACGTCCACGCCGCTCCGTTTGCAGACGGCTGGATGCTGATCGATTGCGGCATGGACACGCCGCAATGCGAGGCGGCTCTGGACGCCGGGCTGCACGCGGCAGGCATCGCTTGGGATCGGGTCCGTCTGCTGGTGCTTACTCACATGCATCCGGACCATATGGGCTTGGCACCCAAGGTCCTGGCGCGCACCGGCGCCCGGCTGGCGATGCACCGGGCAGAGTGGCGCCAACTGGAGGAGACGGTCGATGCGATTGAAGCCGGCCGCGACGCCGATGACGGACTTCTGCTTGCCGGCACGCCGTCCGAGCTGCTGCCTCGCGTCCGCGCGGCGTTTCGCGAGGTCGAGACCGCCTTCGTGCGGCTCAGCCCGGAGGTTTGGCTCGAGCACGGTCAACGACTGGGAGCCGCGGACCTTCTTTGGACGCCGGGTCATTCTCCCGGCCACGTCTGCCTCCTGTTCGGTGACGGTTCCCTCGTCAGCGGCGATCATCTGCTCGAAACGATCACGCCGAACATTTCGTGGATGCCGGGCAGCGACACGCTGGGCGACTTTCTGGAATCTCTCGACGACGTGTCCGGGCGCGACGTGCAGACCGTGTATCCCTCGCACGGCAATCCCTTCCAGGGTCACCGTGAGTGGGTGGCACAAACTCACGCGCACCATCGGGAACGCTGCGACGAAATTCTGACGGCGGTGCGGCTGCATGGCCGGACGGCGCATGAACTGGTTGGGATTTTGTGGCCGCGCCGGCTCTCCGCGTTCCATTACCGGTTCGCGGTCTACGAAGTCCTGGCGCACCTGGAGTACCTCCGCCGCCGAGGACTGCTGCAATACGCTGACGGGCTCTGGACAGCTAGCTGAGCGAAAACTCCGCGCCGATTTGCCGCCCGACGACGCGGCTGGACTGATTTCCGGCAGCGTTCAGAATCCGCTCCAGCGGTTCCGTGTACGGCTCCCGGCTCAGCTTGAACGTCTGATGATGCACCGGCAGCACGAACTCCGCCCCGCTTTCGTTGGCCATGCGCCATGCCTGCTCCGGATTGCAATGCGCATAGATCCAGGGATCGTAAGCACCGATGGGCATGATGGCCAGGTGGGCGTCTCCGGCTCGCTGCGCGCGAAACGCCGTCGTATCGGCAGTGTCGCCCGCGAAAACGATCTTCCAGCGTCCCACCTCGATGCGGTAGCCCTGATAGCCGCGATACGTGTCGGTGCGCATCCGCGCACCCCAATGCTTCACTTCCAGCCCCCGGACCGTCGCCGGCCCCACACGCGTGGACTCTCCCCAGCCGATCTCGGTGACGCGTGCGAACTGCTGCGCCCGGATCAGGTCACTGGTCAGCCGCGCCATCACGACTTCCGTGCGGCGGTTCTCGATGGCCCGGACCGAAGCCGTATCGAGATGGTCCATGTGGGCGTGGGACGACAGAATCAGGTCGACCTTCGGCAGTTCCGCGGGCGACAACGCGGGCTGCACCAGCCGCTTCATCCCGACCGTGGCCAGACGCAGGTCGATGCCAATCCAGGGATAGAGAATCGGGTCGGTCAGCATCGTGAAGCCATCGGCCTTGATCAGCACCGTTGAGTGTCCGATCCAGGCGGCGTGCAGCCCCGTGTCCGGCCACTGGGAGGGGTCCGGACGCGCGGGCGCCTGCGGGATGCCACGCGTCAGATCGTCGCGCAACTGGCGCCAGAAGAATGCGGGCATGGTCTTGTAGGCGGCAAACGCAGCCGCGGCCGCCGTCACCCCTCCACCCAGAAGCAGGCCGCGCTTAGTGATTCCAGCCAAAACGCTCCTCCTTCCAAGGGTCGCCGTTCATGTGATAGCCGTTGCGCTCCCAAAAGCCGGCCTTGTCCTTGGCGACAAACTCCAGCGCGCCCAGCCATTTCGCGCTCTTCCAGGCATAAAGGCGCGGAACCATCAGCCGCGCCGGAGCGCCGTGGTCGGGCGCAAGCGGCTCGCCATCATGCGCAATCGCGACGAGTGCATCCTCGGCCAGGAACTCCTCGAGCGGCAGATTCGTCGTCCAGCCGTAGTCATAGGCGTGCGCCACAACGAATTTCGCCTCCGGAAGAGCGCCGCCCGCCAACTCCAGCAGGTGTCGCGTCGAAACGCCTTCCCACACGTTCCCGAGCCGTGACCAGCGGGTCACACAGTGGAAGTCGGAAAAGACACGCACGCGCGGCAAGGCGGAAAACTCCTCCCACGTCCACCGAACCGGTTGGCGAACCAACCCGTCCAATTCCAGCCTCCACTTTTGCATGTCGACGGCCGGTGTGCCGGAAGCGTCCAGTACGGGCCACTTCTTGGTGCGGGACTGCCCCGGCGGGATCCGGTTCGCCCGGCGCGTATCCGGACTGACGATCACTCCTTCCGGAGCGTCCTCGGGAGTTAAAACTCGTTCATCCTGCTGCTTCGTGTCGAAGTCGAATAGACCCATCTACGCCCTTATGGATGCGATTTGCACCAGTTGGGTTGCAGCGCCCACCGGCCCGAAGCGCAGAACATCCATCGGGCAAGCCGTGATGCAAATTCCACAGCCGATGCAGGACGAGTTCATGTTGTTCAACTCCTCCTGTTTCATCGCAAACTGCATGACGTCAATTCCGACCTGACAGTAGCGCGTGCACTCCCCACACGCGATGCACTTGTCGTTGGCGTGAATCGCGAACTGAGAGACGCGCCAGCGCGTGAATAGCCGGCTCCAGAGCTCCATCAGCTTGGCGAGCGGGCACCAGTACCGGCACCAGATCTTGCCACCGAAGAATGGGTACAACGCCACCGGGATGATGCCCACCAGCCAGGTGTCCACCAGAAGGCGATAGGCGACGATGCCCCAATCGGCCGGGCGGGAGAACGCCGCCACCGCATCGCGCCCGAACATCAGCAGCGTCACCACCGCCGCTGCCAGCAGCACGACGGCGTTCATGCGCTCCCAGGCAATCGCCGTTCGACCCTTGGGCGCCAGATGCCGCCATCGATCGCCGACCGTCTCCGCCAAGCCGCCGCAGCCGCAGATCCAGGAACAGTACCGCTTTCCGTGGAACAGCACCAGGACCGGAATCAGCACAAACGTCAGCAGCGCTCCCCAGATCACCCAGACCTGATGCGGTCCGCCGAAGAACGTGTAAAAGAACAACGGCCACGCGTACACCAGTCCGTAAGATCGCCACGCCTGATTCGCGAACGCAGGGTCATTCGCCAAACGCTCGCCGACCCATTGGTATCGGACGGCCCACTGGAATAGAAACTCCGGGATCAGGAAGAAGAACAGCCACTGGAAGCCGACCAGCGACGCGAAGCGCGCGATCTGGAACTGATCCTTCCTGCGCCATCCCCACCGCAGCATCGCCTGCCAGCCGAAGATGGTCATCACGGCCGTGTAGAGGACCGTGTACCAGAAGCTCCAGCCCCGCCCAAAGAAACTGAACGCTTCGTAGCCCCAGCCGCGGAACGGCCAGAACTCCTGTCCAGGACCCACCTTCACCCCATAAATGGTGTAGGCCAGGAGAAAGGAAAGGGCCAGCCACAACCACCGCTGCCAGTTCCACTGGCCTTCCAGGCGAATCCCCAGCGTCGTCAAGAACTGCTTTGGCGGGTCAGCGCCGGTCAGCACGAAGGCGAAATCGCACGACAGACGTCCGCCATCGCGCAGATGCAAGGAGTGGTCGGCGAATTCGGCCACCTCGCTCTCGCGGCGCACCTCGAGGCGTCCGGCGGATTCAGCTTCCTTCATCCGCCGAGCGTTGTCACGGAACAGTCGGGGAAAGTCCTTGCCGCGGTGCAAGAGCACGACACGGTTCCGTTCGGCCAGCAGTAGCGCCGCCTCCACCGCGGTGTTCCCACCGCCGATGACCGCCAGGGTCTTCCCTTCATACTGCCGCGGGGAGTAGAGCCGGTGCATCACGAAGTCCTGCTCCTCGCCGGGAACGCTTAGCCAACGGGGATTGCCGCGCTGTCCGATGGCGAGCAGCACACGACGCCCATGGTAGGCGGCCCGCTCTGTCTGCACGCGGAAGCGTCCGCCGCCCGGCTTGACGGCGGTGACCGCTTCCTCGGTCCGCACGTCAAGAGCAGCGGCCTGGTCCCGCCATCTCTGAAGCAGATCCTCCTTAGCCGACGCCTGAAACCAGAGGCGCCCGGCCGCCGGACGCGAAACGGGCTCATCGTAGATCCATTTGCCTTCCGGGAAATCCTCGATCGTCGCCGCAATCCGGCCCTTCTCCAGAACGACGCAGCGGTACCCCTTCGCCTTTGCTTCGAGTGCCGCCGCCAAGCCCGCCGCCCCTGCCCCAACCACGATCAGATCAAACAGATCCGGCTCCGCAGCGGGCGCGCCGAGTTCGGCGAAGATGCGTTCCGCTGCCTGAACGCCCTGCTCCATCGCGAGCTTCACCACGGGTGCACCCGCCAGATCCCCGGCGATGTATACGCCGGGGATGTTCGATTCGAGCGTGTCACTCAGGATCGGACGGGACATAAACCTATGCCTCGATTCTAGTGAGACGGCTACCCTCCGCGCCCCACTGTTCTCTTGAGGAGAACATGCCAATTCGCTGGAGCTTATTCCTGATTCCCCTCGCCTGGTGCGCCGGCGAGGCGGCCACGCACGTCTCCTATGTCGGCGGAACGCTGGACGGCCTGAAGCCAGGCCAAGAGGTCTCGATCGACTTCGGCAGTCGGGACATGGCCGGATTCAGTGTCGCTCGGCGGCAATGGTCCGTACCGTACCGCAATATCAATCAGATCGAATACGGCCAGAAGATCAGCCGCAACGTCGCGGCCGCGATCGTGATCTCGCCACTCTTCCTGCTGACAAAGAAGCGTGCCCACTTTGTCACTGTTGGCTATGCCGATCCCGACGGGACGCAGCAGGCCATTGTCGTCCGTGTGGGAAAGGCCGACATCCGAGCCCTGCTGGCGAGTCTGGAGGCCCGAACCGGGCTGCGGGTGACGTTTCTGGACGACGAATCGAGGAAGATGTGACGTTTCTGGTGGCGGCGCTCTTGCTGGCGCAGGAGCCGGGGTCTGCCGAGAGCCTGGCGAAGATCAAGCGAATCTATGTCGACAAGCTGACCGGTGGCCCGGCAGCGGATCAGATTCGCGACATGCTGATGTCGAGTCTGCAAGGGGCAAAGCTCTGGACCATCACCGAGAATCCGGAGCGGGCCGACGCCTTTCTGCGCGGCGCGGCAGAGGATTTCGTCTATGC
>CAYNDS010000135.1:7002-12120 GCA_964395885.1 uncultured Solibacteraceae bacterium | reverse complement strand
TTCCCCATCTGGTGGACTACACCGCTTCCAAGGGCGGCATCGAACAGTTCACGAAGGTGGCGGCGGTGGAACTGGGGCCGCACGGCATCCGCGTCAACTGCGTCGCGCCGGGCGCCATTGAAGTGGAGCGCACCAAGAACGAGGCGGGCGACTACGCCGGCACCTGGGCCAAGCTGACCCCTCTGGCGCGCGTCGGCGAACCGGCCGACATCGGCAACGCGGTGGCGTTTCTGGCCAGCCCCGCCGCCGAGTTCATTACGGGCCAAACCATCTGGGTGGATGGCGGCCTGTTCTCCAAGCCGGCTTGGCCGTACTGACGCTCACCGGCGAGGCGGGCCAGCGTCTCGACTTGTTTCTCCACCGCGAACTCTCCCGCTACAGCCGCAGCCGCCTGCAGGATTGGATCAAGTCCGGACACGTGCTGGTGGATGGGACGCAGAAGAAGGCGTCCTTTGAGCTGCGAGGCGGAGAACGGATCGAGGTCACTCCCGATCATCTGCCCCCGTTGAAGGCCGAGCCCGAAGACGTGCCGCTGTCCGTGCTCTATGAGGACGCGGCGGTCATCGCCATCGACAAGCCCGCCGGCATGGTGGTGCACGCCGGTGCGGGTGTCCATTCCGGGACGCTGGTGAATGCGGTCCTGGGGCGATTCGCCAGACTGTCCTCGATTGGCGGCGAGGAGCGTCCCGGCATCGTGCATCGTCTCGACAAGGAGACCAGCGGCGTGATCCTCGTCGCGCGGACCGATGAGGCACATCAATCCCTGGCCCGGCAGTTCGCCACGCGGACCGTGGAAAAGGAGTATCTGGCGCTGGTGGAAGGCGCGATTCCGGGCGAGAGCGGACGCATCGACAAGCCGATCGGCCGCGATCCCATCCGCCGGACCCGCATGACCACGCGGGTGGCAAACGGAAGGGCGGCCTTGACCGACTGGCACCTGGTGCGCCGCTACCTGGACTACAGCTATCTGCGCGTGCGGATCGGTACCGGACGCACGCACCAGATCCGGGTGCACCTGTCGTCGCTGAAGCATCCGGTGGCGGGCGATGTGCTCTACGGCGCGCGCCGCTGGGACAAGGAGCGCTTCTTTCTGCATGCGCACCGGATCGCGTTCGACTCGCCGGCGACCGGACAACGCGTGGAGGTGACGGCGCCACTCGCATCGGAACTTGCGGCATTTCTCGACCGTCTAGAATGATGTCTATATGAAGAAGTCGCTTGCCGCGCTGGCGGCCTGCGGCGTGCTGAGCGCGCAGCAGCCGGCCACCCGCAAAGGCGCCCAGGACGTGGTTCCGCAAAGCAGCACGGGCAGTATTGTTCTGGACGTGACGCGCGTCAACTTCCTGTTCTCCGTAATGGACAAGAAGGGACGCTTCGTGACGGATCTGACCAAGTCGGATTTCGACGTCGTCGAGTCCAAGAAGCCGCAGGAGATTCTGGAGTTCGTCGCCGAATCGAACCTGCCGCTGCGCCTGGGCGTCCTGGTGGACACTTCCAATTCGATCCGGGACCGATTCCGATTCCAACAGGAAGCGGCAACCGAGTTTCTGAAGAGCGTGGTCGGGCCGCAGGACAAGGCGATTGTGGTCAGTTTCGACACCTCCGCCGAGCTAATTTCCGACATGAGCGGCGACACCGACAAGCTGGAGAAAGCCGTCCGCTCCATGCGCCCCGGCGGCGGGACGGCGCTCTATGACGCGATCTACTTCGCCTGCCGCGACAAGATGATGGTGGACCAGCCGATGCACAAGTTCCGGCGCGCCATTGTGATCCTGTCCGATGGCGACGACAACCAGAGCCGGTACACGCGCGATCAGGCGCTGGAAATGGCGCAGAAGGCCGACACGATGATCTACACCATCTCGACGAACATCACGAAGCTGCCGTCCGATGGCGACAAGGTGCTGCGCTACCTGGCCGAAGAGACCGGCGGGATGTTCTTCCAGCCGTTCCGTGCGAGTGAACTGTCGCAGAGCTTCGAGAACATCGCGAAGGAGCTGCGCTGCCAGTACAACATGCTCTACCGCCCGGAGCCGCTGAAGCGCGACGGGCTGTTCCACCCGGTGGCCATCCGCGTGAAAGGCCGGAAGGACCTCATCGTCCGGGCCCGCAAAGGCTACTACGCCCCCCGCCAGTAAAAACTTTTACGAAATTTGGCCGGGTTCGGCCCTCGACCGCGCATTCCCCAGTGAGGGGTTACGCTCTCAGTCAGGCCGAAGTCCTCTGTTCATGGGCGCTCCGCTTTCGGGCGGAGTTGAGCAGGGTCGCTACGGCCTGACCTCTCCCGGCTCGTTGACAATCGAAGAGGAAGACTCCAGAAATGGAAAAACGGACAGCCCGAAGGCTGTCCGTGAGTGAGAACCAGAGGACTGTTGCGAGCGAAGCTTAGCTGCGGGCGCGACGGGCGAGGCCGAGGGCCACCAGGGCGGCACCGACAGCGGCCATCGTGGCCGGCTCAGGAACGGCGGTCTGGTTGAACGACTGACCGACGATCGAGATCTTGGCGAAGTCCTGCGGACCCTGCGCGGTGGCAGCGGTGACCAGGATGTCCTTCAGAACCGTGATCTCCTTCACGCCTGCCGGGAACTTCGGGGTTGTGCTGGAGCCGACGCCCTCGCCGTTCACGTTAAACACGGACGTCTGCAGCGACTTGCCAGCGCCATACCAAACGGTCTCCGACACGATTGCGCCAGTGTTCTGGCCATTCGTCGAGGCCGCAAAAGCGAGGCCAACGCTATCGAAAGTCTTCAGCGGGTCGAGAATGCGGACGCTGAACACAACCGAGCTGTTGACGAATTGACCCGCGAACGCCGTCCACGCGCCGGTCGAGAGCAGAATGCCAGGGGTGTTGAGGCCAACAAACGGACCAACAACGATGTCGCCGTTCGTCGGCGTGGCCGCGCCGCCCGCAGCGGTGTGGAACGCATTGAAATTGAAGAACAACTTGTCACCGATGGTGCAGCCGCCGCTACCAAGAGCAATGTAGTTCGCGAGAGTGGTAAAACCGCAGACCGGTGCAGCCGACGACACCGCAACAGACGCGATGCCCAGGGTCAGGACCGCGAGAATCTTTTTCATTATCTTCCTCCAAAAAACGTGGCGGCGGACAGTCCTCTTCTGTCCAGCCGTCTCCGACAGAGACTAATTTAAGCCATTCACCTGATCCAGGCAAGCGAAAATCGCATGAATCTCGCAAAGAAATCACTAGCTTGCGGACCAAAGGTACCAGTACCAACCCTTCGCTCCGTCGAACTTTCGCCCTTTCTTCATTAAGAGAACTTCGTTGACCCTCTGGGCCGGGTTTTGATAACGTTCCCGCCCAGAGGTCTTATGACAATTCCATCTCTCCGAAGGGCCCTGTTTGCCTTGGCAGCCGCGAGCGCTGTCTGGGGGCAGGCCGGCAACGCGGAAATCGCGGGCTCGGTGACCGATCCCAGCGGCGCGGTCATTGCAGGTGCGGCCGTCACGGTTACCAATCCGGCGACGAATTTCTCGCGCGCGGTGACGTCGAACAACGACGGTCTTTACTCTTTGCCGGCTCTGCAGCCCGGCACCTACTCCATCAAGGTGGAGATGAAGGGGTTCAAGGGCCAGGTAAGGAACGAGGTCGTACTGAACGTCGGCCAGGTGCTCAATCTGGATTTCGGCCTCGAAGTGGGCAACGTCGCCGAGGTGGTCGAAGTGACGGGCGGCGCGCCGGTGCTGGATACGGAGACCACCTCCGTCGGCACCGTCATTGAAAACAAGCGAATTGTGGAGCTCCCGCTGAACGGGCGCAACTATCTTCAGTTGGCCTCTCTCATCCCGGGCGCCACCACCAACGGACCGGCTTCCAGCCAGGGGCAGCAGCGGATGGGCGGGGCGCGAAACGCCTTCGCGCTGAACATTGCCGGACAGCGGCTGCACTTCAACCGCTACTCGCTGGACGGCATGGAGAACACCGACCCTAACTTTAATACCTACCTGTTTCTGCCGTCGATCGACGCGCTGCAGGAGTTCAAGGTCGAGTCTGGTCTGTTTCAGGCCGAGTTCGGGCGCGGAATCGCGCAGGTGAATGTGTCCACGAAGTCGGGCACCAACCAGTTCCACGGCGTGGCGTTCGAATTTCTGCGGAACTCCTTCTTTGACGCAAAGAACTACTTCACCCGGCCCGGTGCCATCAACCCGCCCTTCCGCCGCAACCAGTTTGGCGGTACATTCTCCGGACCGGTGTGGGTGCCGAAACTCTACGATGGCCGCAATAAGCTCTTCTTTTTGTTCAACTACGAGGGCTTGCGGGAGCGCCGCGCCATCGTCAATACCGGCACGATGCCGGACGCGCGGTTCCGCACGGGCGACTTCGGCTTTCTGAACCGGGCCATTCGCGATCCGCTGAACCCGGGGCAGAACTTCCCGAACGGCGTCATTCCGGACAGCCGCATCTCACCGATCTCGCGGCGCGTGCTGAGCGAGTTCTTCCCGCTGCCGAACCAGCCCGGGACGGGTCTGCTCGGTCTCGGCAACAACTACAACAACACGGAAAGCCGCCGTTCCGACGCGGATCAGCTGACGGTCCGCACGGACTACACCGGCATTCAGAACAATACGTTCTTCTTCCGGTTCAGCCGGACGACGGAACCGCAATACATCCCGGCGGCGATCAATGATCAAGGCAACAACGTACAGATTCTTGGCCTGCAGGGCGTGCTCGGTCACACGGTGGTGCTCGGTTCGAACAAGGTGAACGAGTTCCGCTTCGGCATGAACTACTTCAATTCGGCCAACATTCAGCAACGGGCCTTCCGGCGCAACGTGGTGGGCGAGTTGGGACTGCAGGGCGTGTCGCAGGACCCGCTGTTCTGGGGAATTCCTTTTTTCCAGGTCTCCGGCTTTACGTCGCCCGGCGAGTGTAACGATTGCCCGTTCGTAAACTGGAACACGACGTTCCAGTTCAACGACAACTTCTCGTGGACCGTCGGCAAGCACTCGATCAAGTTCGGCGGCGAGTACCGTCGCCTCCGCTACAACCAGATTGGCGCCGTTGTTCCGCGTGGACGCTTCAGCTGGAACGGGCAGTACTCGGGTGAGCCGATGGCCGACATGCTGATGGGCTTCATGTCGAACACGGAAGGCCAGGTG
>CAYNDS010000135.1:0-6992 GCA_964395885.1 uncultured Solibacteraceae bacterium | reverse complement strand
CGCCGATTGCGAACTTCCGGCAGAACTACATCGCGCTTTACCTGCAGGACACCTGGAAGGTGACGCCCAAGCTGACCATCAACTGGGGTCTGCGCTGGGAGTATGAATCGCCGTTCATGGACAAGCACGACGCGATCGTCAACGTGGACTTCGCCTGGGATAACTCGCGGGAGCCGGTGTTCGTCCGCGCGGGCACAGGCAACGTGTTTGAGGGCAATCCGCAGTTTCCGCCACCGGCGGGCTGGCAGCTGGTCCGCGACGGACGCTTCGGACGCGGCGCGGGCATCCCGGACCGCAACGACTTCGGTCCGCGGCTGGGGATGGCGTATCAGTTGAACTCGAAGACGGTACTGCGCGCCGGCGCGGGCATGTACTATGTCCGCGACATCGGCAACGCGGTGTTCGACATCGTGCGCAACATCCCGTTCACCATCCGGCAGAACGAAGTGGCGGACACACGGTCTCCGAACCTGACTTGGCAGCGGTTGTTCGCCTCCGCCGGTTCGCCCACCTTCCTGCTGATCAATCAGTACGGCGAGCGCACCAGCTACGTCAACCAGTGGCAGGCTTCCATTCAGCGAGAGCTGACCAAGGACATGTCTCTAGAGGTGACTTATATGGGTTCGTCCGGCGTCAAGCTGCGCCGCCTGACCGGCTATAACCAGCCCGTCCCGGGGCCCGGCAATCCGAACAGCAATCGCCCGTTCCCGAAGTTCAACGGGTTCTTCCAGAACATGAATGCGCCCAGCCACTCGTCCTACCACTCTTTGCAGGCGCGCTTGCAGCATCGTTTCTCACGCGGCTTCACGCTGCTGGGTTCGTATGCCTGGTCGAAGTCGATCGACAACGGCAGCGGCATCCGGACGAGTGATGGCGATCCGCTGCTGCCGATGGATTCTTACAATCTGCGGCATGAGCGGGGATTGTCGGCCTTCGACTTCCGGCACCGGCTGACCGCGTCGTTCCTCTATGAGCTGCCGTTCGGCAAGGGCAAGCGATTCGGCATCACGAATCCGGTGGCGAACTTCGTCCTGGGCGGCTGGCAGTTGGGCGGCATTGTCACCTTCCAATCCGGATTCCCGTTCACGATGTTCTGCGGACCGGGCAACATCCAGAACGGCGCCGGAGGACAGTGCTATCCGGACGCCGTCCCCGGACAGATCGCGGAACTGGAGCGCGACCAGCGTGGTCCGTCCCGCTGGTTCAACACCTCGGCCTTCGTCAACCGTCTGGGCGTTCCGAACGGGACCACTCCGCCGGTGTTCCGCTACGGCACCAATGGGCGCAACAACGTCATCGGACCGGGGATCACCAGCGTCGACATGTCGGTGAACAAGTTCTTCCGCTTCCGGGAACGGCATGTGGTGGAACTGCGCGGCGAAGCGTTCAACCTGCCCAATCACCCGATCTTCGGCCAGCCGGGATCGTCGGTGGCCACGCCGACCTATGGCGTGATCGGCGGGACTCGCGTCGACTCGCGGCAGTTGCAGGTCGCGCTGAAGTACAGTTTTTGATCTGCTGCTCTCTCTGAGAAAGGCCGGGCAATCCTCGCCCGGCCTTTTTTCCTTGCTACCTTCGACGAACGCTGGTATGGTGTTGTGACGGAGGATTCTCATGCGAGTCATCGCACTGTCATTGGTGTCTTTTGTCGGAATATTGGCCGCCCCGATTCAGTGGGCGGGAAATGGTCACTACTACCAGTTCGTCTCCACCGGGTCGACCTTCTCTCAGGCGCGCGCCGCCGCGCTGGCGTCCACCTTCATGGGCATGCAGGGGTATCTGGTCACGATCACCTCACAAGCCGAGAACGAGTTTGTCCATTCCCTCACGTCGACGGGCGTGTGGGCGGGCGGCTCCGACGCCGCCGTGGAAGGCGAATGGCGCTGGCTGGACGGTCCGGAAGCCGGTCAGCTCTTCTGGACGGGCGGACCGGGCGGTACCGCTTCGGGGTATGCCAACTGGAACGGCGGTGAGCCGAACAACGTTGGCGATGAAGATGTCTTGCAGTTGAACCGCTTCGCGCCTGCCCTCACCTGGAATGACTGGGTGGACGGTGCCTCTCAGAACTACATCATCGAGTACAGCCGGGGCAATGTCGTCGTTCCGGAACCATCCTCGTTCGTGCTGGCCGGTGCGGCTGTGGTTGGGTTCGCGCTGCTCCGCCGCAAGCGGTAGTCCTCTCCTTCCTTCCTCGTCAATAGCGAAGCGTCCACCGCAGCTTGACGGTGAGCGCTTCGCTTTCCGGCAGCAGCACCAGATCGTCGCGCCGCAGCGGCAGTTGCCGCCAGCCGCGATTCCAGACAAAGATCAGTTCCCGCCCCGGCCGCAGCATCCACTGCAGGCGCGTATTGCCCCCCAAGTTGCTGGACACCGAATCGAACTGAAACAAGCTGGTGACGGAGAAGTACGGCGTCGGCGAGTACACCAGCCGTGTCTGCCACAGCCGCTGCACGAAGTTCCCTTGCGGCAGCCTCCCGAAGTTCTGCTCCTGAGACAGACGGGCCTGCCAGCGGCCTTCCGGCGACGTCCATTCGACGGCGCCCGATGTCTGCAAGAGTTCTCCGCGGTAGAAGCCGCCCTGTTCCACCAAACCTTCCGTGCGCCAGCGGCGGAACCGGGAAGACAGGAGCGAGAAGAGCGTCCGCTGGAAGGAGTATCCGCCGACGGGCAGCGTCAGCCCCGGCGCGATGGGGAATGGAACCGGAAGGAACTCGCGCTGGGGGAGGAACGCAATTTCGAACTCATCGCCGGACTGGAACTCGCCCGAGACCGGGCTGAACTGCAGGCGCCAGGTCTCGGTCTGCCCGGCGGTGTTGATGACGGCGTCGCCGATGAAGCCGAAGTAGAACTGGCGTACGAACCCAAGCCGTCCGGCAGGATCCGGCCGAGGCTGAAACCAGTTCTCTGTCCTCGCCTGCGTCGTCGCGGGACGCGGCAAGAACCCGAGCGCGGGATTCAGTCCGGCACCGTAATGGTTCACGCTGGTCGACGACCACCAAAGATCATTCGGAAACTCCACCGAGGCGCCGAAGCCCTTGCCCTGCCCCAACGGCCCGCTGGCGGATCCTCCCGCCCAGCCGCCGACAGCGAGGTTGCGTTTGCCCAGGAACTTCGACGTCCGCCAGACCGTGTCCACACCGGCGAAGGTGTTCCGCGAAAGCCCCTCCGGATCACCATTGGTCACCAGCGTCCCGACGCGCAGTTGCTCGGAGACGTCGTAGCTGACGCGTGCCGCCGTGAGATTCGTTGCCGGAGCACCCGGCCGTGAGCGGGTCTGCACGTTGAGCGCGGCGAGGTTCCACCGTCCGGTACGCCCCAGCAGTCGCGTGCCGACATCAATCGCCACCGGTCTGCCGTCCGACAGGCCCACACGGCGGGTAAAGAACGGGATGAAGTTCCGCCCCAGTCCCAGCCCGAAGTCAAACTGATTGGACCCCTCCAGAAAGAAGGCGCGCCGTTCCGGAAAGAACAGGGGAAAGCGCGTCGTGTTGTTCTGCCGCAGATCCACCTCGGTTTCGGCAAAGTCCGTGTTGGTGGTGACCACCAGGTTCAGATCCGGTGTGACGCGGTAGGCGATATCGACGCCGCCTGTCGCCTGTTGGGCCGCAGGACCGGATCCGAACGTCTCCAGACGGCGCCCCAGTACGTACGGAACAAACTCCAGGCCCACGCCCGGGCTGCGCACCGCAATGCCTTCCAGTTTTCCGGCGCGGCTGAGGTCCGTGAGCAGCGCATCGCGCACCGGAGAGGCCCACAAGAAGTTCAGCCGTTCCCGGGCCACATGGCGCTCCAGGTTCAAGCCCCAGGTGGTGAGGCCCTTCTTGAAGTTCAGCGTGCGCGCGGGGATCACAATCTCCGCCATCCACCCTTGCGCGAAGCGGTGAGTGCGCGCATCCCAGATCCCGGTCCATTCCGTGGATGGCTCCTCGGTGGGGCGGGAGATGAGTCCGTCCTGACGCGCGCCTGCTGCGTTGACGCGGAAAAAGTAGCCGGTGCGGGCATCGCCAAAGGAGTCCAGAACAACGGCCACCGTATCGTCACCGCCGAGATCCTCATCGGCGCGCATCGTGTGGACAGCGATCTTTTGCGGCTCCGGGTCGATGCAGAGGAACCCGAAGTACAGGTGCGTCGCGTCGGCCATCACCAGCACGGTGGTGGGAAAGCGGTGCGGTCCGCCCGGCTCTGGGATCTGCTGCGTCAGGCCTTCGATGCGCGCGGCATCGGCCCACTCCACCGGATCAATCCGCCCATCGATCTTCGGCGCCTTCGTCGTGATCCCCACGGCAACGGATGGTGGCCCCGTTTGCGCCACCGCGCACACTGACAGAGCTAGAGGAAACAGTCGCATCAGCCGTGCACAAAGAACAGGCGGACCTACCCCGAAAATGGCGGCAGGAAGGCGTCAGGCGTCCTTCAAACTCCAGGCTGACACTTCCGCAACTTACCATACGGAACCATACCGCAAAAGGAGTGAAGAATGGAGTATTGATTATCGTTCGAAAACACGGTATAAGTGAACCACTTCGGGAGGGTACGAATGAGAATTCTTTTCGCCGCTTTGCTGTCTTTCTCCGCGCTTTTGGCGCAATCCGTGACCGGTGATCTGGTGGTGAGCGTGACGGACCCTTCGGGTCTGGCCGTGAGCGGCGCGAAGCTGTCCTTGACCCAGGTGGCAACCGGGGTCCGGACCGAGCAGGAAACGAACGACAACGGCATCTACCTGTTCGTCACGCTGCAGCCCGGCGCGTACCGGCTGAACGTCACGAAATCGGGATTTCAGACGCAGAACGTCGACGAGATCTCCATCCAGGTGGGACAGCGCGCCCGCGTGGACGTGCGGATGAGCGTCGGTTCCGTCTCCGAGGCCGTCACGATTTCGGCGGCGGAAGTGACGCTGCTGAACGCCGAGAGCGCCACCATCGGACAGGTCTTGAACGAGAAGGCGATCATTGAGCTGCCTTTGAACGGGCGGAACTTCATTCAGCTGGCGCAGCTGTCGGCGGGCGCGGCGCCGCTGGGAATTGGCGTCTCGCCGGCATCGAGCTGGACGGGGCGCAGCGACACGACGCTCTCGATTGCGGGCGGTCGCGAGTCGAACGTCAGCTTCCTGGTGAACGGCATCGAGACACGCAATGCACGGTTCGGCTCCGCCGGCATCCGGCCTTCGATCGAAGCGATTCAGGAGTTCAAGGTGCAGCGCTCGACGTTCGGCGCGGAGTTCGGGCGAAGCGCGGCGGTGATCAACACGTCGATCAAGTCCGGCTCCAACGATCTGCATGGCTCTGTGTTTGAGTTTGTTCGCAACCGCGTGTTCGACGCGAACGACTTTTTCCTGAACCGGACCGGACGGTCGCGTCCACCGCTGACGATCAACAATTTCGGCGTCGCGGTGGGCGGACCGGTGCTGATTCCGAAGCTCTACAACGGCAAGAATCGGACCTTTTGGTTCTTCAACTATGAGGGCTTCCGGCAACGGTCCAGCCAGGCGGCGACGGGCATCTATCCGTCGCGCGCGCAGTTGCAGGGCAATCTGGCCGACGACTCCACCGGCACGGGACTGTTCCCGACGGGATCACCGGTCTGCCAGGCGAATCCAACGTCGCGCAAGTGCATCGACGTGATTGACCCGCAGTCCGGACTGCCCTTCCCCGGTAACGTCATTCCGCAGGCGCGCCTGGACCGGACGACGCAAACGGCGGTGCAGTTCATCCCGACCCCGAACGTGGGCGTCCCCACGGGCACTGCCGCGTTCCCGCTGTTCAACACGGTGGGCACACCGACGCTGCTGAACGATTGGGATCAGTACAACGTGCGCATGGACCACCAGTTGGGATCGCGCGATCAGATCTATGCAACGTTCGCCTGGTCCGACGAGGCGCGCATTCCGAAGGCGCTGCGTCCGCTGGGCGGCGAAAGCTTCCCGTTGCAGAACCGGCTGGTGACGGCGACGCATCTGCACACGTTCTCGCCCGGGATTCTGAATGAGTTTCGCTTCGGCTTCAACCGCAGCGTGACGTACCGGCTGTCGGAAGGGTCATTCGGGCGCAACTATGCCACCGAGGTCTTCAACATTCGCAACGGG
This sequence comes from uncultured Solibacteraceae bacterium, assembly GCA_964395885.1. GTDB lineage: Bacteria > Acidobacteriota > Terriglobia > Bryobacterales > Bryobacteraceae > JAPKYZ01. The sequence goes on along the minus strand of CAYNDS010000135.1, from coordinate 910 downwards.
CCGACGCAGCCGCTGGTGTTCGGTGTGCCGGCCTTCTCGATCTCCGGCTTTAGCGCCGTCGGATCGTTGTCGCAGGCCATCGGCGCGCAGGACGACAACCTGCAGTTCACCGACAACCTGAGCATCACCAAGGGCAAGCACAACATTCGGACGGGATTCCAGATCTCGCGGCAGAACTACTTCCAGATCACGAACTTCTCGGGCAACCCGACATTCAGCTTCGATGGGCGCTACACGGGACCGCCCGGCGCGGCCATCGGCCTGGCGGACTTCCTGCTCGGTGTGCCGTTCCGCGCACAGGGCGCCATCGGCGACGGCAGCCAGGACATGTACACGACGTACTGGTCCGGCTACATTCAGGATGACTGGCGGGTGAGCTCGCGCTTCACGCTGAACGTCGGCCTGCGATGGGAGTTTGCACGGTCCCCGATTGAGCGCAGCAACAAGGCGCTGTACTTTGAGCCGCGTCTCGGCCGCTTCGTGCTTGCCGGGCAGGGCGTACGTCCGGATATCGTCGACCCGGACTTCAACAACTGGGCGCCGCGTCTGGGCTTCAACTACCGGCTGGCAAAGAACACGGTGCTGCGCGGCGGTGCGGGTACCTACTATTCCACCGACAACTTCAACGAAGAGCAGTTCAAGGCGAATTCGCCGCCCTTCTTCCAGGCGCAGACGATCGAAGGCAATCCGCGCGTGCCGAACCTGTTCATGCGCGACATGCTGCCATCCTTTACGGCATCGCCGAGCCTGAGCCCGTTCACGTTCGACCGCCTGAACCGCACGCCCTACATCAACCAGTGGAGCTTCGGCGTGTCGCAGGCCTTCGCCAAGGACTATGTGCTGGAAGTGGAGTACGTCGGTTCCACCGGGCAGAAGTTGCCGCAGCGGCGAAATCTGAACATCGCCAACC
>CAYNDS010000134.1:2081-12154 GCA_964395885.1 uncultured Solibacteraceae bacterium | reverse complement strand
CCACCTGCGGGTCCCGTTGCAAAACCTGCTCGCTGGTGACAATTCGTTTGACCGCGTCGTGCTCGCTGCGCAACTCCGGGAAAATCGGGCTGCCACCAGCGACTTCGACCAGCTCTTCCACCCAGCGGATGCCGCTGATCAGAGGGTCCATCCACTCTTCGAACCAGACGCGCGGGCGGGAACGGAATGCTGCTGCCTGGTGGGCGATCCGGTCGAGCCCTTGCCGCAACTGGTCCACCAACTCCTGCGCGCGCGAACCGGCGTCCACCAGCCTGCCGATCCAGAGGATCGTCGCCAGGATCTCCTCGACGGAGCGCTGATTGGTGACCAGTACGTTGCGCCCGGCTCGGATCAGATCGCGGGCGATATCAGCCTGCAGGTTCGAAAAGCCGACGATCAGATCGGGATCCAACTCCAGAATTCGATCGATCTTCGCGGTGGTGAACGCGGAAACCTTCGGCTTGCGCCGCGCCTCCGGTGGGCGGCAGGTGTAGCCGGAAATGCCGACGATACGGTCCTGCTCCCCCAGGAGATAGAGGGTTTCGGTGGTCTCCTCCGTCAGACAGCCGATGCGGCGTGGACCGGTCACTCTCCCAATTATGGTCAGTCTCCGGCGGCCGGGACTTCCGCCGGTTTGGAGACTTTCCGCAGACGCCGGCGGCTGCTGATGCCGTTCAGCCATGCGGAGTCCACCGGATAGACCTCCGGATCAAAGATGACCGTATAGAAGTGCCAAACGACGATCGCGAGGGATGCCAGCACGGCTTCATAGAAGTGCAGTGCCGCCGCAGCGTCCAGCCATTCGCGAGGGAACCAGGCGAACGTGTAGCGGTTGGCCCACAGCAAGAAGCCGGTAATCGCCATGACTGCCGTGCCCCAGACGACTGACCAGTACTCCGCCTTAGCCACGTAGCTGTGAGCCGCGACCGCAGGTTTGTGCGAACTCAAGCCAACCGCGTAGAGGAAGGACCGCCATGCCTCGCCGATGTCGCTGACCGACGGCCACAGCTTGCGCCAGTGTTGGCGAAGCCGGTGGCTGCGCCAAAGTGAGACGATGTGCGCCACGGACAGCACAGTGATGAGGACTGCGCCCACGCGATGGAGTGTCCCTCGCACAGGGAAATGCTTCTCCCAGGCGACCAGCGGCTGAGACAGCCAGAAGTCCGGGTAGCGTAGGGCAAAGCCCGTCCAGACCAGCAGGACGAACGACACGATCAAAATCGCGTGCTGCCATCGCTCCATGCGATGCATCCGGACCTCGCCCGCGGGGGGCAAATCCTCCAGCGCCGCCTTGCGCCGGACCAGCGCCATCCACTTGCGGGCAAAGTCCCCGAAGTTGTGCAGGAACATCAGCCCCACCACCAGGGGGATCAGCACCAGGTAGACACGCCGAATCCATAGGACGCCGGCGGGTTCCTGTTCGCCCTCCAGCCAGTGCGTCTTCGCCGAGGCAAACTGCGCGCTCGCACCCGGGTGACACTGTCCGCACGTGTGTTGCAGGTTGGAGGCGTGGATGGTCGACTTCGGATCCGACGAAGGCAGGATGTTGTGGACGCCGTGGCAGGAGGCGCAATTGGCCACCGTGGGGGAGCCCGCTCGTCCGGCCAAACCGTGGAAGCTCTGGTCGAAACTGGCCACGCGGTCCAACTGCAGGCGGTTCTCACTCGCCAGCCGCACCTTGCTGTCGCAGGACGCGCAGGCGTCACGGATTTGCACTGCGGCGACGGCCGCTTCCGTACCCCGGAACGATGCGTTGGTATGCGGGCCGTGGCAGCTGGTGCAGGTGGCCGACTTCAGATTTCCCTTGGCGATCTCCTGCCCGTGCACACTCGTGTTGTACTGCTGCGTAATCTCGGCGTGGCAGGTGCCGCACATGGTCGCGACCTGCGCCCGATAGTCGGACGTCTCGGCGCGCTTTGTCTCATGAACGTCAGCGTGGCAGGCGGCGCAGGCCGGCGCTTTCGGGTTGCCGCGTGCCGCCGCGAGTCCATGCGCGCCCAGCGAAAACTCCTGCGATTCGGAGGCGTGACACGACGCGCAAGCTGCCTTCTTCACGGGTGCGGCATGGGGGAACTCTCCCACGCCTTCGTGGCAACTCGCGCACTTGAGTGAGGCGTGCGCGGATTGGCTCACGCGCGTTGCGTGGTCATGACAGCCCGCACAATCCACCTGCGCCCATACGGGCACCAAAGCGGTCAGAGCCAACAAACTGCGGAGTGCCCAAAACATGACCTTCTATTCCACCAAGCTGCTCGCAGCTCTGGCAAGGGCGAGAATTCGGGTCTTACCGCTCTCGATTGAGCTCGACGACGCGGATGTATGGACGATCTTTTTCCGCCGGATCCATCGTGAACTGCTGAGACGTTTTCGCCGGATCGTAGTCGCGCCACAGCCAGGTCAGGGCCTCCGGCAGTTCGGCATTGCCGTGCGATGTCGAATGCGTCCCCAGACTCCAGCGGAAAGCAAAGTCGTACTCCCGCATCTTCAATGAATTCGCCATCTGAATGTTCTGCAGAGGCCAGGAACCGTGCGCGTTCTCCAGGTCCTCGGCACCGTCGGACAGCCAAATGCGAATGTTGCGCTTTGGGTCCTTCCGAACCGCGAACGGGTAGATGTTGCCGCCGTCGATCACGCCGGGCTTCCATTGGATGCTGGTGTAAGTGCCGATGCGGGACAGCACCCGGGAGAACTCATTGGGCAGAAACCAGGCGGCCGTAAAGCTGCAGACGGCGCCGGAGGATTCGCCCGCAATGGCGCGGGAGTAGCCGTCCGTGCGGAGTTTCTGTGTCTTGTCGACAATCGGCAGGATCTCGTTCAGGACGTAATGAGCGTAGATGCTGTTCACGGTGTCGTACTGGATGGACCGCATGGCCCGCTCGCCCACCTTGCCGGGCGAGATGAGCACTGTCACCATGGCGGGAATGCGCTTGTCCGCAGTCAGGTTGTCCAGGACATGGAGCAAGCGGGCCGGCTTGTCATGGTCGGCGTACTTTTCGCCATCCTGCCAGATCATCACCGGCGCCGGTTGGTCCGCCTTCAGCTGCGCCGGCACGTAGAACCAGAAGTTCGTCTTCATGCCGGGATACGTGGTGCTCTCCAGTGCGATGGGTCCGTGCATCTTCCCGCGTGCCACACCTTCTCGCGGATAGCTCTCCGGACCAAAGGCAGCGATGTCATTCTTGCCGCCGAACTTCGCGCCCTCAATCACCCAATGGAAGCGGTGGGAAGTGTAGGTCTTCAACTGCCCCGCGTAGACCCACAAGTTGCCTGCCTTGTAGACATGAAACGGCGGCGTGTTGTTGATCGCCAGCCAAGGCTCCTTCGCACTCTCGATCGCCCACACGCAGTCCGCGCCCCAGCAGACCACTGCCGTGCCCTTCTGAATCGCGTCATTGCCGAGCGTATCGCGCAACGACTGTTCCAAGCCGGGGCCGGCGGCGCGAAGATTCCGCGCCATCTCGATCAATTTTTCAGGTTCCACCTTCTGGGCAAACAAAAAGGCAGGGGCAAACAACAGCCACGCGCAGAACTGACGCATCTTTCCGCTTCCTCTCCTTCGCTATTTCTTGCCGTAGCGCTCCGGCTCCGGTACGGCGGCACCGTCTTTGCGCGGGTCAGAAGCCGCGTACTTAATGCCGGTTGCCGTATCGAACAGAACCGCCTGGCCGCCGCCTACCATTCCGGAGTAGGCGCTGCGCAGATCCACCTGGTGACCCATTGCGCGCAGTTTCTCCACCGTCGCCGACGGTGCGCGGCCCTCGAGAATCACGGAACAGCCATTGATCTCGCGGCGGGTAAATCGGGCGCCTTCGATCGCGCCCTGAATGTTGGTGCCGTGGTCCGCCAGGTAGGACACAAACTGTGCATGAGCCTGGCTCTGATTCAGACCGCGCATGATGCCGAAGCCGATCTTCTGTGTCCCATGCTCCAGAAAGCCCGGGATGATCGTGTGGAACGGGCGCTTGCCCGGCGCGAGCGCATTCGCGTGCGACTCATCGAACTGAAATCCCGAACCGCGATCATGCAAGTGGAATCCCATCCCGTCCACCACCAGATAGGATCCCCAACTGTCTGAAATCGACTGGATCCAGCTGGCAATGTTTCCCTCGCGATCCACGACCGCAAGATAGATGGTGTGATTGGACGTGACCGGCGGCTGTCCCGGCGTAAAGTCGCATCGCGCGCGGTCGCGGTCGATCAACTTCGCGCGCTCCGCCCCATACTCCTTGCTGATCAGCCCGGCCACCGGAACCTTGACGAACCGCATGTCGCCGACGTACTTGCGCAAATCCTGATAGGCGAGCTTCTGCGCTTCAATCTTCAAGTGCAGCGCCTCGGGCGAGAGCGGATCGAGATGCGACAGGTCGAAGCGCTCGAACATGTTCAGCATTAACAACGCCGCCAGTCCCTGCCCGTTCGGCGGAAGCTCGGAAACCTTCCAGCCGCGATAGGTGGTCGAGATGGGTTCCACCCACTCGCCTTTGTGGCTGGCCAAGTCCTCCGCCGTCAGGAAGCCGCCGAGACGCTTGGACGTGCCGAGGATCGCCTGCGCAATCGGCCCTTTGTAGAACGCTGCGGCGCCGCCGTCCGCCAGGATGGAGTACGCCTTCGCCAACTCGGGATTGCGAAACACTTCGCCCACTTTCGGGGCACGTCCGCCAGGCAGATAGACCCGCGTGGCGTTGGCGTCGCTTTTCAGCGCGGCCTCACCATTCTGCCAGTCCCATTGAATGATCTCGGTGACCGGAAAGCCGTCCCCGGCAAAGTGCGCGGCGGGCTCCATCAACTCACGCCAGGAGAGCTTGCCGAATCGCTTGTGTAAGGCATCCCAGCCCTCGACGGCACCCGGCACCGTCACCGTGTGGATACCCTTGTTCGGCATCTTGTCGAAGCCCTTCGCCTTCAGCGCGGAAATCGAGATGCCCTTCGCCGCCGCGCCGCTGCCGTTGTAGCCGTACAACTTGCCCGTCTTCGCCTCGTAGTAGATCACGAACAGGTCACCGCCCATGCCGCATGACATCGGCTCGACAACGCCCATTACCGCATTGGCGGCAATGGCAGCGTCCACGGCTGAGCCGCCCTTGGCAAGGATCATGGCGCCCGCCTGAGAGGCCAAGGTCTGCGAGGTCGCCACGATGCCGTTCTTTGAGATCACCATCGAGCGCGCCTGAGAGCGTTCCTGCGCGAAAGCCGGAAGAAACATAAGGGGAACGAGAAACAGAGCTGCCAACCGCATGAACGTGTGATTCTATCCCAGTCCGGATGCGAACTCTGTGATAAGTTTCAAATACGGAGAACTTCTCTATGCCAGCCAAGGCTTTGTGCCACACGATGCAGCGCCGCGCCTTTCTGAAATCCGGCGCCGCTCTGGCCGCTCTCAATCACTTTCCGTATGCCGCCTATGCCGGTACGGAAAAGAAGTTCGCCACCGACCGTGTTCTGCTTGGACCGCGCAAGATTTCGCTCTCGCGCATGGCCATGGGCAGCGGCACCAACGGCGTCGGCGGCAGCTCCAACCAGACCCGGAAGCTGGGCGTGAAGGGATTCGCCGAACTGCTGAAGGCGGGCTACGATCAGGGCGTCACGTTCTTTGATTCCGCGGATCAGTACGGAACCCACCCGCATGTCCGGGAAGCCCTGAAGTCCATCCCGCGCGACAAGGTGGCGATCCTGTCCAAGACGCACGCCTCGACTGAAAAAGAGATGCGGGCCGACCTGGACCGCTTCCGGCGAGAGTTGAACACCGACTACATCGACATTCTGCTTCTGCACTGCATGATGGACAAGGACTGGCCGGAGCGCAAGAAGGGCGCTATGGCCGTGTTGAGCGAGGCTCGCGAAAAGGGAATCGTCCGCACCCATGGCACTTCCTGCCACACCCTGGAAGCGCTGCGTACAGCGGCGGCCAACCCCTGGGTGGAAGTGGACCTGGTCCGCTTCAATCCGGCGCAGGTGGCGATGGATGCCGATCCGCAAACCGTCCTCAGCGTCATTCGGGAGATGAAAGCCAAGGGGAAGGGCATCATCGGAATGAAGGTCTTGGGTGCGGGCAAGCTGCGCAATAAGGCGGATGAGGCGCTGCAGTTCCACTTGGCCCACAAGGAAATCGATTGCTTCACCATCGGCAGCGAGAGCCGCGCCGAGATGGAAGATCTGCTGAAGAAGATCCCCGCTGCCAGCGTGCGCGGATAGCGGAAAGAGGGAAGGAGTTCACAACTGAATATGAAGAAGACATTTGCGACGATCGCAGCGGGCGTCCTTCTGATTGCGGGCGGCTTGCTGGCCCAGAGTGAGAAGAAGTCGGCCCCGGCCACGAAGACCACGGCCGCGGCCAAGAAGGGCGGCTATCCGATCCTGCAGCCGCAGATGACCGTAGAAAAGGGGACCTACGCGCAACCGATGGGGACCCTGGGCGAGAAGCCGTCCGAAGCCTGGTCGAACACGACCATCGGCGCGGCAGTGAACGGCAAGGCAAATGACGCCAAGATCGCCACCTTGACCGGTGAGATCGTGGAGTTCTCCTGCTACCTGCAAATCGGCAAGCATGGCGAGAAGCATCGCGCCTGCGGGCAGAAGTGCATCATGGCCGGCCAGCCCATCGGTCTGCTCACTGAAGACGGCAACCTCTACATGCTGATGGAAGAAGAGCATGATCCGCGCCGCGACGGACAGACCAGCGAGTTCCGCAAGGCCGCGGCCGACCATGTCGCCCACATCATGGAAGTGACTGGCACGCTGTCGTCCCACGCCGGCTACAAGGCGCTCTACGTTCACGGCTACGCGAAGAAGTAACCCTCGCTGGAGATTGCAATGAAACGGTTCCTGACGGGGCTGATGTTGACCACATCGGCCCTTTTCCCTGTGATGGCGGCCGATCCGGGGCCGGCCGTACCGCTGGGCCTTCTGCCCGTTCGATTCCCGAAGAACAACCCGTATACGCCGGAAAAGGCGGAGCTAGGAAGACTGCTGTACTTCGATCCGCGGCTGTCGGCTGATGGTCAGGTCTCCTGCGCCTCCTGCCATGACCCCCGGCACGCCTTTGCGGACGGCAAGGCCGTGTCAAACGGCATCAAGGGTCTGGCGGGAACGCGCAGTGCCCCCACAGTGATCAATCGCGCCTACTCGATGGCCCAGTTCTGGGATGGCCGCGCGGCATCGCTCGAGGAACAGGCGAAGGGACCGATGCAGAACCCCATCGAGATGGGAAACACCCATGCCGGCGTCGTCGACAATATCCGCAAAGTGCCGGGTTATGTCGCGATGTTCAAGAAGGTGTACGACACCGAGAACTTCGATATCGACCACGTTGCGGGTGCGATTGCGACGTTTGAGCGCACCGTTCTCTCCGGCAACTCACCTTACGATCGCTACAAGGCCGGGCAGAAGAACGCGCTGACGCCCCAGCAGGTGCGCGGCATGAACGTCTACTTCAACAAGGCGAAGTGCGACCAGTGCCACGAAGGGATCAACTTCACCACCAACGCGTATCACAATCTGGGTGTCGGCATGGACAAGCCGAGTCCGGACCCCGGACGCGCCGCATTCACCAAGAATGATGCCGATTTCGGCGCCTTCAAGACCCCGACTCTGCGCGACATTGAACGCACCGCCCCCTACATGCATGACGGCAGCCTGAAGACTTTGGAAGAGGTTGTCGCCTACTACAACAAGGGCGGCAATCCCAACAAGTACCTTGACGAGCGCATGAAGCCACTCAACCTGACAGAGGGCGAACAGAAGGATCTGGTGGCATTCCTGAAGAGTTTGAACGGGGAAGGATGGCAGAAGATCCAGGCTCCGAAGAGCTTCCCGCAGTGATGCGTCGTCGCGACATTCTCCTGGCGGGCGGCGCATCGCTGCTTGCCGCCTGTCAGCGGGACTCCAAAAAGCAGATCGGCGTCGTGCCGAAAGGGCGCGCGCACCAGTTCTGGCAGTCTGTTCATGCCGGAGCAGTGAAGGCATCGCGCGAGTCTGCGGTGGAGATCATCTGGAACGGACCGGATACGGAGACGGATTACAACGGCCAGATTCGGATTGTGGATGCGCTGATCAACCGGCGAGTCGATGCCATCTGTCTTGCTCCCATCGACAAGAAGGTGATGGTCAGTGTCGTGGACCGTGCCGCGGCGCAGAAGATTCCGGTCGTGATCTTCGATTCCGGTATCGACACCGACAAGTACGTCACCCAGGTCTCGACGGACAACTACAAGGCTGGCGAACTGGGGGCGCAGCGGATGGGTGAGTTGTTGGGCGGCAAGGGCAAAATCGTCGTCGTTGCTGTGCAGCCAGGCGCCGATTCCACCATGCAGCGCGAGGCCGGCTTTGAAGACGGGATCCGAAAGAACTTCGCCGGAATCGAGATCTTGGACAAGCGCTACGGCATGGCCGACTTTGCCAAGTCCCTGGCCGTGACCGAGAACATGCTCACGGCCTTCCCCACTCTCGATGCACTCTTTGCCTCCAACGAATCGAGCTCCGTCGGCGCCGCGCAGGCGCTGAAGGCCAGGGGCAGTAAGGTGAAGATGGTGGGCTTCGACTGGAGTCAGGCGCTGCTTGAGGACGTGCGCGCGGGGCTGATCGATTCTCTCGTCGTGCAGCACCCCTTCAAGATGGGCTACGAGAGCGTCCTTTCGGCGGTCAAGGCTCTTCGTGGAGAGACCGTCCCGAAGCAGAGCCCGATCACGCCACGTCTGGTGACGCGCCAGAATCTGGACGAGCCGGATATCAAGGAACAGCTGAATCCCGACTTGAAGCAGTATCTGGGCTAGGTCCTCGCGGGGCTCGCAGATCCCGTGCCGCGACGGAGATCCAATCCGATTCCAACCGAGCCGTCGATCATGGTCGTCGATTCGCCGCCAATCCAGATGGTGGCCGCTTCGCCCGCATCGCGAAAAACATGAACCCGCCCGGCACGGTCGAGAACTGTGCCTTGTGAGGCGATGTAGGAATGCGGAGCGGTTCCCCGCGCAATCAACCACTGCGCGATTCCGGCGTTGAAGCTTCCCGTCACCGGATCTTCGAACGGGCCATCCGAGTAGGGAAAGGCTCGGACCTCAAACGCGCAAGCCGACCCCGCAGGGTAGGGTCCCACCACCCCGAAGTCGATCCCCTGCAGTGCAACAGGGTCCGGTCGCAGAGACAGTACCTGTTCGGCGCTGGACAGCAACAAGCCGATCCAGCGCGGCCCGTTGACGAGCCACTGATGGTCGACTAGCTCTCCCGGCGCAAGGCCTGCGCCACGAGTGACGGCCTCGAGAACCGACGGTTCGACCGGCCCACTTCGAACCAGCGGTGGCGCTGCAAATGCCAACAATCGGGATTCAGCCTGGATCCGGACGAGGCCCGCCGCACATTCCTGAACGACCATGCCCGCCTGCTTCGGCTTTCCGCCTGCCTCCAGCCATGCGTGGCAGCTGCCTAGGGTCGGGTGACCGGCGAACGGCAATTCTCGTGTCGTTGTGAAGATGCGGACCCGGTAGTCTGCCTCCTCCCGCGTCGGCGGTAGCAGGAAGGTGGTCTCGCTGAGGCCTGTCCAAGCGGCAAACGCCTGCATGGCGGCATCGCCGATGCCCTCGCCATCCAGGACCACCGCCAAAGGATTGCCCTGACAAGGCTCCGAGGCAAATACATCCACTTGTTTGAAGCGCCGGTGCTGCATCGTCACCCGAAGATAGCAGGCGCGCGGAGAATGCCCGAAAGGTGCCCCGAGACGCGGGCAGGCCGACTGTCACGCCGTCTTGTTTCCGCAGTGGGTCGAGAGTTTTGGTGCTTTCGCCGGGTTGGCGCGGCGAAACAGACGCCGTATTCAGAATTTCATGCTTTCGTAGCTTCGAATTGACGGCTGTGCAGCATTCTACTCACAGTGGAACGTCCTCCGTTGCCCGTTCGGTTGCCCTTGCCCCGCTTTGGCGAGTTTCGGCGCATGTATCAGGAGATCGCCGCTTCCTCGGCCGGTATCGGCTTCTTCGAGGAGATGATTCGTCGGCTTCACGTCGATCTGGACCTGCCCGACTCTGAGCTGGCAAAGATTCCAGCATCCGGTCCGGTGGTCGTCACGGCGAATCACCCGTTCG
>CAYNDS010000134.1:0-2071 GCA_964395885.1 uncultured Solibacteraceae bacterium | reverse complement strand
CTCGGTTCTCGAAGGTTCGGCCGGATATCAAGGTGCTCGTCAACGAGCTCCTCGCGGCCGTGCCGGAGGTACGCGACTATTTCATCCCTGTCGATGTATTCGCCGGCGGCAACAAGGCCGCGCGCTCCAACCAGCGGGGCATCCGGGAGGCGCTCGAGTGGTTGCGCCAGGGCCGGATGCTGATTGTGTTTCCGGCCGGCGAGGTCAGCCATCTCGACTGGAAGCGTTTCGGCATTGCCGATCCGGAGTGGAGCTCTCACATCGCCAAGCTGATCCAGCGCACCCGGGCAACGGCGGTTCCGGTGCATATCTGTGGTGCCAATAGCGCCCTGTTTCAGGTGGCGGGCCTGGTTCACCCGCGGTTTCGCACGGCCCTTCTGCCGTACGAGTACCTGAATAAGAAGGAACAGCGCGTCGAGGTTCGTGTCGGATCGCCTGTCGAGCCGGGACGCATGGCAGAGGCGTCGCCAGAGGCCTTGACCCGATATCTGCGCTGGCGCACGGACATGCTGGCGAAGCGCCGTCACCAGCAGCGCCAGTCGGTGCGAGACGCCGTTCCCGCCGCAATCGCCCCGCGCGCCACATCGTCGCTCGTGGTCGACGAAGTGAACGCACTGCCTTCCTCGCGCCGCCTGGTCGAGTCCGGAGATCAACAGGTCTGGGTCGCCACCGCGACGGAAGTGCCGAACCTCCTGCAGGAAATCGGTGAGCTGCGCGAGATCACTTTCCGCGCCGTAGGCGAAGGAACAGGGAAGAGCTGCGATCTGGATGATTTTGACCGGCACTATCTCCATCTCTTCAGTTGGGATACACGCCGCAAGCAACTGGTCGGAGCCTACCGGCTCGGGCAGACTGACGAGATTCTCCGGACGCACGGCCCCAAGGGGCTCTACACGTCCACGCTGTTCCGCTACGGTCCGCAATTCCTGCTGGAGGTGCACCCTGCGCTGGAGATGGGCCGCAGCTTCGTCCGGCCCGAGTACCAAAAGAGCTTCTCTTCCCTCCTGATGCTGTGGAAGGGCATCGGGCGATTCCTGGTCGAGCATCCGCGCTACCGGGTGCTGTTCGGTCCCGTTTCGATCTCCAACGACTACTCGCCCGCCTCCCGCGAACTCCTGGTCGAGTACCTGAAGACGAACCGGCTCGATGAGCGCCTAAGCCGTTTTGTCCGTGCCAAGCGGCCCTTCCGTCGCCTCTTCATGCCCCAAAATGCCCTCTGGAGTGCGGACCTGGACGAGATCTCGGCGGTCATCGGCGATCTGGAAGCAGACGGAAAGGGGGTGCCCGTCCTGCTCCGGCAGTACCTCAAGCTGGGCGGGAGACTGCTTGCCTTCAACGTCGACCCGAAATTCTCGCGCTGTCTGGACGGCCTGATCGTGGTCGATCTGGCCCGTACGGAACGGCCGATCCTCAATCGTTACATGGGGTTAGAGGGCGCAGCGGCCTTCCTGAGGGCCCATCGTGGCCTGGTGTCGTGACGAGCGCACACCGAAAAAGAGACAACATTTTTCGTTTTGTTTTCAATTACTTGCCTGCTTTGTGACGCTTTTGATGTCCAAGGGGCTTGCAAGGGTAGGGGTGGCTTGTTATTCTGACAAAGCGGCACACGAGAGTCGAGAGCGGTTCGAAACGAGTCGGACGCTCAAGACGTCAGCGGGTGGCGAAAAGTAAACAAGGCTGAAACGCCGGTTGAAATCGTCGCATCGAACTGGTAGACTCTGGGTTACGGAGCAGTAACGCGAAGTATCCTCCGCAGTTCTTCTGATCTCGAGAACATCTGAAGCAAACCCAAGGATGTAATCCTGGCGCGTCTGAGGATGAGGTTGAGGTCGCAAGTTTCGAAGCCGCCATTTCAGTTTGGGATCGTATCCCGGGCCGGAGTGGTCAGATCCTTGACAATCTGGTTGGATGCCAAGCAAAAGCTTGAGTCGATTTCGAGTTAAATCCGAGATGACCGGAGCTTTGGAGCTGGGGCAGCAGTAGCGCTCCGGATCCGAGGTTCCACAAACTCACAAATTCAAACGAGAGTTTGATCCCGGCTCAGAATCAACGCTGGCGGCGCGCTTAACAC
>CAYNDS010000133.1:6630-12228 GCA_964395885.1 uncultured Solibacteraceae bacterium | reverse complement strand
GAAATCTTCAGGCCGGCCTCGCGCTTGTACGGCATGTGGCAATCCGCGCAGGAGACGCCAGACCGCGCGTGGACGCCCTGGTTCCACATCTCAAACTCCGGATGCTGCGCCTTCAGCATCATCGTGCCGGTTTCGGCATGCACCCAGTCGCGATGCTCCTTCTCCGCCTCATACATCTGCTCCGCCTTCAGACCGTTGCTCCAGGGATAGGTCAAGCGCTTCTGATCGCCCTTGAAGTAGTACTCGACATGACACTGTCCGCAGACATAGCTGCGCATCTCGTTGGCCGTCGCCTGCGTATTCACGTCGTATTCAGCCACTCCCTGTGACGCCTTCCAGGCGCGAATCCCTTCCATGAACGCCGGCCGCGTCACCCGCAACCGCATCGTCTTCGGCTCATGGCAGTCAATGCACGCCACCGGATGGCCCACCTGCTGGTGCGCCTCGCCGTATGGCATGGAGTTCACTTTCTCGAAGCCGGCCCAAAGGTCGCCGCCGCCCAGCTTTCGATAGGTCGTCACCATCGAAGCGTGGCAGTTCAGGCACGTCCCGGGCTGCTTAAATTCCAGCACCCGCCGCGTCGTCTGCTGGTCCAGCAGCATATAGGCATGGCCCCGTTCCTCGCGGAAGTCCACCGAGAACGGATACCCGGCCCACATCCGCTTCAGCCGCGGATCCTCCTCCAGCTTCGACTGCGCCACTACGGACCGGGGATCGGCCTTCGTCGGCGAATGCGGCAGCGCCTCACTGCCTCCGTAGCGCGTCCGCACCTGATCCACGGTCTTGCGATAGTCGTCATAGTGCTGTGGGAAATTCTTTCCCCACACCGCCGGATCATCGATATCTTCGGTAAGTTCCACCACGCGAAAGAATGGGTTCCGCGCCTCTTGCTTTCGTTCAAAGATATTAATGAGTAAGGTAGCCACTGCTACGGTAGCAATAGCAGTCGTCACGATGGCAAGGATAATCCGGCGATTCATTAGTGATGTCCTACGTCGTTATGGCAAGTCAGGCAGTCCAGCTTCTGGTCATGACCGCGAACAGCCTGCAGTTGATCCGTGATCTGCTCATGACACTTCATACAGGCTTGTTGGGTCACCCGTCGATTGCGCCCGGTGATCTGGATATTGTCCGGATAATCACCGCTCGTGAATGCATAGGAATGGAAAAAGCCATTCAGTGCTTTCGTTACATACTTCGAGACCGCCCCCGGCGGAGTGTGACAGTCATTGCACACCGCCGCACTGTGATGGCTCGACTTCCGCCAGGAGTCGTACTGCTCATTCATCACGTGACAATTTGCGCACGCTTGCGGATCATCGGTGAGATAAGATGCACCCCGCGCATAGCCGAACGTAAAAAGCCCGATCCCAACAAATAATCCAATCAGGATACTGAGAGCAGTGAGAGAAGAACGGCTCATGGACTGAGTTCAGTGTATCCCGCCAATTCTTTTTTCGTCACTTACTGCTTCGATATTGTTGTTTTGCGAAACTGAATTAGTGCGATCGATTCTGATCAGCCTTGTCAGCCTTGCGACTTTTTCCTCCTTACTGGCTGAAACTCAATATCAGGCTTCCCTCCGCAGCCGCGTCGAGGCGTGGCAGTGGTGGCCCGGTGCGGCGGACAATCAGTACACCCTTCATCACGCGATCGCGAAGTTCGGAGTCGCGCAGAGGCGACCCGGCTGGGATTGGCAGTTGGAAATGGCTGCGCCCCTGATGACTTTTCTTCCCTCACGCTCCGTGGCGCCCGCCCCGCAGGGACAGCTCGGTCTTGGGGCGAGTTTCTCTGCCGCCAACGGAAATTTCGCCTCGGCGGCCAATCTCTTTCCGAAACAGGTGTGGGTGCGTTTCGGCACTGGCGCCCATCAGCTCAAGCTCGGCCGCTTCGAGTTTCAGGACGGCGCCGAGGTCACGCCCAAGCACGCCACCTTGGCCTTTCTGCGCCAGGCACGACTCTCGCAGCGCCTCATCGGAAGCTTCGCCTGGTCGCCGGTCGGACGCAGCTTTGACGGCTTTCACTACACGCGCGGGCCCGTCACCGCGATTGCCGCCCTGCCCACCCGCGGTGCCTTTCAAGTGGACGGCTGGGGCAATCTGAAGATCGCGCTGTCCTATGTCGCCTGGAATCGCCAGAAAGCCTGGTCAAAGAATCAGGCCAGCGACTTCCGCCTGTTCGGGATCTACTACCACGACTGGCGGCGCGTCCTCAAGACAGATAATCGCCCACTGGCGGCTCGGCAGGCGGACTTCGGCAACGTGCGGATCGGCACCTTCGGCGGGCACTTCACCCACGCCACCGGACCCATCGACCTGCTCTCCTGGGCACTCTGGCAAACGGGAGCCTGGGGGCGGCAGGACCATCGCGCCTACGCCTATACGTTCGAAGCGGGCTATCAGCCGAAGCTGCGGGGGAAACCGTGGCTTCGCGCAGGCTATGCCCATTCCAGCGGCGACAAAAATCCGGGCGACAACCGCCACGGCACTTTCTTCCAAATTCTGCCGACGCCCCGCCCCTATGCCCGGTTCCCGTTCTACGACATGGTGAACAACGTCGACCGTTACGCCCAGCTCATCCTGCGCCCGCACCCCCGCTGGACCATCACCACGGAGGCCCACAGCATCCGCCTGGCGGACCCCGCCGACTTCTGGGTGTTGGGCGGCGGCGCCTTTCAGCCGTGGACCTTCGGCTACGTCGGACGCCCCTCCAACGGACTGCGCGGCTTGGCCAACCTCCACGACGTAAGCGTGGACTGGCGCGCGACACCCAAGACGACGTTGACCGCCTACTACGGCCGTGCGGACGGCAAAGGCGTGCCCCGCCGTATCTACTCCGGCGCCGGAGCGGGCTTCGGCTACCTGGAACTCAGCCACCGCTTTTGAGCGGCTGCACCTCCGGATTGCCCTCCACCACGCGAATCCGCCGATTCACCGCAAAGCCTGGAATCACCTGCTTCGTTCCGTTCGGCCACCGGATCTCGAGTGAGTCCACACGCTCGGCCGCGCCCAGCGAAAACGTCAACGCCCGCTCGTGTTGGGAATAGTAGCTGGCCCCTCCGCGCACTTCCTCCACCCACACGCGCCCTTTCGCCCGCAGCGTCACCTTTGCGCCCAGTGCGTCGCGATTGCCCTTGACGCCATCCAGCAGCAGCCACAGCCAGTTGCCGCGCACGCCCTCGCGCCGCAGCACCGCCGGGCGCATCCCCAACTGACTCAACACGATCTCCGGAGCCCCGTCGCCATCCAGATCCCCCAACGCCAGTCCGCGCGCCGTTCGCTTCACCGTGAAGGCTTCCCCCAACGCCGCTCCGACATCGACAAAGCGCCTTCCGGCATCGTTGCGAGCCGCCTGGAGCGGCTGCCGGTATTCTTCGCCCAGGTTCCGCCCTTCCAGTTCCGGATAGACATGGCCGTTGGCCCACACCAGATCCTTCCAGCCATCGTCGTCAAGATCGACAAACGCGATGCCCCATGCCACGTAGGGTGTGACGCGCAACCCACGCTCGCGCGCGACGTCGGAGAAGAACCGTCCATCTTCGTTCCGATAGAGCGACAGGGAGTCGCCGCTGAAGTTCGTCTTGACGATGTCAAACCGCCCGTCGCCGTCGAAGTCCGCCACCGCCACGCCCATGCCGGCCTGCGGCTTCCCATCGGCATTGAAGGCGACCCCTGCCGCTTCGCCCCGTTCTTCAAAGGTGCCATCGCGGCGGTTGCGGTAAAGCAGGCTCGGCGTCATGTCACAGGCCACGTAAAGGTCCGGCCATCCGTCATCATCGAAGTCGCTCGCCACCACACCCAGCCCCGCGCCCAGATTCGCCCGGGCGATGCCGCTGGCCTCGGTCGCTTCCACAAACGTACCGTCGCCGCGATTGCGAAACAGGCGCTGCCGCCCCGACGGCAAGCCGCGTGGCCCGCACATCACGGGCAATCCGAACCATTGGCAGCTATGGCCGGGCATTCCCGGCCGTGACACCTTCTCCAGATCGAGATCCACGTAGTTCGCCACGAACAGATCCAGCCAGCCGTCGCGGTCGTAGTCGACAAAGGTGCAGCCGGACCCGTAGCGCCGCCCGCCGGTGGGAAATCCCGCCGCCGCCGTGGCGTCCTCAAATCGTCCGCCCAGGTTGCGGTAAAAGCGGTCGAAGCCGAATTCCGTGATGACCACGTCCGCATCGCCGTCGTTGTCCGCGTCCCCGGCGCAAGCCGCCTGTTGCCAGCCGACGTGCGTGAAGCCCGCCGCCCGCCCGACCTCTTCAAACTTTCCCGCTCCCAGGTTCCGGTAGAGGTGCGCAGGGTCACCCCCGCCTTCGAGCGTGGTCCCGTTCGGAATCAGGACGTCCTGGTCACCGTCCGCGTCGTAGTCAAACAGCAATACTCCATTGCCGGTGGTCTCCAGAATGGAAACTTTCCGGGTCTCGCCGCCATAGGAATTTTTTTCCACCAGCCCCCAAGTGCCTGCAAAATCAAGCCAATTCCCTGGGGCCGCCATCAGCAGCCAGACGCCACCCGCCAGACACGAAACGGAAATGCGAAAGGTCCAGCGCATCTGCATCTGTGATAGCATTTGCACCCAGAGGGTAACTCGCCCTCCGGGGGAAAAATTCATGTTGCGAAGATTGGCCTCTGTCGGCCTCTTTGTTTCTCTATCGCTTTTCGCCCAGCGTGACCTCGGCACCGTCACCGGAACCGTGACGGATCAGCAGGGAGCAGTCATCGCTGGAGCGAAAGTCACCATCGTCGAAGATGCGACAAATCTTCGATTCACTACCGAAACAGATACCACGGGCGTTTATGTTCGACCCGCTCTGAAGCCTGGCATCTACTCGATTGAAGTCGAGGCCTCCGGCTTCCGCAAGGCTGTTCAACGGAACGTCGCCGTCACGGGCGGCGATCGTATCCAGGCGAACATCTCTCTGCAACTGGGCGACATCACCCAGTCGATTGAGATTTCGACCGCACCGCCGGCACTGCAGACCGAGTCCAACATCATCGGCGCAACGCTGGAAGACAAGGAAACCAAGGAACTGCCGCTCGGCGGACAGCGCCGCTTCTCGTTCCTGGCCCGCTTGTCTCCCGCGGTCGTTCCGCCGGAGCCCGGCGCGCGTGACGCAGCCGGCGGCGGCTTCTCGGCCAACGGCGTCCGCTCCAACGGCCAGAACAACTTCCTGTTGAACGGCGTCGACAACAACGTCAACAACCTGGACTTCATCAACCAGACCTCGTTTGTCGTCGGCCCCTCGGTCGAAGCCATTGGTGAAATGAAGGTGATGACCAACGGCTACAACGCCGAATACGGCCGTTCGGCCGGCGGTGTCGTCAACGTCACCCTCAAGAGCGGCACCAACCAGATTCACGGTGCGCTGTTCCACTTCCTGCAGAACGACAAGCTGAACTCCAACCTGTGGGAGAACAATCGCGCCGGCGCTCGTCGCGGACCGTTCAAGCAGAACATGTTCGGCGGCGCCATCGGTGGCCCGATCCGCAAGGACAAGACGTTCATCTTCGGAAACTTCCAGGGCATTCGCATCCGGTCCACCGGCGGCGTCGTGCCGGGTCTCGGCAACACCTTCACCCGCACCATCGCGCCGCAGGCGTT
>CAYNDS010000133.1:0-6620 GCA_964395885.1 uncultured Solibacteraceae bacterium | reverse complement strand
TCAGTTGCCCAACGGCACCTACGTCCGCGATGCCTTCCCGGGCAACATCATTCCTCCGTCGCGCTTTGATCCCGCCGCGCGCCGGCTGCTGAGCCTCTTCCCGCAGCCGAACCAGAACCTCACCTCGCGCATCCCGGACAACAATTACCTCGTTGTGACCTCCGGCGCCCAGACCGACAATCAGGGTGACATGCGTCTCGACCACCGCCTCTCGGACAAGGACACCCTGTTCGGCAGCTTGAGCTGGAGCGAGCAGGACAAGCTGAACACGCCTCCCTTCCCCGGCGCGCTGGATGGCGCGGGCTTTGCGGGCGCGGTCGAAACGAACAAGGGCCGCAATGCCCAGATCAGCTACACCCGTGTGTGGTCGCCCTCGATCATCAGCGAGACCCGCCTGGGCTTCACCCGCCTGGTCACCGCCCGTACGCAGGCCAACGCCGACCAGGACTTCTTCCGGGAGTTCAACATCGGCGGCCGCAACCCGTTCGCCGTGGTCGGTCTGAATGGTGGTCTCCCGACCCTGAACCCGGACGGCTACTCCGGCTTCGGCGGCTCGGAATGGCTGCCGACGCAGCAGATCTCCAACGTCTGGAACCTCATCCAGAACGTCGCCATCAACAAGGGCGGCCACGCCTTCAAATTCGGCTTCGAAGGCCGTGACGTCCGCTTCCCGAACTTCCAGGTTCCCTCGGCGCGCGGCACGTTCCAGTTCAACCGCAACCGTACGGAGAACCCCCAGTTCCCCGGCGTTACCGGGGACGGTGTCGCGTCGATGCTGCTCGGCCTGGCTGGTGGCGGCACCCGCGTCACCACCGCCAATGGCGTCTCGTCCCTGCGCAAGGTCTACGCCGGATACTTCCAGGACGACTGGAAGGTGAGCCAGAAGCTGACCTTCAACCTGGGCGTCCGCTATGAGCTGGTCTCCCCGATCGGCGAGCGCTTCGGCCGGCAAAGCTCGCTCGACTACATGGGGAGCGGCCGTCCGATCCTGGTCATTCCGCGCGGAAACAACCAGGATGCGCCCCTTCCCCCGAACTTCCCCGTCGCCCAGGTCGAAGTCCAGCGCGGACAGGTGGACCAGTACATCATCGGCTGGGATAAGTCGAACATCGCGCCCCGCTTCGGCATGGCGTACCAGTTCATGAACAAGACCGTGCTGCGCGCCGGCTACGGCATCTTCTACGGCGGTGAGGAAGCCCAGGGCGGCGACCCCAACCGCGGTCAGAACATCCCGTTCAACCAGGAAGTCCAACTGCAGCCTCCGGACGCCTTCGCCCCGAATCCGTTCATCGGGCGACTGTCCGACGGTATTCCCGCGAACATCTTCACGCAGAATGCGCCGATCCGCTTCCGCACCGTGGCGCGTAACTTCCGCAATCCGCTGGTGCACAAGTGGAACCTTTCGCTGCAGCGGGAGCTCGGCTGGGGCACCGTCCTCGATGTCTCCTACATCGGCTCGGCCGGACGCCGCCTGTTGGTGCTGTGGAACCCGAATCAGCCTCTCAACGTGGCGGACCCCGCCGCTCCGACGCGGCCCCGCCGCCGCCTGGGCGCGATTGCCGACACCAACTTCTCCACCGCCGATACGTTCGGCTTCTCCAACTACCACGCCTTGGCCACGCAGTTGACCAAGCGCTACTCGAATGGCCTGGACTTCCAGATCGCCTACACCTGGGGCAACGCGCTGACCAACGTCGGCACGCCTCTCGCCGGCGGCCCGGGCGTCCGCGACGTCACCAACCTCTCGGCTGAGTACGCCGCCGCCAACTTCGACATCCGTCACCGGTTCGTTTACAGCGGTACCTACGAACTGCCGTTCGGCAAGGGCAAGGCGCTCTTCTCCGACGCGCCGAAGTTTGCCCAGGCCGTTCTCGGCAACTGGCAGGCGAACGCGGTCCTGACGCTGCAAACCGGCTTTGCCCGCAGCGTCGGCACGCAAAACGCCCGCTGCGGTTGCGGTGGCACCGTCCGTCCGGACTACGTCCCGGGCGTGGACCCGAACGACGTCTCCGGCGGCCGCACGCCGGACCGCTGGTTCAACACCGCTGCCTTCCAGAACCCGGCGCCCGGTACCTTCGGCAACGTCGGCCACTTCACGCTCCGTGCACCGGGCATCACGAACCTGGATTTCTCCTTGTTCAAGACCTTCCCGATCTCGGAACGCATCAACCTGCAGTTCCGCGCCGAGAGCTTCAACCTGACCAACACGCCACAGTTCAACCCCGAATCGTTGAACCTGACGCAAGGCAACTCTCGCTTCGGTACGCTCAACGGAACCAACCCGGGCACGACGCGCAACTTCCAGTTCGCGCTGCGCCTGCAGTTCTAACGTTGCGACTCGTCGTTGCGATTTCCGCCGCCCTGGCCTTGGCTGGGGCGGCGGTTTCGTTTGAAGAGACCTTCCGCCAAGGGCTGCTGGCGCTCGAAGCCGGACGCCTTCCGGAAGAGCAGCGCCTTCTCGCGCTCACCCAAAGCGCCCCCGCAATGCCGGTGCCGCACCTGGAATTGGGACGCATCTACGAACGCACCCGCCGCTGGCCCCAGGCCGCCGCCTCGCTCCAGCGCGCCGCGCAGCTTGCCCCGAAGGATCCTCGCCCGCACTTTCACCTGGCGCGCGTCTGGGAACGGCAGAACCAGCCGGAGCGTGCCGCCGCCGCCCGCCGCCGGCACAAGGAGCTCGCCGAAGCCGAAGAGGCCGAGGCCGCCAAACAGCTCGGCCCGCGCCAGACGATGCGTTAGGCCTCGGGAAGCTGCTCGATCAGGGAGGAAAGAAACGAGGCCTGGCGGCTGCCGTCAAACTGGTCCTGAAACCACGTGGAACTCTCGCGCGGCGCGGCGTCCGTCGACAGAAACCGCATCACCCGCGTGTCGAACTCCTCGTCCGGCAGGCTCGCGTAGAGCCGCTCATTGGCAATGCCGCTGCCGGCGAGAATCTCATCCACCGGCGCGCCCGGGATCGTCAGCGCCAGCACCGGCAGACCCAGCCTGACGTAGCCGAAGATCTTCGACGGCACCTGCAGGCCCACGTCCCGCGTCCAGACATCCAGCAGCACCAGCCGGCTGGACTCCCGCAGCAACCGGTCGGCTTCCGCCTTCGGCAGACTGCCCGCGTGCACCGTCATCACCCCTTTTTCCACCAGCCACTGCAGCGTGTCGCGATCGCGGAAGGAGGTTGGGTCCGCCGGACCGAGCAGTTCCCATTGCGCTTGCGCCGGATTCAGGCGTCCCGCCTCCAGCAGCCGCCGCAGCGACTTCAGGATCGGGCCCGGCTCCCGGTCGCCGTAGATCGCGCCGATGTGGCGGATGCGCTCCTTGCCCCCGGCGGGCGCTTCCGGACGGTCCAATGGCTCATCCGGATCATAGCCGTTATGGATGGTATGGATGCGCGCCTTGGCCGCCGCCGGCGTCCGCGGATCCGCCGCCCACATCGCCGCCACAGTCTTTGTATTCGAAATCAGCAGGTCGGCATTCCGGAAGACCAAATCCTGCAGCACCCGGTCGGAAAAGCGCGTCACCCATTTGACGTGAAACGGGTTGCCCACCAGCGGGTCTCGAAAGTCCGCCACCCACGGGCACCGGTTGCGCCGCTTCAGCCACAGCGCCGCCATGTGACAGTGCACCGGCGGAGAGCTCGACAGAATCACCGGACGCCGGTCCATTTTCCGAATCAGTTCATCGGCCAGCCGCGCGATTCGAAATGTCCAGGTGAAGCCGTCGTCCGGCAGGACAAAGGCGCGAAAAATCCGCTCAATCAGAAAATCCCAGGAGTCGTTCGGCGCGTCGGAATGATTGCTATGCACGCGCCAGACATTCCCGTCTCGGCTTGTCCCGGCGGCTCTGTCAGCGCACACCACCGTCACCGGATGTCCCAGCTTTTCCAGATACTTGGCAAAGCGAGCCGGCCGCGCCGCGCCCGCCAATGACGACGGAGGATAGGCCCAGGCGAGGATCACCACCGGACGTTTAGTCGCCAAGCCGCTCAATCTCTCCGCTCTTCATAGCTGAGTATCTCATCGGAGCCGCTACCATGTTACTGATGACGATTCTGCTCGTGGTGGGCGCCCGTCCAAACTTTATGAAAATCGCGCCGATTTACCACGCCTTTCGCCGCCGTCCGGCCGCGCACTCCATCTCCGTCAAGCTGATTCACACCGGCCAGCACTACGGCGCCATGTCCGACGAGTTCTTCCTCGAACTCGGCCTGCCCGAACCCGACGTCAACCTCCAGGTCGGCTCCGCCTCGCACGCCGAACAGACCGCCCGCGTCATGATGGCCTTTGAACCCGTCTGCGCCTCCCTGAAGCCCGATTGGGTGCTCGTCGTCGGCGACGTCAACTCCACCATCGCCTGCGCGCTGACGGCAAAGAAGATGGGCATCCGCGTCGCCCACGTCGAAGCCGGTCTCCGCTCCCGCGACATGGCCATGCCGGAGGAGATCAACCGCCTCTGCACCGACGTCATCTCCGACGCGCTGCTCACCACCGACGAGTGGGCCGATCGCAACCTCGCCGCCGAAGGCATCGCGCCGGAACGCATCCGCTGCGTCGGCAACACCATGATCGACACGCTGCTGTCGCACCTCGATCGCGCCAAGGCGCTGCCGCTTCCCGGCGGTGTGGCGGAAGGCCAATACGGCGTCGTCACGCTCCACCGGCCGTCCAACGTCGATCAGCCGGAAACGCTGGAGCCGCTGCTCGATCTCATCCTGCGCCTGGCCGCGCAGTTGCCGATCGTCTTTCCCATGCACCCGCGCACGCGCAAGAACCTGGCGAGTTTCGGCCTTCTCGAACGCGTGGAACAGCAGCCGAACCTGCTCGTCATCGAACCGCTGAACTATCTCGCCTTCATCGGCCTGGTCGCGCGCTCGCGCATGGTGCTCACCGACTCCGGCGGCATTCAGGAAGAGACCACCGTGCTCGGCATCCCCTGCATCACGATGCGCGACAGCACGGAACGTCCGATCACCTGCGAAATCGGCACCAACATTCTCGCCGGCACCCAACCGGCCAACATCGAAGCCGCCGCGCAGGACGTCCTCGCCGGACGCGTGCGGAAAGGCCAAGTCCCTGCCCTCTGGGATGGCCACGCCGGCGACCGCATCGTCGACTACTTCCTCGCCGCCGCAACAGCATAGGCGATCGGCTATTCTGGACAGCCGGACAGAGGCAAAGGGCCCGATGCGGCAGTGACTGCCCATCCTCCGGCGAATTCACCGTCGTGAGGGACCGCCGATCCCGTCTCAACCTCCGCCCATCCGGCAAATCGAAACCGAGTTCGAAAGGCGGGACGCTGCGATTGGCCCCACTCGCCAGACAAGCCGGTTGGCCGCGTCGTCCACCCGCCATGCGCCCGGCTCTCCGTCCGCTTCACTCGCGGGGGCGTCGTAGGCGATCCCTGCCACTTGCAGTCGATTCGTCGCTGGATCGATGGTCACGTTCATCATGGGAGCACTTCCCTTGAGGACACCCTTCCCCGTCAGGTTCCCGAAGCCGTCGTAGGTGAATGACTGACCTCACTCGGGCCCAAAAGTCTGGGAAAACCCGCCTCCGATGGCATGCGACCCGGCGTGTGTCGCCCACGCCGGCTGTCTTGAACGAAGAATGGTGGCCTCACGCAGTTCCGGAAATGCGTCTGATACACTGAGCGCGGTCGGTTGCTGGTCATCAGCGACCATACGGAGGCGGCGGTAAAGCAAGCTCTGTTGCTCGATGTGGCGCTTCTCTACGCCATTCTGATTGCGGTCAACCTTCCGGCACCGCTACTGGGCCTTTCCTTTGACGACGGTCCCGGCGCAAAGCCTCTCTGGTACGAGCCGCCAGGCTGGGTCATTCCCGCGGTCTGGTGGGTACTGTTCACGCTGCTGGGACTGGCGCGGTACGAGTTGGGTAAGGCGAGGTCCGGCCAGGAAGCCCGCGCGTGGATCGTTGGCCTCGCGGTACTCTGCGCCTCGTACGCCTACTACACTCTCGGACTCACGAAGTTGACGGGAATCTCGTCGCTCTGGTTCGGCCTCGCCGGCAATTTGATCGTGATTGCCTGCACACTCTTGGTGGTGTACGGCATTCGCAACGTCTCACAAATTGCGGCCTGGCTGGTCTTCACCGTTGCCGTGTGGACTACTTACGCCACTGCGATCGTGATCGGCCAGCTGCGTGCGCAAGCGTGACTCTGACCCTCTGCCCGCCTCCCTTCGGTAATGCCGCCGGAAAGGAGGCCCCTGGTCGTTTGCCGGAGCCCTTCGGCTCCCTTCTGTTCGGCGTGCCCAGGTTCTTTCTGAAAGCACGCATTCCGCGGCAAGGCTTCGCGCATCTGATTCGGTAAGGCCCGACGCCCGGTTCTGCAAGAACCGGAAGGTCCCGCTCTCATCGACCCGCCAAGCGGCAGTCAACATGGAAGGAAAATCCGGGGAAAGCGCCCCTCCGGAAAACTCCCCTCCGATGGCATGCGACCCCGGTTTCCCCGCGCCTGCGCCCGTCCGCCCGTTCGGAACTTGTTGCTCCCAGCACTGCTCCCACGGGTCGAAGAACGGAGCTCGCTTCGCGCGCCGCCGTGCAATCCGCTATTCTGTTCGTGACGTTTGCGGCTTGTGCGCCCGTAGCTCCGCCGGATAGAGCACTTGG
>CAYNDS010000132.1:11803-12352 GCA_964395885.1 uncultured Solibacteraceae bacterium | reverse complement strand
TCCCACAGCCGGGCAAGTCCGGGAAGGCGGGCGCGTAGGCGAATTGCGAAAGCGGCGGTCTGCCGGTCAGGAAGGCCGGTAGGCCGCCGAGTTGGCGTCGGTTTCCTGCACCCAGACGCGGGCGACACGGATTTCACGTTCCGGGTCTGCGGCGCGCAGCGCTTCACTCACGCGCCGCCAAAGGTACTCGGCAACGGCTTCCGTCGTCGGGTTGATGCGGTCAAACGGCGGGATCTCGTTGAGATTGCCGTGATCGAGTTCCTCCAGCAGACCGCGGGTGATTGCCTTCAGGACGGTGAAGTCCACCAGCATTCCCACGGCGTCCAGCCGCGGCCCCTCACACGTCACCTGCACCCGAAAATTGTGGCCGTGCACGCGCGCGCACTTGCCTTCGTAGTTCCGCAAATGATGCGCGGCGGCAAATGACACTTCAACCGTCGCTTCGTACATCGAAAAATTTCTCCACGTCAGCCAGCTTCGTCGTAAAGGAATACGGCGGCAGGCTGTCGAAGAACAACTGCCCGTATCGCTGCTTCGTGATTCTATTGT
>CAYNDS010000132.1:0-11793 GCA_964395885.1 uncultured Solibacteraceae bacterium | reverse complement strand
GCCCTGCTTCAAGGCCAGAGCCGCTTCCGGAATCTGGTACTCGTAAAACGGATTGCCGCCGGTTTCGCGGATGGCGCGGATGCGGGCGTCCACCACCGGGTCACTGGGCACCGCAAACGGCAGTTTGTCGATGATCACGCACGACAGCGCGTCGCCCTGCACGTCGACACCCTGCCAGAAGGCGCTGGTGGCAAACAGAACGCAATGCGGCGTTTCCCGGAAGGCGTCCAGAAGCGCGCTGCGCGGGCGGGACCCCTGCATCAGCGTCGGGTAGTCCAGCGTGGGCGCGACGGCCTCGTACACCAGGCGCATCTGCTGATAGCTGGTGAACAGCACGAAGGCCCGCCCCTGACTGTGCGTGAGGATGCGGCGGACTTCCTCGGCGGCGGCGGAGGCAAAGGCGGCGTTGCGCGGGTCCGGCAGGTGCTGCGGCACGTACAGCAGTGCCTGCTTTTCATAGTCAAACGCCCCTTCGACATGCAGCGTGCGCGCCGCCTTCATGCCCAACCGCTGCTTGACGAAGCCGAACTCGCCCGCCACGGCCAGCGTGGCCGAAGTAAGGATCACGGTGTCGAGCTTTTCAAACAGGTTCTCGTCCAACAGCTTGGAGACGTCGATGGGCGTTGCCTGAAGGTGGCGCCCGCGCCCCCGCCGCTCCACCCAATAGACGTACTTGCGTCCTTCGGGCGTCTCGGCGGACTCCATCCAGAACTTCAGCTTGTCGCGCAGATCCTGGGTGCGGCGGAACAGCGGAATCAATTCCTCCGGGGCGCTTTGGACCAACTGCAGGCGCGTGGCGACGATCTCAAATGCCAGCAGCACGTCCTCATAGACGGTGCGGTTGGCCTCCAGCGAGAGGAAGGCGCGGTGCCGCTGAAAGCCCTCCCGGCCGTCGTTGTCGCCGAACAGCGCAAAGAACCGCTCCGCGCGATCTTCGAGAGTCAGCAGCGTGCGGTCGAGTTCCGGCGAGCCGAAGCCCTTGACCCGCGACAGTCCGGCGATGTCGCGGCTGAGGTCCTGCACCTGGAGGTTGGAGAGGGAAACGCCAAAGTATTGCCCGGCGACGGATTCAATCTCGTGCGCCTCGTCAAAGATCACCGCGGCGTATTCCGGAATGATGCCGCCAAAATCGTCCTGCTTGACGGCAAGGTCGGCGAAGAACAGGTGATGGTTGACGACGAGAATGTCGCTCGAGTGGGCGCGGCGCTGCATTTCGGTGAGGAAGCAGCGTTCAAACTGGGCGCATTTCTGGCCGGTGCACCGCTCGCGGCGGGCGTCGATTTTGGCCCACGTGGTGGAGGACTCCGACAGGGTCTTCAGCTCGGCGCGGTCGCCGGTTTCGGTGGTGCGCTCCCACTCGCGGATGAGGCGGAAGTCCGTGATCTCGTCCAGGCCTTCCAGGATCGGTTCGCGCTCGGCGTCATAGATCTTCTGGCGGCAGGCGTAGTTGGCGCGGCCCTTCATCAGGGCGGCGCGGATCGGCTGCGGGAAGTGCTTCTGCAGGAACGGAATGTCCTTGAAGAAGATCTGTTCCTGCAGGTTCTTCGTTCCGGTGGAGACGACGACGCGGCGCCCGGACAGGATCGCCGGAACCAGATAGGCCAGCGTCTTTCCGGTGCCCGTGCCGGCTTCGACGATGAGGTGGCGGTGATCTTTGAGCGACGACTCCACGGCCTCGGCCATCTGCAGTTGGCCGGGACGGAACTCGAAGTTCGGATGCCACTTGGAAAGTACGCCGTGGCGCGAGAAGAACTGCCGCGCGCCGGCTGCCGCTGCCGACACTGCTAGATCCGCCGCTCCTTCCACTTGCCGCGCCGGAACAGAATAGAAGCCACCACCGCGAGCGTGGATTCCGCGATGGTGATCGCCATGAACACGCCGTGCGGACCCAGGTTCCAGACCCGCGCCAGCAGGTAAGCGAGCGGCATCTGGAACGCCCAATGGCAGCCCAGGTTCACCCACGTCGGCGTTGCCGTGTCGCCCGCGCCATTAAAGGCCTGCACCATCACCATGCCGAAGGCGTAGAACACGTAGCCGTAGGCGATGAAGCGCAGCGCATCGGCCCCCACGGCGATCACCTGCGGGTCTGTGCTGAACAGGCCCACCATGACCTCCGCCAGCGAGACGAACGTGACTGTGACGAAGCCCAGGAACACTGCATTGTAGATTCCGCATCGCCAGACGCTGGCTTCGGCGCGGTCCGGCTTGCCGGCCCCGAGATTCTGGCCAACCAGCGTCGCGGCGGCGTTGGCCAGCCCCCAGCTGGGAAGGATCGTCACGATGATGATGCGGATGGCGATCGTGGTGCCGGCGACGGCAGCCGCGCCGAAGCCGGCCACGATCTTGATCATCACCGGCCAACTGGCATGCGCCACCAGAAACTGGAACATCCCGGGCAGTGCCACGCCCCACATGGTGCGCAGCATGGCCGGTTCCGGACGGAAGCTCTCGGCGGTGAGGTGAATGCGGCCCTTGCCGCTGGTCAGGTTCCAGATCTGGTAGGCCACGCCCGCGCTGCGCCCAATAGTGGAGGCAAGCGCCGCGCCGAGAAGGCCCATGGCGGGCACCGGACCGAAACCGAAGATCAGCAGCGGGTCCAGCGCCATGTTGACCACGTTGCCGATCCAGAGGCTCTTCATCGAGATGCTGGGATCGCCCGCGCCGCGAAAAACGGCATTGATGATGAACAACAGCATGATGGCGGGCGAGGAACCGAAGACCAGCCGCGTGTAGATGTGGCCCTGGTCCGCCACGCGCGGATCCTCCGCCATGGCGGCCAGGATGCGGTGTCCGAAGATGGCGCCCAGTGCGCCGAGCAGCGACGCGATGATCAGGCCCAGGATGATGCCCTGCCCGGACGCCTTTCGGGCACCCTCCAGATTGTCTTCGCCGACGCGCCGCGCCACCATGGCGGTGATCGCCATCGACAAACCGATGGCAATCGCGAACTCGATGGTGAGCAGCGATTCGGTCAGGCCGACGGCGGCAACGGCTTCCGCGCCCAGGCTCGACACCCAGAACACATTCACGATGCCGAACAGCGACTCCATCGCCATCTCCAGCACCATCGGGATGGCCAGCAGGACGATTGCACGGTCCAGCGATCCTTCCGTGTAGGTGGCCTCGCTTCCGCGCAGGGCTTCGCGGATGTCGCGCCAGAGACTCGATTTGGTATCCGCGGCCGCCGGAGTCATGTTTCAGTGTAGGCTGCGCTCAGGTTTTCGCCGCAGTCGTCCGGAGGGAGAAGCCGCGTGCTAGCGGGTGGTACGATGCTCGCGCTCACACACGCAGCAGTCGCTGCAGCGAAAGCATCGCTCGCAACGGTGCAGTTCGCAGCAGTCCTTGGTGCACCAGACGCAGATGTCCACCGACGGCTCATCGCAAATGGAGCAATTGAACGCCATCGAGGGCTGCGACGAAACCATCATTTTTTCGCCGCCGGACGCGAAGTGGGCGCGGTCAGCTGCGTGCGGCAGCGCTGAGCCTCCGATTCCATGACTCGCCATTCCGTTTCGCGCTGCTGCGCGACCTCCTGGATGTATTGTTGCAATCCGACACGAATGGTGCCGTTCTCGGCGGCAATTGACTGCAGCAGGTCGGCCATGGCCGGATTCTGGTACTTGCGCACGGCTTCGATCAGATTGCCGGCACGGGTTTCAATCGCCTGCATGCGGAAATATGCTTCCAGGGCGAGAGTCAGTTTGTCCGGCTGACGGCTCAAGGCCTTCGCGGTTTGCTCCAGATAGCCTGCTTCCTTGCGCACGGACTCCCACTGCTGCACGTAGGCTTCCGAAGCGCCCTTGGCAACCCAGTCTTTCGGATTCAGCTGTTCCAGGAGGGGGACGAGACGGTTCAGTTTCTCGCTCAGATTCGGCAGGTCGCGACGGGCATCCCACTCGGTGATCTGCGCCGCGAGGGGCGAAATGGCAAAGAGCAGAAACAACGGCAGGCGAAACATCCGCCCTTTAGTTTCTCACGCGGCCCCTTAGCGCTGCGACGTTTCCCCCGCCAGGCGGCTGGCCAGCGGCAACTGCTGCCCGGCGTACTTATTGCCGGGTTTCTTGCGATACGGCATCGAGGAGGGGGTGGACAGCTGCTCAAACGTCATGGAGCAGATTCGCATGCCGGGGTAGAGCGCCACGGGCATGATGCCGAGGTTGGAAAGCTCCAGCGTGGCGCGGCCATTCCAGCCCGGGTCAAACAAGCCGGCCGTGCCGTGGACGATCACGCCGATCCGGCCGAGGCTGGAGCGGCCTTCCAGCCGCCCCAACACATCGTCGTCCAGTTCCAGGTTTTCGAGCGTGATCGCCAAGGCAAACTCGCGCGGTTGCAGGATGAAGGCCTCTCCGGCCGGCACTTCGATCGGACGCATCAGCCGCTGGATCTCGACCGGGTTGCGCAGATCGATGTACGGGTGCTTGGAGTGCTCAAAGATCGAGAACTCGTTTCCCAGCCGGAAATCGATCGAGCAACTGCCGATCTGCTCCGGCGGCAGTTCCGGCGAGATGCGGATTTTGCCCTCGGCCAGGTACCGCCGGATGTCGACATCAGAGAGAACCATAACCTGCCAGTGTACGCGCGTTGGCCGTCAGTTGCCGCCGTTGCGGATGTTCTCGACGGCGATGCGGGTGAACGCGTCGACGAACGGGCGGCCGCGATGGATGAGGTTGTCGCGCGTCATGAAGTCCAGCACGATGTCGGGCTCGACGCCGAGGTTTTCAATTAGCGGGGCCGGCGGCAGACCAGGCCGCGATGCGACTCTCTGGCGGTAGAGCAGCGACATCGTGATCCGCATGAATCCTTCACCGAGCGCGCCGGCATCCCACGCAACAACGCTGCCGCCCGCGCCGGCGGTCCGCATGCCGACAATCGGACCCCGCCGATTGTCCTGCAGCATGGCGGGGAACATGTCCGCGCCGGAAGCCGAAAACTCATCGGCGAGGATGATGATCGGCTTGTCGTAGCCGACGACCTGCCCCGCCACGTCTCGCGCCGGGGACAGCCGTCCATCAAAAGACACCGGGAACGGGTCCAGGCAACTGCCCACCGTCGGCACGATGCCCGGCATCGCCCCAGCCACTTGCCCCGCATTGCGCACGGTCTGCAGGTTGAAGCGATAGTTTTCCAGCACCCACCCCGGCGCATTCGGCGGGACGGAGCGCACGACGGAATCCAGCCACGTCAGCCAGTACTGGTTCGGCTTCAACTGCCACTGAATGCCCGTTCCACCGCCTGGCATCAGGCGCATGGCGAGATCGTTGACGAAGCAGACGGACCCGCCTGGATTGCGGGTGACGTCGACAATCAAGCCGTCCGTATTGGCGCGGAAGTAGGTAATCTCCGACTCGAACTCGCGAATCGCCCCAATGGTGTTCGCCGGGCTGAAGCTCGGGATGCGGATCAGCCCCAACCGCACACCATTTGACGTATAGATGCCGGAAAAGAAGTGGTCAGACCCACCGCCGCGGCGTTGCGTCCAGCCTTCCGGAAGGCCGTAGTAGGGTGTGCGAGAACCCCAGCCCAGCACCCCTTCCGGGTCCTGTTCAAACGGTCGATTGCGCGCTGCGACACGGACCGGGTCCGCCTCCGCGCGCACGGGCAGACGCGTCGCCCAGGTGTCATCGTCCTCCGGGAGTTCACTCGCGCGCGCCGCCGGCACCGGGACGCCCGCTCGGAACGGCATGCCGGACTTCAGCCAGGTCAGGGTGAAGCGCACTTCCGTCCCATCGGGCTTGCGGAACACCGCCTCTGCCTGGTCCGGCAACTCCACTGACCGGGGCATGATGCTCTGGGGCCGGGACGTGACATAGTCCGCCGCCAGACGGCGCCGCGCCCGCGGATTGCCGCTGCTGACGTAGCA
Source organism: uncultured Solibacteraceae bacterium (assembly GCA_964395885.1). Classification (GTDB taxonomy): domain Bacteria; phylum Acidobacteriota; class Terriglobia; order Bryobacterales; family Bryobacteraceae; genus JAPKYZ01. The sequence goes on along the minus strand of CAYNDS010000132.1, from coordinate 5,933 downwards.
CATCAGATCGTCGATGATGCGGCTGGTGGGCACGCCATCGAGCGAGACCAGTTCATCGCCCACATCGAACGGGAGATTCACCAGGGGGTACCGCGCGCGGTTGATCTGGTCCACCAGCAGGCGCCCGTCGTAGAGGTCCACGCGAATGCCGAGGTTTGCCGAAAACGTGCTCGGCAGTGAGTAGGTGGTGTGACCGTCTTGCAGCGACGTGATGTACTCGATCACGAGATCGTAGTACTCCAGATCGCTCTGGACGCGCCGCACGCGGTCCAGCCAGGGGCTAACGTTCAACGGGTCATGGCCCAGGGCAATCATCTTCCAGTTGGTGGGAGCGTAGTATCGAACCAGGTTGTTCGAGACCGCCTGAAAATCCTGCACTCGCTGCTCCGGCGTGAGCTGAGCAAGGGCGGAGAGACACGTGCCAAAGAGTACAAGGTACCGCATCGGCCTGAGTCTAGCCGATTCACGACACAAGTGTTAACTAGATGAACAACGATTCATGGTGCCAGGCACCATGAATTTTTGTTCATCCAGCGATTCGGTTCGAGAGGCTCCCCAAACGGTCGATTTCGAGCGTCACGACGTCGCCGCGTTTCAGCCAGCGATCCAGTTCCAGCCCGCAACCCGTGCCGACCGTCCCGGACCCGATGACGTCACCCGGTTGCAGCGCCATGGGATCGCCTTCGGCCAGAAAGGCCAGCATCTGCTCAAAACGCCAGTGCATGGCGGAGGAATTGCCTTCGCTCCACAACTCGCCGTTGACGTACGCCCGCATGCCCAGGGCATAGGGGTCCCCCACTTCGTCGGGCGTCACCAGCCAGGGGCCAAGCGCACTCGCGAAATCCTTGCCCTTGGCCGGACCAAGCCGCACCTTCATCTCCCGCCGTTGGATGTCACGCGCCGAGAAGTCATTGAAGATCGTGTAGCCCGCAATCCGCCCGCCGGACGCCAGGACACAGGCCAGTTCCAGCTCATAGTCCAGACGCTCGGTAAAGCTCGGCCAGGTCAGTTCCGCGCCGGGTCCGAGAATGCGATGTGTTCCGGACTTGTAATAGACCGGAATCTCAAACCACTCGTCGGGCAGCGGCTCGCCGCGCTTCTCGAAGCCTTTCCGCACGTGTTGTTCGAAGGCGAAGAAGTCCCGGAGTGTCGTCGGATTCGGCAGGGGCGACAGCAACCGTACCTCGTCGTGCCGGTAAAGAAGTTGCTCGTCGTTCGGACCCCGTTGCGGCAGTGCGGCCCGCAGCGCCTCCGCCGTGTACTCCACGGAGCCGAACGCCAGCCAGTCCCGCATGTTGGCGGGCACCACGGCATCGGCGATCCGCCGCCCGTGAACGCAAGCCGAGGCGAAGTTCAGGTCGACGATCCCGGCTTCGGTCCACGCGCCCAGCCGGGCAATACGGCCCACCGGCGTCCGCACCTCAAAGGTACAAAGCTTCACGAGTCTGAGATTACAGGTTGCCGCGCAAGGCCTGCTCGCGCTCAATCGCCTCAAAGAGCGCCTTGAAGTTTCCCTTGCCGAAGCTGCGGCTGCCCTTGCGCTGAATGATCTCGAAGAACAGCGTCGGCCTGTCCTCCACCGGCTTGGTGAAGATCTGCAGCATGTAGCCTTCTTCGTCGCGGTCGACCAGGATGCCGAGCCGGGCCAGTTCCGCCACCGGCTCCGCAATGCGGCCGACACGCCGTTCGAGATCGTCGTAGTACGTCGTCGGCACGCGCAGAAACTCGACGCCCTGTGCCGTCAGCCGCGACACCGTTTCGATGATGTCGCCGGTCAGCATCGCGATGTGCTGCACGCCGGGCCCGTCGTGGTAGTCGAGAAACTCCTCGATCTGCGACCTCTTCCGTCCCGTCGCAGGCTCATTGATCGGGAACTTCACCCTGCCGGAGCCGTTCGCCACCACGCGCGACATCAGCGCCGAGTACTCAGTGGAAATGTCTTTGTCGTCAAAGGACTGATACAACGAGAACCCGAGCGTCTCCTCGTAGAACTTCACCCACTGCTCCATCTCGCCCAACCCGACATTGCCGACGATGTGATCAATTGCCCGCAGGCCGACGGGACGCGCCACCGGGTCCGGCTGCGCGACGGGCTGAAAGTGCGCCGTCGCGGCCCCGGGCTGCACCAGTTTGTGCTGGCAGTCTCCGTACAATGGCAGGACTTCCGGCAGGTCTCCGCGGTCCTCCATCGCCAGCGCAATCGTTCGCACGCCGTCCCCATGCCGCCGCACGTGGTAGGCGATCTCGTCGTCGCCCCGCAGCGCCGTCGTCAGCACGAAGCGGATCTGTCCCTGTTCCAGCAGGTACGACACGCGATCCCGCTGTCCCGTTTCCGGACCTGCGTAGCCGGTCAGCGAGAATCCGAACGCGGCACGGTAAAAGTAGGCCGCCTGCTTCGCATTGCCGCAATAAAACTCGACGTGATCCACGCCGAGCAGGCTCACTGCGCGATCGGCGATCGCACTTGCCGTAGACATTTCAGGCACTCCTCAATCTCTGCTTCCGTTCCGATCGAGATTCGAACGCATTGCGGCAGCCCGAAAGCAGCCACATGGCGAACGATGATTCCCTGCGCCAGCAGGTCTTCAAACAGCGACTTTGCTTCGTCGGCCGATGCCAGCGGAACGAGCACGAAGTTCGCGTAGGTGGGCAGCGGATGGTAGCCCAGTTCTCGCAAGCCACTGGCCAGCCGCTCCCGCCCTTGCGCGTTGGCCGTCAGCGTCTCTGTCAGGAAGGCGTGATCGTCCAGCGCCGCCACCGCCCCGGCCTGCGCCAGACCGGAGGGCTCAAACGGCAGCTTGATCTTGTTGATGCTCTCAATCAGGTCTGCATGCGCGAAGCCGTAGCCGACGCGAAGACCCGCCAGACCATGTGCTTTCGAAAAGGTCCGCAGCGTGATCACGTTGTCGTGGCGATAGTGCAGCGAGTCCGGATAGGAAGGCTCCGAAGCGGCAAACTCGAAATACGCTTCGTCGAGAATGATCAGCACGTGCGCCGGAACCCTCGCGTGAAACCGTTCAAACTCGGCGCGCGTGAAGATGCTTCCGGTGGGATTGTTCGGATTGGCCAGGTACACGATCTTTGTCCTCGGCCCAATTGCGTCCGCCAACGCCTCCAGGTCAAAGCCCCAGTTGCGCATCGGGACCGTCCGAAATCGGACGCCGCGCCCTTCGGTCAGCACGCGGATGCCCACGAAGGTCCCTTCACTGGTGAGCACCTCTTCGTCATCCGCCAGGAAGGTCCGGATGATGTTCGACATGATGCCTTCGCTCCCCGCGCCGACACAGGTGTTCTCCACCCGGACGCCGAACTGCGCCGCCACGGCGCGCCGCAGATCCATGCCGCCGTTTGGATACCGGTTGAGGTCGCCGCACGCCGCCGCAATCGCGTCCACGGCCCGGGGCGAGGCACCCAACGGATTCTCGTTGGAGGCGAGTTTGATGACGCGCGTCAGCCCGAACTGCCGCTTCACGTCGTCAATGGAGCGGCCCGCCTCATAGGGGCGCAGTCGTGCAATGGCTGGGGGAACCAGCGACACGCCCTCAGAATAGCACCACTGCCATGTGGTGTCAAAGGATGCACACCTGCGCGGACCCTGTGATATCGTCGATCACATGCTGAATCGTCGAGAAATCGTTGGCGCGGCCGTCTCCACCGTGGCTGCCCCTTCCCTGCGCGCCCAGGCGAACTCCGCACTGACGTTAGGCGTGGTCGGCTGCGGCAATCGCGGCATGTATGTCACCGGCCTCTTCGCGAAGAATGAGTTCGTCCGCGTCGCCGCGCTCTGCGACATCTACGAGGACAAGCTGAAGGCGGCGGGCGAGAAGTATTCCGGCGCCAAGCAGTTTAAGCGCGCCGAGGAGCTGATGGCCAGCGACGTGGACGCGGTCCTCATCGCCACTCCGATCGCCTTCCACCCGGAGCACTTTGAGATGGCGGTGAAGGCGAAGAAGCACATCTACATGGAAAAGGCCGCCGCCGTCGACGAAGCCGGATGCCACAAGGTGAAGCGCGTTGCCCTGACGGCCGACAAATCCAAGCGGATTTCGATGGGCTTCCAGCAGCGCTACGGAACCGAGTACCGCCGCGCCAAGGCGCTGATCGATTCCGGCGAACTCGGCAAGATCAAGATGATTCGCGGCGCGTGGCTGGGCGGCGGACCCACCTACAAGCAGGGCCACGCCGAAAGCGAAGAGAAGATCCGCAACTGGTTCTTCTACCGCGAGCTGTCCGGCGACATCATCATCGAGCAGGACTGCCACAACATGGACGTCATCAACTGGTTCATGGGCAAGACTCCCGTAAAGGTGAACGGCTACGGCACGCAGGCGATTCGCAAGAAGGGCGACATCCGCGACAGCCTGGCCTGCACGTTCCAGTTCGACGACGGCACGGTGTTCAGCTACTCCGCCAACCAGTTCGGCGCGCCGATGTCGTTCAGCGATGTGTCCGAGACGTTCATGTGTGAGAAGGGCACGGTCCAGACGTCGCGCAAGGGGGTCTGGGTGTGGCGGGAAGGCGCCAAGCAGGCCGAAGAGTGGCCGACCAAGTACGACATCACGCTCGACGCCGTGAATCAGTTCGTCGATGGGGCGCGCAAGGGCCAGATCGAGAACGCCGCGCTCTGGGGAGCCGATTCCACGCTGATGGCCATCATGGCGCGCAACGCCATGGATACGGGCAAGGAAGCCACCTGGCAGCAGGTGATGCGGAAGGCGTAACCGTCTCGAAGAGGTCAACGAATCTCGAGCGACTGGAGCGCCCGAAGGCGTTTCCCGTCGACGTGTTCTTCTCGCCATCATGCGCAAGGTGCCCGGTGTCGATGACTCGGGACAACACAAGCAGCAAGTCGGCGGTGTGGGATGTCGTGTGCCGCGCCGTCGCCCCCGCTGCTGAAGCTGACAAACAGCTACGGCTCTTTTGACAACAACGGAACGATTCGCACCTCCTCGATTGACACCGGCGGCGGGACGATCAGTCAGACCTTCGCGCACGACGAGGCAAATCGCATTCAATCGTTCACGGACCGCGTCCTTCCGTCCGGCGTCGAGCGGCGGCAGGACTTCCAGTACGATGGCTTTGCGAACGTGTGGAGCGACAACACCACCACCGGCTTGGTTCCCCTTACTGCGAACGGGCCGAACTGGTACGCCACGGCCAACGGCGTCACCAATCGGCTGAACTACGGCGCGGGCGCGTACGACGCGGCGGGCAACCTGAAGCAGCTGATGCCCGCGAGCACCACCTCCCGCGTGGCGGGCTACGACGTCGAGAACCGGATGACGAAGATTCGGAACACGGCGACGCAGCCGATGGACGAGTTGGAGTCGAGCGACTACGACGCCGAAGGGCGACGAGTGCGCCGCACAGCGAGCGGCAAGACAACCCGGTACGTGTACGACGTGAGCGGCGAGTTGGTGGCGGAGTACGTCGAGCGAACCAACCCAGGGATCGTGGCGCCGATCACGCCGCCGCCGACGCGGCAGTATGTGTTTGCCGATCATCTGGGGTCGACTCGGCTGGTGACGGATGTTGCGGGCGGGTGCGTGAAGCGGACGGACTACCAGCCGTTTGGAGCGGAGATTCCGAGGACGGCTGATCTGCCTGGTCCGACGCTGGCCTGCTATGGGGGAGCGGGTGCTCCGGCGCAGATGTTTACCGGGCAGATGCGGGATGGTGAGACAGGCCTCGATTACTTCGGGGCGCGGTACTTCTCTGGAGCGCAGGGGCGGTTTACAAGCCCGGACAAGCCGTTTATTGATCAGTTTGAGAACGACCCACAGTCATGGAATCTGTATGGCTACGTAAGAAACAACCCTCTGACGTTCGTTGACCCCAATGGCGAAGACTGCATCTACACTAACGACTTCGCCCCAAAGATAAAGCAACCCTTCTTCTGTAAATTCGCTTAGTCTGTCTCCATCCGCAAGTAA
>CAYNDS010000131.1:0-12354 GCA_964395885.1 uncultured Solibacteraceae bacterium | reverse complement strand
CGAGCGGGGTGCGCAGTTCGTGGGAGACGTTGATGACGAAGTCTTTCCGGATGCGTTCCAGGCGTTCCAGTTCCACCTGCTCCTGCTGCAGTTGCTCGAACATGCCTTGCAGCTTTTCGCCGGTTTCGTTCAGCTTGGCCGAGAGCACGCTGAGTTCGTCGGGACCGCCGACGCGCAGCCGGGCGCTGAAGTTGCCGTTGGCGAGTTGTCCGGCGTAGTCAATCAGCGAACTGAGCTTGCGGGAGGCCCAGCGGGCGAAGACGGCGGCAATCAAAACGGCGGGCAGGAAGGCGAGGGCGGTGGCCTTCAGCATCTCGCCGCGGATGGCATCGACCTGAAGCGTGATGTCGGTCATGCGGACGGCCAGGCGGACGGCGCCCCCATCGAAGGGCGTGGCGACGTAGAGAAAGGATGCGCCGACCATGGTGGGGCTGGGCCGCTCGGCCCATCCGGTGCTGCCGCGGAGCGCGGCCTGCAACTCCGGACGGGAGCGGTGGTTCTCCATCGCGCGGGGGTCGTTTTCGGAGTCCGCCAGCACGGTACCGTCGGGGGCGACGATGGTGAGCCGCCCACCGGCGGCCTGAGCCAGTTGATGCAACCGTTGCGGGTCGCGCCACGACTCCGCCGGCGTGCGGGCGATGACGTTGCACTTGTCCTCGAGTTCCCGTTTGAGGGCGGATTTGTAGGTGGACTCCGCGATGCGGGAGGCCATCAGATCGACGGCCACCAGCGAGACCAGCAGCACGCCGACGACGGCGAGAATCAGCTTCAGGAAGATTTTTGCGGTCACGGGTTCAAGTCTACGATTGCGTAGGTGGTCAGTTTCGGAATCCCGAACTCCAGGCCACCGTCGGCCTGCTCCATCTCCTCCGGAGGAACTGCTCCGTCCTGAAACGACCGGATCTTCGCCGTCTTCCACGCGCCTTTTACCCGCACGCGGAAGGCCTCAACGGGATCGGTGCCGTAGTTGAGCAGATGCAGGCGGGCGCGCTTGCCGTCGCTGGTGAAGTGGGCCAGCACGGTCTCTGAGCCATAGACGCGGACGGATCGGTTGTCATCGCCAAGCTTCTTGCGGACAAGATAGGCAAAGTCGGACGGGTTGGCGGCTTGGGCGCGGGGAAACTCGGGCGTGCCGATTTCCACCGTCAGCGCGTAGCCTGGCTTGCGGGCCGGCCCGGCGTCGAACAATAGGTTGCGGCGATTGAGGAGGGTGAGGACCTCGGCGGTGACGGGGCTGCCGTCGTCGACGACGAAGAGATCCGAGACTACGGGCAGCGAGACGGGCTCCAGCGCGGCGAGGAAGTCGAGCATCGGCTTCAGGGCTTCGCGCCCGGCAGCATCGGTGCGAATGAACGCGGGGGCTCCGTAGGCGAAGGCTTCGGCGGCCGCCAAGGCAAGGCGATTCGCCGGAACTCCTTCATAGACAAACTTGGGTCCGGCGGCGCGGCGGTAACGCCAGCCATTGGCGTCCACCCATGGCCCGCGCGACATCGATGCCGTCTGCACCTGATTGCCTCGGGTGCCGGGGCGCAGGACCTTGGCGGCACCGGCGGGTGTCTGTTCGACAATCTCCGGCAGCCCAGCGGCCAGCAACAGCAAAGCGGAGATCATGCGCGCACCTCTTCCAGGCGGATGTCGGACTTCTCAAAGACGCCCAGACCCATGCGCCCGGCGTACTCGATGTGGCCGGGCTCGCGGTAGAACGGACTCGCCTTCAGGGCTTCGCCGGACCGGTCGAAGACGCTGACGCTGCCCATTTCGCGCCGTTTGGCCTCGATCACATCAATCAACAGGCGGTCCATAGCTACCGGGTCCGTGCCGGCCATCAAGCGTTTCGGTTCGAAGAGCCACTCGTCGCGGCGGACAAACGGTCCGCCCTGCCAAACGCCCTTGATGCCGTCCATCAGGTGGAGAACGGTCTTGGAGCGCAGCGGCTCCACGTTGTAGAGCGTGCCGATGAAGCTGAGCGTGTTCGTCTTGGTGTTCTGATGGCTGCGCGCCACATTGGAGAAGCTTCCGTAGGCGATGTTCTTCAGGCAACCGGTGACGCCCGCGGCGGCATGGTCCTTCATGTTGGGGACGTTGACGATTTTGGTGAGGCGCTCTGTCACCAGGCGGGACAGGAAGCTGCGCGTCTGCTCCTCACCGAAAAAGTCGGTCTCGACATAGACGGACGTGTCGTAGTTCTTGAGGTTGAACCGGCGGCGGTCCCCGGTCTCCATTGCGTGGATTTCGGCGCCCTCCGGCAGGTAGGGCGTGTAGTTGGCGGTTGCCAGCTGATCGGCGAAGCGCTCAAAGACGATGATGTTTTTCGCCGGGACGCCCACTTCCACCAGCGCGCGGGCGATCTCGCCGACAACCAATGGGTGCGACAGGATCTTGGGCGAACCGGAGCAGTTAACCTTGATGCCGACGACGTCGTCCGGCGAGAAGAAGCTGCGCCAGGCATCGCGAGGGTCTTTCGCGCCGGTGAGCTGCGTCATGGCGGCCGAGACAGCCTGCCGGACGGAGGCGGGATTGCCCTCCATTGCAGCGCCGATCACGCGGCCAGGAAAACGGTTGGGATTCCCCGCCGCCGCGTGCGACGAGCGAACACGGTATTGCGGAAGCTCGGAGGTCGCAGCGGAGGCGGCGACAGAGGAGAGTTGGAGGAAGTGCCGCCGGAACATAGAATCTCCATTATGAAGAACCGTCGTTCGCTTTTGAAGGCCGCCGTCGGCACTGCTGCTTTGGCGGCGCCCGGAGCCGCGCAGACCTCAGCCTCCGCGTCCGCACCGAAGAAGAAGGTCCACTACCGGGGCGAGAAGCCCAAGTCCACGCCGCTGTTCAATGGCGCTGTCAGCTACGGCAACCTGCTCTTTATCGCGGGCAAGGGAGCCCACTTTGAAGGAGACATCAAGGCTCACACCAAGCACGTCTTGGACGAGATCGAGAAAGAACTGGTCAATGCCGGGTCGTCCATGGAAAAGGTGCTGAAGTGCAACGTCTATCTGAACGACTTGAAGGACTACAAGGAGATGAACGAAACCTTCAAAGGCCGCTTCGGCGCGGAGCCGCCCGTGCGCACCACCATTGCCGCCGCGGGAGGCATTCCGGGCAACTCGCTGGTTGAGATCGACGTAATTGCGTATATCTAGGTGCGGCTCGCCGTGCGGCACCTCCGAGAGGGTGTGACATGGCGGAGGGGGTCGATGCCTCACGGCTGGGTTTCTGCGCGTGACCGCTTCGGCCGTGCAACGGCGCGACTTCAACCGGTCGCGAAGAGGCCGGCGTGGTGAAGCCCGTCAATCTGTGGGCCTTCCCTCCGCGGTCGTCAACGACGGATTGCCGATTCCGGCCAGAAGAGCGACATTCTGTCGTGGCAGGTGCTGGCCGGGCTGCCGGCGGTCCGTGCTGGTGAATCCGGTGACGGCTTCCCCCCAACGGAGTCTCCTTGTGGCCCGAAGTCGGGACTCGGCCGGGCAAACGCGTGCTGCTGCACGGCCTCCGCAGGTGCCGTCTCACTCTGCCGGAAGCTTCGCGCGGGTTCACCGTCAAGTAGGCGGCACGACCGCGCGCGTCGAGAGGTTCCGTGGCGGGGATTCGGGTGAAAGATCCTGGACCTCGGGCGGACGGCTCTGGTAGTCTCGCAGAAACCATGCGCCGCTTCTTGATGCTTGCCTTGGCCGGTACGTTGTCGATCGTTGGACAACCCTCTCCGGCGGCCCGCCTGACGATCCGTGCCGGAGAGACCGGACCGAAGGTACAGCGACAACTGTTCGGGCAGTTTGCCGAGCACTTGGGCTATGGCATCTACGGCGGGATCTGGGTGGGCGAAGACTCCAAGATCCCGAACACGCGCGGCTATCGCAATGATGTGCTGAGCGCGCTGCGCAACCTGAAGGTACCGGTGATCCGGTGGCCGGGCGGATGCTTCGCCGATGAGTACAACTGGCGGGAGGGCGTCGGCCCGCGCGCCAAGCGTCCGGTGAAGATCAACACGCACTGGGGCGGCGTAACGGAGCCGAACACGTTCGGCACGCACGAGTTTCTGGACTTTGCGGAGCTGGTCGGCGCGGAAGCCTACATCAGCGGAAACGTCGGCAACGGCACGCCGCGCGAGATGGCCGAGTGGGTGGAGTACATCACGTCGCCTGCCGGGTCCCTGGCCGATGAGCGCGCGGCCAACGGGCGGAAGCAACCCTGGAAGCTGCCCTACTTCGGGCTGGGTAACGAGCTCTGGGGCTGCGGGGGGAACATGCGCGCCGAGTATGCGGCGGACGTGACGCGGCGCTACTCGACCTTCCTGAAGGTGCCGGCGGGCGTCAAGATCATGCGGATGGCGAGCGGGCCTACCGATTCCGACTATCACTGGACGGAGGTCTTTCTGCGCGACGCCGCCAAACAGATTGACGGCATCGGACTGCACTACTACACGCTGCCGGGGACGTGGCGCGAGAAGGGTCCGGCGTACGGCTTTGATGAGGCGGCTTGGGCGAAGACGCTGGCGGCGACCTTGCGGATGGACGAGTTCCTGACCCGGCACGCCGCGATCATGGACAAGTACGATCCCGCTAAGCGCGTCTGGCTGGCCGTCGATGAGTGGGGCACGTGGTATGACCCGGAGAAGGGCAGCAATCCCGGCTTCCTGCAGCAGCAGAACACGCTGCGGGATGCGGTGGTGGCGGCGCTGAACGTGAATCTGTTCGTGAAGCACGCCGGGCGGGTGAAGATGGCCAACATCGCGCAGATGGTGAACGTGCTGCAGGCGATGATCCTGACCCGGGAAGACAAGATGGTGCTGACGCCGACCTATCACGTCTTTGAGATGTACAAGCCGTATCAGGACGCGGTGAGCCTGCCGGTGCGGCTGGAGACGCCCTGGTATCACAAGGACGCCTGGGCGCTGCCGGCGGTGAGCGCCTCCGCGGTGCGGGACGATGCGGGCGTGCTGCATGCCGGCCTGGTGAATAGCGATCCGAACCGGGCGGTGACGCTGACAATCGACCTGGAAGGCGCGCGGATCAGCCGCGCCTCCGGGCGGGTGCTGACCGCCACTGCGATGGATGCTCGCAACACGTTCGAGCAGGCCTCGGCGGTGCGGCCCGTTCCGTTTACGGGCGCCCGGGTGGAAGGCGCGGCCGTCAAGGTGGAACTGCCGGCAAAGAGTGTCGTGATGCTGGAACTGCGCTAGCAGGGATCAGGCAAGATCCATCTGCCGGTAGACCTCCGGGATGTTGGAGCGGACAGCGCCTTCGACGATGGATTCTGCGGTGGAGCCGGGCATCTGGAGAAGGTACTTGCTCAGGGACTCTCCGAGGAACAGCCCGTAGCCGCCCTGCAGAGACCGCAGGGACGCGGGGGTGACTTCAGCGAGGAGCTGGTCGACGGATCGGCCGGCGCGCTTGCCGGCTTCGCAGCGCGTGACGAGCTCTTCCAGGTAGGCGGCCATCTGCGCGACGCGCTGCTTGCCTCGCTGGACGGCGCCGTGGCCGCCAATCAGGATGTCGAAATCGAGTGCCGCGACCGAGCGCAGGGTGTCGGGCCAAACGCGGGGGAAGCCGTCGCCGATGAACGGCGCAAAGCCGTGCATGAGGTCTCCGGTGGCGATGACCTTGCGCTTCGGGCAATGCACGATGATGTCGCCGGCGGTGTGGCCCTTGCCGCGCCAGGACAGGTGCAGGTCCTGCAGCTTGTCGTGCAGGACGAGGTCCCGTTCAAAGGTGATGTCGGGCAGTTCCGGCCGGTAGGACGCCATCTCCGCCAGATAGGCTTCGGTGTCGCGGACCATGAGGTTCCAGTAGGTCCTGGCGGCGGGACTGGCGGCCTTCTCGAGAGCGCGGCGATAGTCGGGCAGCTTGGCGGCGGCTTCGTTGCGCGAGGCCTGGACGCGCTCGATCGCTTTCGAAGAGAGCAGGTCCCGGGTGGCGACCGAGGCGATGACCTGAGCCTCCGGCGCGAGCTTCCGGTAGCCGGGCGTGCCTTGCGAGTGGTCCCAATGAAAGTGCGAATTGACGATGTAGCGGACAGGCTTGGGCGAAACCTCGCGCCGGACCTGCGCGACGAGGGCGACGACGGCAGAGGGGCGGGAGTGCGCGTCAAACATGAGCAGGTCCTTCTCGCGCTCAAAAATCGCGGCATTGCAGTTGAGCAGCGGGAGGGGCTTGGCGATGGCGGCAAAGACTCCATCGGCCACCTTCTCAATGTCGAAGAGTGGAGGAAGGTTGGGCGTCGAGACGGACTGGGCGCGGGCGACATGGGCGCGGAACATGGACTGCTCCAGGAGCGCGGCGCCGGTCCAGAGACCGCCGAGGAGGTTGCGCACGAAGCCGCGGCGAGGGGTCGTCATGGGACGGAATGTATCGCAGTCGGACGAGGGCGGTCGAGGGACACTTCTGTTTTTTGGGAAAAGGCGGGCCGGAGTGAGACATTTCGCGACTCCGGCCCCAGAGCCAGTTCCACGCTGAGATTGTGCGGGAGGGGTGGTCGGGAGAAGGAGGGCGCGGCCGGCGGCGCACTGCAAGCAAACGAGAAAGAGTTGCGCGCGGGCTGTGACGCTTTAGCGGGGCACCGCGACGGCGTTGCTGAGCCGTCCGGCGACACGGAGGCGGACCTCAGTGGAGCCGGCGGGCAGGCGGACGGTGAGGACGGCAATGCCGGGCAGCTCGCGCGCGGGCGAGACGGTGAGCGGGGCCAGTTCCGTGTCGTCGACCAGAACCGAGACCGGGTCCAGCGGCGAGGCGAGTACGCCCGGGGGAGCGGGGAAGCCGTCCGGCCACTCCTCCGACCACGGCCCCAGGCCGGTGGCGAGCAAAGTGACGGTGCCGTCGGCTTGGGCGAAGCCGTTCGGATAGAGAGCCGGGGCGTTGCGGACCACCTGACCCTCGGCTGCGACATCGGGCTGTCCGGGCCGGCGAACGGTGAGGCGGAGCGGTCCGGGCGGGGTTGCGAGGGGAAGCAGGGCGTCGACATAGTCCGGCGTCACGCCGATGAGGGGCAGCAGGCGGTCGTTCCAGGAAACGGTGACGTCGCCGAGCGTCTGCGGCAGGACGGGCCTGGAGGCGGCGACGGAAACTTCGGCGAGGTTGCGGCCGCGGATGCGGATGCGCGAGCCGGGGGCGACGAAATCAGAGTGCTCGGGGGCGGCGGAGTTGCGGATGCCGGAGGGGTCTACCCAAGGGCCGCGCTCGAAGACGGCGCGAATCGTCAGGGGGGCGAGCGCGCGGGCCTCGAGCGTGGCGGACTGTCCGAAGACATCGCCTTCCCACCGAACGAAGCGGAAGCCGGGCTCGGGTTGCGCCGTGAGGACGAAGGGTGTGTTCTCGACAACGAATCCGCCGGGGGAGGCAGCGAACTGAACGGACCCGGCCTCATCCGGTGTGACGGCCGTCACGATGCGGTGAAGGCGGCGATAGAGGGCGCGAAGGGCCAGGTCTTCTGAAAGGGCGAGAGTGCGTTCGCGCGGGGCGCCATCGGACCAGCCGGAGAACTCGAAGCGCGTGCCCGGACCGGCTTCCACCGTTTCCGGGGCGGCCAGGCGGAGCGCGGTACCCGGAGCGCGGTCCAGCAGGCACGGACTGGCGCAGGGCGAGCCATCCACGAGGAGTGGAGCGCCGGCCGTCGAGTCGAGGCTCAGGCGCGGCAGGCGCTGATAGCGGGCCAGCCAGCGGACGCCGCCTGCGTCGGCCATGGCGACTGAAGGCAGCAGCGTCTGGGTGGCGTCGCCTCCGTGAGCCCAGGAGGCGAACTGCCAGAGGCGGCCTTCCGTGTCGTGCTGCTCAAGGGGAGCGGCAATGGTGCGCGGGATGCCTTCCGGCCAGACGAACTGGTATTGGAGCCAGTTTTCCCGGCCCTCAATCGAGAGGCGCAGGCCGTGGGGGCTGGTCTCAAAGGTGGCGGGCACGCCGCGGCGGAAGTGGCCGACGAGCGTGAAGTCGCCGATGTCGTTGACGACGTAGTGGGTCTCCGGAGGGCCCACCGGTTCGCCCCGGTCGCGGCGGAACAGGTCGATGATCCAGAAGCGATTCTGCGCATCGCGCTGCGGACTGAAGGCCGAAAGCCGATAGGTGCCGAGATGCGCCCAATCGAGCGTGATGGGCGTTGCGGTCTCGGTGCGGTCAATCAGCAGATTCAAGCCGGGCGGGTTGGTGAGGAGTGTGACGCGCCTGCCGCGCGCGAAGACCGGGTGTAGGTCGAGCGGGCCGTTCAGCTGCCAGCGCTGGACCGGAAGCCCCGGCGGGCGGCCCTGGCTGGACCATCGCTGGAAGACCCATCCCGGCGCCGGTGAGGCTCTCAAGAGCACTTCCGAGCCGGCGGCCAAGTGCAACGTGCGGTCTCCCGTAATGGCTTCGCCGTTGATTTCAATGGTGCCGGACGCCGGGTCGTAGGTCCGGACGATGATCCGGTGGAACGGGTTGTAGAGGGCGCGGTAGGTGGTGACGGCACGGCTGGCGGTAATCGTGATGGCGCGCTGGGCGCTCTGAAACAGCCCGCCGCCGGGATCGGTCCAGCTGTCGAAGACGAACTCCGTGGCGGCCTGCAGCGCGGTGGGCGGCGCGTCGGCCACCAGGGAGTGCTGGCTGTTTTCCTGCCAGATGAACAGTTGCGGCGTGGTGTAGCGAATGCCGTCGACCGTGACGCCGGCCCCGACCGGGCTGGGTTCGACGCGGATCGAGAGCGTGTTCTGGGCCTGCGCGGACGCGGCCATGCACAGGGCGAGCAAGGCGAAACGCAGGAAGACGCGACGATCCCTCATCATCCAGAAGGGTTATCGACGGTTGGCAGGGGGAACTTTAGGAGGGAGTGGTACGCCCGAGAGGATTCGAACCTCTGGCCTTCTGCTCCGGAGGCAGACGCTCTATCCAGGCTGAGCTACGGGCGCACGCAGTTGTAGTATAGCGCTACTCAGTACCGACGGCGGCCCCGAAGCGGTCGTCAATCGATCGTCTCGGATTGTTAGACCCGATGCTGTAACGAGCACGCCCCGGGTGCCATTCAGTTTCCGGGCTCACGGGTTCCGTGTTGCAACCGGCGAGCCACCGCAAGGAAGTGCTTCAAACGAGTCCCGATGATCAGCCGGGACTTGCGTCGATTCTGGGTCGCGATCGCTACGAGAGAACTGTGACTATCTTCCCGCGAGATCTGGAAGATGCCACCTCCACTGACACCCTGCAACTTAGGCGGGGACACCTTTCTCCCTTGAATCGAGATCTCCTTGTGATCCCAATCGAGCGCTAGGTGATCCTTGCGCGATAGCTGCTCCTGTGCGTACTCGTCCGAAGAGGCTGGGCTAGTGACACAGTGGAACAGTCGTGCACGAATCAACCCACTTGCCCTCGATACCTGAACTTGTGTTCGCGACGAGGATAACCAGCTACGAGATAAAAAGATGAGGTGCCTCTATCGTCGGGACGGTTATCCTCGTCAAGGTCTCCGCCTTCTAGAAACACCCGATGACTAAAGCATCCGAGGTGGTTCGGAAGGTCAAGCACAGCAATGTCAAGATCATTTCCCGCACCAGACGTGATCAGGTGAGCGTTGCACTTGGGCAGAGGCAGAAGCTCCCCCCCTTTGCCCTCGGACGGTGCGAAGAATGGGGCCCCGCCTGCCTCAGCTATCACGTGTGCCGCCGTAAACGCGAAGTGGTTGGAATCCAACCGAACGAGTACACAAGAACCAATGGCCTCGGCAGATCCGCCCCTGCCAAGCACGAATAGCGGCGCAAGAGAGTCCCGAAGGCGTTCAGCAACGATTCGCTGCTGTTCTGTTCGTTGCGCTAGAGCCCTGTCAGGTTCCGCCGCCAGATCATGGTCCTGGCCATCTTGAAGGCCGGCAACCGTTCGTCCGAGTTCCCGGGCCGCCGAACTCAGAAGGCGTGCTTCAAGACGACGGTGGTTGGCAAAATCGAACGGCTTGGACATGTCTTCACTTGACGATGATCGTCCGACGGCAACCGGAGTCACTGAAATAGTACACCTTGCCTTTAGCCACGAGATTCCTCGGTGCTTGCTTTGCAGGACGAAAAGGGCCTAGTATTGGCCGAAGTCCAGCAGCCCTTCCGAGTGGCCCGGCAATCAGGCAGCAAAGCTGCCACATCTTCGGCTACTTCAACTGAAACTTCTTCATCTTGTAGCGCAGCGTGTCTCGCGTGATGGACAACAGGCGCGCGGCTTGGGTCTGGTTGCCGTTGGCGGTTTTGAGCGCCTGTTCGACGAGGTGGCGCTCGTTGTCTTCAAGCGAGATGCCGCCGGGGGGGAACTCGGCGGAGGCTCCGGGGGTGGAGTGGACGGGGGTCTCGCGAGCGGCGGCGAGCGGCAGGCTGTGGAGCGTGATCCGGGAACTGTCCTCGAGAATCATGGCGCGCTCGATGGCGTTGCGGAGTTCGCGGACGTTGCCGGGCCAGTCATGGGCGAGCAGGGCGTGTTCGGCTTCCTTGGTGAAGGCCTCGATCTGGCGTTTGAATTTGCGGTTGTACTGTTCGACGAAGAAGCGGGCGAGCGGGAGGATGTCTTCGACGCGCTCCCGCAGGGGCGGGATGTCGACGTGGATGACGTTCAGGCGGAAGTAGAGGTCCTGACGGAAGGCGCCTTCGCGAACGGCTTCGCGGAGGTTGCGGTTGGTGGCGGCGATGACGCGCACGTCGAGCGAGATGTCCTTGAGACCGCCCAGGCGGCGGAAGGTGCGTTCCTCCAGCGCGCGCAGGAGTTTCGCTTGCAGCACGAGCGGGATTTCACCGATTTCGTCAAGGAAGAGCGTCCCTTTGTCGGCGAGTTCAAACAGGCCGCGTTTCTGCTGGCGGGCGTCGGTGAAGGCGCCTTTCTCGTAGCCGAACAGTTCGCTTTCGAGCAGGGTTTCCGGGACGGCGGCGCAGTTGATGGCGATGAACGGCTCGGCCTGGCGGAGGCTCTGGTAGTGGATGGCTTTCGCGATCAGGTCCTTGCCGGTGCCGTTCTCGCCTTCGAGCAGGACGGTGGCGGCTTCGCTGGCGGCGATGCGGCGGACGAAGCTGAGCAGTTCGCGCATGCGGGGCGATTCGGCGATCACCTCATATTGCTTGCTGCCGACGGCGGTCTCCGAAACGGCGCGGAAGGTGGCGACGGCGCCGACGACCTCGCCGTCTTCACCGGTGACGGGCGTGGTGGCGATGAGGGCGAGGCGCTGCTGCGTGGGCGAGATGTGCAGGTGGACGGTGGAGTGGCGGTCCGACGGGGGTTCCATTAGGCCGAGGGGGATGCCGCAGTGCTGCTCGCATTGCATGCAGCCGAGCAGTTCCCCGCAGGTCTTGCCAAGCATTTCTTCGGCGGAGAGGTGAAAGAGGCGCTCGGCGGCGCGATTGGCACCGATGATCTGCTTGTCGCGGTCATAGATGATCAGGCCTTCGCTGACCTGGTGGAAGACGGCTTCCAGGATGCGGGCCCCGGTGAATTCGGGGATGGCCTTCAAGATCGGCATATCCGGAGTTTATGACAGTTCGGTCAGAAGGAGTGGGTGAAATCCCCCACTGGGTGCGCGTTCGTGTGCAGCGGGTGGGGCAATCGGCGTAGGTGGTCGCTAAGTGGTTGGAACGACTTACCCTGCGGCTTGGCGCGTCGCGTGCAGAGAGGACAGTGAATGGAAACCAGAATCCAAGTCGCCCTGCGGGACCGGCATTTGGGTGAGCGGCTGCGGGAGTTGCTGCTGCGCACCTGCTCGCTGGCGGTGGACTGCGTGGACCGTGCGGACTTTGAGGCGCCGGGCGTGATTGTCCTGGACGGTGAGGCGCTGCGCGCGCAGGCGGGCGAGCGAATCGAACGGCCGGAGCGGTTGGTGGTGGTGACGTCGCGGGATGAGGAAAGCCTGGCGCAGGCTTGGAACGCGGGCGTCAAGAGCGTGGTGTTTGCCAGCGACCCGATGCCGACGATCGTGTTGTCGGTGATGGCGGCGCAGTTTCATGCGCGGCCGAAGGTGGGCCGGCCGTTGGATCTGGTGCGGATTGCCCGGGCTCGGGCGTAAGAGGAGGAGGCGAGTATGAAGGAACTGAAACGGATCGTTTTCCCGGTGGATTTTTCGGCCCGAAGCCGGGGCGCGGCGCATTATGTGGAAGCGCTGGCAAAGCAGTTTGACGTCGCGATCGAGATGGTTCATGTGATGCCGCCGCCGCATTATGAGGCGATTTCGCTGGAGGTGAGCGGACCCGTGCTGGCGGAGGTGTTGGCCGGGCGGGAAGCGTTTGCCAAGAAGCAGTTGGAGACGTTCCTGACGGACGAACTGGCGGGCTTCCGGGTGCACCGCACGCTGCTGGATGGAGATCCGGCGTTGCGCCTGGTCGAGTTCGCGCGGGATCGTGAGGCGGACCTGATCGTGCTGCCGACGCACGGCTACGGGCTGTTCCGGCGG
>CAYNDS010000130.1:0-12374 GCA_964395885.1 uncultured Solibacteraceae bacterium | reverse complement strand
CACCGGCGACCACATGGGCATGCTCGCCACCGTCATCAACGGCATCGCCCTTCAGGACGCGCTCGAACGGCAGGGGACGCCCACGCGCCTGATGACCGCCGTGCAGATGAATCAGGTCGCGGAACCGTTCATCCGCCGCCGCGCCATCCGGCACCTGGAAAAGGGCCGCGTCGTCATCTTCGCCGCCGGCACCTCCAACCCTTACTTCTCCACCGATACCGCGGCCACCCTGCGCGCCCTCGAGATTCATGCCGAGGTGGTCGCCAAGGCCACGCGCGTCGACGGCGTTTATGATAAAGATCCTTTGAAGCATTCCGACGCGGTGATGTACCGCCAGGTCAGCTTCAGCGAGGTTTTGACCAAGCAGCTTGCCGTCATGGACTCTTCCGCCATCGCCATGTGCCGCGACAACAACCTGCCCATCCGGGTCTTCAACCTGAATGTGCGCGGCAACATCCTTCGCATGGCCTCCGGCGAAGCCATCGGCACTCGCATCCACTCCGGAACCACAGAATGACTTTCACCACCGTTAAGGAACTTGAATCGAACGCGCGCCAGCGCATGGAAAAGGTGCTCAACGACCTGATTGGCGCCATGGCCTCGATCCGCACCGGACGGGCCTCGGTCAGCCTTCTCGACTCGGTCCGCGTCGAAGCGTACGGCACCATGATGTCGCTCAAGGAACTGGCGACGCTCCACGTGCCCGAGGCGGGCATGATCACCGCCCAGCCCTTCGATCCGTCGCAGATCGGCGCCATTGAGCGCGGCATTCGCGCCGCCGAACTCGGCCTCAACCCGTCCAATGACGGCAAGCTGATCCGCATCCCCATCCCGCCGCTGAATGAGGAGCGCCGCAAGGAACTCGTCAAGAAGCTCCACCACGTCGCCGAAGACCATCGCGTCGCCATCCGCAACATCCGCCGCGACGCCAACGACGCGCTGAAGAAGATGCTCAAGGACAAGGCGATCAGCGAGGACGAAGAGCGCCGGGCGCTCGACGAGGTCCAGAAGCTCACCGACGGCGTCATGGGCAAGCTCGACCAGGCGGCCAAGGCCAAAGAGAAGGACATTCTCGAGGTCAAGTGATGCGGGCGGCGATTCTGCTGTGCTCGCTCGCGGCGCTCGCCGCGGATATCCAGGTGGTCACGCCCAAGGCGGGTCCCAAGCCGGTCGGCCCCTATTCGCCCGGGCTGCTTGCCGGCGACTACCTCTACGTCTCCGGCCAGGGCGCCCGCGTCGGAACCGCTCTCGCCGCCTCCGTCGAAGACCAGACGCGCGATTGCCTCAACAACGTCAAGTCCATCGTCGAAGGCGCCGGCCTCACCATGAACGATGTGGTGTACGCCCATCTCTATCTGGCGCGCATCGCCGACTACGAGGCCGTCAACCGCGTTTGGCCCACCTACTTCGCCACGCTGCCGGCCCGCGCCACGCTGTCGGTCACCCGCATGCCCACCGACACGCCGATTGAGATCACCGTCGTCGCCTACAAGGGCCGCAAGGAAGCCGTCACGCTGCCCAACTCCAAGTCCCCCGTGCCGATCTCGCCCGGCATGCTCACCGCGGACCGCTTCTACATTGCCGGCATCCTCGGCCGCGATTCCGATTCCGGCGTCATCCCGCAGACCATCGACGGCCAGATCGACACGATGTTCGCCCGCCTGAAGCGCGTCCTCGCCGCGGCAAAGCTGTCCGGCAAGCCCGTCGCCTTTGCGAATCTCTACCGCACGGCCGCCGTTTCCGAAGACGCCCTTCGCCGCCGTGCCCGTAAGGAACTCGGCGCCAACGCGACGCTCTTCGTCCAGCAGGTCCCGGCGCTCCCGTTCGGCGTGAATGTCTCGATCACGGGCGTCGCCGCGCGCAACGCCAGTGCGCTGCGCAAGGAAGGCAACTGTACCGCGATCGGCGACACGGCCTGGTGCGCTGCCGAAACCGCGCCCGGTGACGATGTCGTCGCCCAGACCGCCGCCACGCTCGGGCCGCTGAACCTGACCAACGCGCTCGCCTCCAACCTCTACATCGACTCGATTGACGACTTCGCCAAGATGAACGCCGCCTATGCCAAGGCGTTTGAAGGCAAGACGCTCCCCACCCGGACCACCGTGCAGCCGCTCACACCCGGCATCAAGGACCGGTTCCGCTTCCACGTCATCCGGCTTCGCTAACGGCTCGGGCGGCAGGGGGCCGTTTGCGCGGCTCCTGCCGATCGCTCCGCCCGTCGGCGACTAGGTAACAAATGTAAAGTACCAGTGGTACCATTGCTCATGGAATATCAGCTCTGGACCCTTGTCGTAGCCGCTCCCGTCCCTCCCGCCGCCCGTTCCTCGAAGGCCGCAAAGATCGCCCACTTCCTCGAACTCACCCAGGCGGATAAGGCGCTGCACAAGTCGCTCAGCGCGATGTCCGACCAGCTCCGGCTCCTGCTGGCGCGCCGCCTGCCGAACCCCGCTCTCCACCCCGACCTCGCCGACGAAGTCGCCACCTGCCAGCGCGAAGCTCTCCGCCAGCTCCGCGCCTGCATGTCCTGGGAGCGCGTCCGGCCCGCCTACGTGGAAATGCTCGAAGACGTCTACACCGACGAAGAGCTCGACGGCCTCATCGGTTTCTTCAGCTCCCCGATCGGCCGTGCCATGGTGAAGAAGACTCCGCAACTCCTCACCAAATCGCTCTCCATCGGAGACTCCGTCGCCAAGGACGCGCAGGCGGAAATCGACCGCCTCATCGAGGACGTCCGCCGCAAGCTCCCACCGCAATAGCGCCCCGTGTTAGGATGCGAGCCATCCATGACCCACCGGATCGGCATCGCCTCCCTCGCCATCCTCGCCGCCGCGCTCGTGGCGCAACAGATCCCCTGGGCGGAACGTCGCGTCCAGATGTCGCGCCAGTGGGAGTCGAAAGGTCTCGCCGAACCCTTCCGCGGCATCACCGCCAGCGGCACGCCCGAGACCGGCCTGTTCGCCATCCGCTCCACCGGCGTCTCGACCGCGCCCGTCAAAGCCGCCGCCGAGGCGTTTCTCGCCGCCCTCACCCCGGAGCAGCGCGCCAAAACGACCTTCCCCATCGACTCCGACGAGTGGCGCAAGTGGATGAACCAGCATTTCTATGTCCGCCAGGGCGCCGGCTTCCTCGACATGACGCCGGCGCAGCGCGACAAAGCCTTCGGCCTGCTCCGCGCCTCGCTCAGCGCCAAGGGTCTGAAGCTCTCCGAGGACATCATGCGCTTGAACGAGACCCTGGCCGAACTGAACAACAACGACCAGGAACAGTTCGGTGAATGGAAATACTGGATCACCATCATGGGCCAGCCGTCGCTCACCCAACCCTGGGGCTGGCAGATCGACGGCCACCACCTGATCATCAATTACTTCGTTCTCGGCGACCAGGTCGTCATGACGCCCACCTTCACCGGCTCCGAACCCGTCATCGCCACCTCGGGCAAGTACAACGGCACCGCCATCCTCCAGCAGGAGCAGCGCGCCGGGCTCGCCCTCATCCGCGCCCTCACCGATGCCCAACGCGCCAAGGCGATTCTCGAGGTCCGCAAGGACGGCAACAACAACGTCGGCGAAGCCTTCAAGGACAACGTCGTGCTCGACTACGCCGGCCTTGCCGCCAAGGACATGACGCCCGCCCAGCAGAAGCAACTCCTGGCCCTGGCCGCCCTCTACATCGACAACATGAAGGAAGGCCACGCCCGTGTCCGCATGGCCGAAATCGAACGGCATCTGGGCCGCACCTACTTCGCCTGGATCGGTGCGACGCAGGACGACAGCGTCTTCTACTACCGCATCCACAGCCCCGTCGTGCTGATCGAGTTCGACCACCAGCAGCCCGTCGCCATCCGCTCACCCGACGGCACCCGCAAGCCGATTCAACAGCACATCCATACCGTCGTTCGCACGCCGAACGGCAACGACTACGGCAAGGACCTGCTCCGGCAGCACTACGCGCAGGCGAAGCACTAGCCCGTCACGACCGTGGCGAAATCAAATTCGCCTTGCGCTCAATCACTTAGTGGCAGGCTGCGATCGGCTCGCCCCGCCGGTGCTCTACCTTCGCAATCGAGAACCGTCGCCGCCTGCTCTGCGACGGGGAGCCCACGCGTCCGGCCCTTTGGTCGGGCGACACGAACCGCGGTCCTAGGAAACCCGGTGAGGGTCCGGCCAGCCCGAGTGGCGGGAGCTGAAAAAGACAGGCGCCTGGCGGCACGATAGGAATCCCGCCCCTAGCCTGAGACAGGTCACTCAGGTCCCTCCTGCCGTTGCAGGGCAAACAAACGGCCGCTCCGGAGCGATACGAAATCCAAACGAAGTCGGGAGTCGCAAACGCCACTCCCGACGAAACCAAAGCAACTGGCAGTCCCCGGCCGGACCACCCGCATCCGCCGCCCTGACGCGTGCCTCGGAGATCCGCCGCAGTGTCGCTTCCGAAATCAGGACTTCTCGGCCTGCACCGCCACGCCGGAGGTCCGCTCGAACTCCGCCGGCAAAGCGAACAGCGTGTTCCGCCCCAGCAGCCAATCCGGGTCCAGCCGCTTCTTCACCTTGTGCATCTCGCCGATCTGCTCCGGCGTGTATTGGTACTTCAGATAGTCGCGCTTGCGCTTGCCCAGGCCATGCTCGGCAGCCACGGTTCCGCCCATCTCCACCGCCACGCGCGCGAACTCATCAAACAGCCGCACGCCCGCGTCGAACTCCGCCTTCGTCGCGGGCAGCAGGTTCACGTGATGGTGTGCATCGCCGACATGTCCGAAGATGACGTAGCGTCCCGGGAAGTCCTCGCTCAGCCGCTTGCGGTAGTACCGCATCATGTCCCGATGCCGCTCAATCGGCACGGCGAAGTCCGAACCCAGCTTCATCAAGCCGTGCTTTTCCACCGTCGCCAGCACCGTCTCCGGCAGCGCGTGGCGGAAGCGCCGGAACCGTTCGCGATCCGCATCTGTTGAGCCGAACCACGAGATATCGGCCAGCGCCTTGCGCTCGTCCAACCGGTCCGACCACGCGTCGATGTCGGCATCCGACACATCGCCCTGCTCGACAATCAACGCCGCCCGCGCCTCCACCGGAATCTCCGGAAACTTCGTCCGGATCATGTCCAGCGCATCGCCGTCGACATACTCCAACATCCGCAAGCCGTCCACCGCGCGCCACGCATCCAGCGCATCCAGCGCGTCATCCTCGCTGCCGAAAAACACGACGCCCGCCAGGATCGACTGCGGCGCCGGCAACAGCTTCAGCGTCGCCTCCACCACGATCGCCAGCGTGCCCTCGCTGCCCGCAATCAGATCGATCCAGTCCATGCCCGGCTTCAACAGATACCCGCAGGAATGCTTGCGCGCCTTCGGCATCGGGATCTCCGGCACCTCGAAGTCGATCGTGTCGCCGCGCTTCACATCCAGCACCTGACCGTTCATCAGCACGAAGCGCAGCCGTTCAATCCAGCGCCGCGTGGAGCCGAACTTGAAGCTCCGCGACCCCGACGCATTGCAGGCAATCGTGCCGCCGATCGCGGCCAGCGTCTCGGTCGGGTCCGGCGGATAGAACTGGCCCTTGGCCCGCGCCGCCGCATGCAGATCCATCAGGTGTACGCCCGCGCCCACCACCGCTTCGCCGTCGCCGATCTCGAGCTTCGTGAACTTCTCGAGCGACACCAGCCACCCGCCATCCGGACACCGCCCGCCCGTCAGCCCGCTTCCCGCGCCCGCAATCGTCAGCGGCGTCTTCGACTCGCGCGCCCGGGCGACGATCTCCAGCAGTTCGCCTTCATCCTTCGGAACCAGAACCTCGTCGGCGTGCCCGCGATAGCCGGAGGCGTCCTCCATGTAAGCCCAAGACATGCTTCAAGTATCGCTTGACACGGCGGCCCCCGCTGCTAGCATCGGGCTATGCGGCGTGCGCCGGTCGAGTGGCTTGTCGAACTGTTGGCCGCCGCCGCGACACTCTTCCCGGCGGCTCTCGTTGCCCTCCGCGCGCCCGATCTTCCGGCGCGCTTCCCCGTCCACTTCGGCCTGAGCGGCCAGCCGGACCGGTGGGCAACGCCCGACTCAGCGTGGCTGCTTCCCGGCGTCGCCCTCTTTTGCTACGGTTTGCTGACGTTGGGCGGCGTCCGGCCGGAGTTCCTCAACGTGCCCATGCGCCTGGATCGCAGCAACCCGGCGGTCCGGAAGGAACTCGCCCGCATGGCGCTTGTCATGAAAGTCACGATGGGGTTCGTATTCGCGGTGCTGACATGGGCGTCGCTGGAGGTCGCCTTCGGTCACCAAGCCAGCCTCGGACCCGCCGCAGGGGCAGCCCTCCTTCTCCCGCTCGCCGCGATCGCCGTCTCCACCTTGCGCCTCAGACGCCTTTGACCGGTCCTCTCAAGCCCGGTTCAGACGTTCCACCAGTCTCATCCGCAAAGCGCGGCACAGCTTCGGATTGCGGCGTTCCGCTTCGGCAATTTGGTTCGCGACGGACTGGTGACTCGTTCCCACCTTGAAATCGAAGAACGTCTGCGGAGGATTGCACGCCGTCACTTCGATCTTCCACTGATACGGTATGGCGACTCCCTTTCCGTGGTGCTGCCTGGATCCGTACCAGATCCGCTTGGCCCGGCCCGCGTCTTCCGGAACACCTTCGTACAGGGAGACAGTCCCGTCGTCCTCGATCTTGAGATAGAACGGCCGGTCGGTCTTGTTCGTGTCCGTGTCCGTCTCCATCTTGCGATGGCTCGCTACTTCCAGGCGGCCAGTGGCGTGCAACGTCATGACCGCGTTCGGATCC
This sequence comes from uncultured Solibacteraceae bacterium, assembly GCA_964395885.1. Lineage (GTDB taxonomy): Bacteria > Acidobacteriota > Terriglobia > Bryobacterales > Bryobacteraceae > JAPKYZ01. Next base: position 5,613 of record CAYNDS010000130.1, on the reverse strand, counting down.
AATCGGCGTTTCGGATAGGAGTTCGTATGGGACGCCCACTCGTGCCGCGTGGACGGGAGGGGACTGCCTCCAACTTCGGGCCGCGCACCTTCATACACGACAAAGTTGCCGTCGCCTTGTCCGACCAGATAGTGCTTGCCGTTCAGACTCTGCAGATACTCATTCACGTGGAGGGACTCACCGCTTCTCAAGTAGAAGCCGCGGCTCCGGAATCCAGCCGGCTGGCCCCGTCCAACGGTGATGCTGAACAGCGCAAAGGCACCTCGATGACAGAACGCTCGTCGTCTCAATCCACCAGACCTCCGGCGGCAGCTTAACACGATCGGTTGCCGCTGCCGGTGGGCTTCCTTCGCCGGCCGGATCGGCGCGCGGTCTCGCCCCTACCGCAGCGCCTCCGTCAGCGCCCGCCCTTCGACACTCCCGAACTCCAGCCCCAACAGCGCCGCGATCGTCGGCGCGACATCGATCTGCCGCACGTCTCCCAAGCGGAAGTCCTTCTTCACGCCCGCCCCGGACAGCAGCAGCATCGCCTTCATCTGCGGATGCGTCGCCAGATACCCGTGCCCGTGCGCCGGGCGCTGCCGCTTGCGCCGCTCCGTCGAGTCGTCCGCCGCCCACACCAGATACGTCGCCACATCGGCCGCAATCAGATACTCGCCCCGCGTCCGCCCGTCCGGAGTGAACTTCGCCAGCCCCAGCGAAGGGAACTCCTCGGACGAGTAAATGCGGACAATGTTCGGCAACCGGCGCAGCGCTGCAAATGCCTCCTCCAGCTTCGGGCCATCCTTCGCGCGGTCAAAGTCCGGCTCCAGGCCGAGGAACGGCGCCCAGCCGCCTTCAAAGAACCGTACCTTGTTCTCGATGCCCGCCTTCTCAAAAAACGGCCGGATGTTGATCTCGTCATAGACCGACGCAAAGCCGTGATCGCTCACCACGACAAACGTCGTCCGCTCGGCAATCCCTGCCTCGCGCGCCGCCCGCACCATCTGCCCCAGCATGGCATCGGCCTTGGTCAAGGACGCCAGCGCAATCGGATGCGTGAAGCCGTAGGCGTGCTGCTCATGATCGGGCAGGTCGATGTGAATCGCCAGCAGGTTCGGCTTGTGCTTGCGAATGGTGTGCGCGGCGGCTTCCACCAGAATGGCATCGGCCACACCGGCCAGTTCGCCGCGTGTGCGATAGATCTCCACCCAGTCCACCGGCACGCCGTCGGCCTTCAACTCCGCGAAGAAAGCATTGCGGTCCAGCTTCTGATTGCGCTCGCCCGGCTTCACGCGCATCACCAGGTTGTAGTCGATTGCGGCGTCGTCCACCACTTCCGGCCAGTCAAATGCCGCCGTCCGCAGCCCCTTCTTCTTCGCCGCGTCAAAGATCGTCGGCGCCAGGATGATCTTCGTCCGGGGCAGCGAATTGCCCGGAATCATCAGGCCGGACTTATGATCCGGAATGTCATTGCCCGTCACGCCATGCAGCCGCGGCGTCACGCCCGTGATCATCGAGTGGTTCGGATGCGTCACCGTCGGAAACACCGCTTCGCTCGAACGTGCCAACGCACCCGCGCCGATCAGCGCGCGCAGGTTCGGCAGCACCAGATCCGGGTTCGACAGGTGAAAGTTCGCCAGTCCGTCAATGGCGACGAGGAAGACATGCTGGGACTCCGCCGCCGACAGGCAGGCAGAAGCGAGCAACAGGGCGAGAAGGCGCATCCCTGCTATCAGACCACTCCTCCGTTACGACTGGATGAGACCGGCGTCGCTCAGGGCGCGGCTGCGATGGCGTGGAGCTTCACGCCGGCCAGGCTGGTCGGGTGGTCGAAGCCGAGACGGATCTCGGGGTCGGCGGGCAGGTCATCCGGCAGCAGAACGTTGATCTGATACAGACCGACGAAGCCGGGCGTGGCGCCGACGTACGGGATGCGGTCCCGCGGCACCGGCTTGTCGTTCAAGAAGACCTGAAACGCGCGCGCGCGAAGGATCTCGGCGGGAGTCGTCAACGCTTGCCCGAGCAACTGCGAAGGGCGCGTCGGCCCAAGCCCGGTGGCGAATAGAATCGCCCACGTCGCCGGGCGTCCCGGACGGTCGCGGCTCAGCAGCGTGCCCTCCGTGTTGCCCGCAATCGCAAAGCCCGCATGGTCCCGAAACAGTTCCGGAGCCTCCACCGCCACCGGTACCTTCACGGCCGGACCCACCACGCCGTCGCGAAACACCTGCACATCGGACAGTCCCGACAGGAGATTCGGCGGCGTCACGAAGTTGATCTGCAGCGGCGATACATACAGCAGCGGGGCCGAGGATCCGTTCACCCACACGCGCACACCACCCAGTTGCAGCGGAAGCGTCCGGGACGACGCATCGGCCGCCGCCGTTACCCACGACAGGTTGCGTCCATAGATGCTGGCGATGGTCTGCGGCGCCAGAGGCCCGGCGGCGACCGAAGCGGCATTCACGACTCCGTCGGCGTGATAGTCGGGGTTCAGCGCGCCGGTTGATTGTGCCAACCCGAGCGCAAAGACAGCAAAAGCGGAAACCACACCATTCAGTGGCGCGATTCCCGCTTTGCTCTCAGGCAGACCCCCGAAGCAACTGCCCGAGAAGCCCGTTTACTGCCCGCGAACGCTGATGAACAGGTTCGACGGGAAGGGCGTTCCGCCGATCGACCCCGTCAGCGGGTGATCGCCGTTCGGAATGCTGGACGGAATGACGATGTTGAACTGATAGAGGCCGATCGTTCCCGTCGTCAGCGTCGCCGATAGCGGCGTGACCGGAACGTCGTTGATCGCCATCTGCAAGTTGGGCATTGCCGGGTTCCCTGCCGAGATCACGCCCGGCGCGATGACGGGCGACGTCTCCCCGAAGCCGATGCCGTACAAAATGCAGAGCCGTCCGTCGCGGAACGTGCCGGGGATGGAGCCGCCGGCGTTGCCGCCGCAGAAGATCGGCGCGTTCGGGTTGGTCGTTTCCGGGTGGATAGCGGTGATGAACTGCCGGTCTCCAACGCGGAACGACGGAATGGCCAGGAAACTCGGCGTCCGCTGCGCGACGGTGATATTGAAGTTCGCCGAAGTGCCCGCCGGGTTGGTCACCGTCATGGTGGTGGGACCCACGCCCACGTTCGGCACCTGCACGTTGATCTGGCTGGGTGAAATCAGCCGGACGAAAGCATTCTGACCACCGATGGTGACGCGCGTGTTGTCCAGCGCCGTCGGAGCGTTGGTGCCGCTGAAGTCGCTACCTGCCCACTCGCGGGTATTCGGGGCTAGGTTGGTGCCGTAGATCTCAATCCAGCTTCCCGGCGAGATGGTGCGGTTCACGCCGCCGAAGGCCGTCGCCATGGTGACCCCGCCCTCGCTGATGGCCGGCGGTGCGGCGGCAGCGGCGCGAATCGTGAACTTGCGCAGGTGCGTGTTGGTGTTGCCGAGCCCGGTGACGATGGCGTTGGCGGCGACGAAGATCGAAATGTCTCCGACGTTGGTGGCGGGGGCGACGAAGGTCAACGGGATCGCGTTGGTGCCGCTGATGACGCGGTTGTGTTCGATGTACTGATTGGCGAGTCCGGCGGTGCAGCCCGCCGTCGGGCGCGGGGTGTTGTCCTCACACTCCACCTGCTGCCCCGTGGCGGGGGTCCAGCTTCCAGCGGGACGGGTTTCATCGGACGCCAGCCGCGCCGAGGCCTGGAACCCGAAACGGACACCCGCCGGGTCGGCAATCGTGAGCGTCAGGTTCAGCGTCTGGCCCGGCGTGTAGGTGTCGCCGCCCGTGAGCGTGATCTGGGGGGAGTTCGCCACCGTCGTGCCGGTGTGGCAGTTGCTCGCTCGGCAGGTGGCCTCCGTCGCGCCATTCGGTGCCGGTGCGCCGGTCCGCCGCGCGGGCGGTCCCGTCGGGAATGACCAGACCGCGACCCCCATGACTACTGTGCCCGCGACAATGCGCAGGGCGACACTTCGTTTCGTCCTCATGACGACCCCTCTCCTCCCGACTTACTCCAAACCGCAAGAGCCTTACGGGTTGTGGTTGAAATCGGCAACTCCCCCAGACGGCTGAGCGGGACCCAGGAGAAACCTTTGGGTGCGCGCTGAAGCTTTGCCGTGTATACGGAGATGATATACGACATGTCAACGATTCCGTGCCGAAAAATTCCGACTTTCGTCAGGACTGAGGCGGAAGGCACCTCGGCGCGGGACGGCAGTTCCCAAAACCCGGCCAAGCGACGCTCCTCGCCGGCGCGCTGCTGCAGCAGGAGCTTTCCGTCCCGCACGATGACGACGAGTTCCTGCTCGACCTGACGAATGACCAGTTTCCGCTTCTTGACCGGAAGCTGCGTGGCGCGTCCGGCCATGCGTCCCTGGCAGAGGTCGGCGACGGGACAGAGCAGGCACTGCGGGGTCTTCGGCGTGCAGACGGTCGCGCCGAGCTCCATCACGGCCTGATTGAAGAGCGCGGGGCGGTGAGGGTCCAGCCAGCCATCGACGGTCGCCTGAAACCGGCGGCGCGTGGCGGGCAGGGCAATGTCGCCGCCATCGTTGGTCAGCCGCGCAACGACGCGGAGGACATTGCCATCGAGGACGGCGTGGGGCAGCTCGAAGGCGAGCGAAGCGACGGCGGCGGCAGTGTAGTCGCCTACGCCGGGCAGGGCGCGGATGGCGTCATAGGTGTCGGGAAAGCGTCCGGCCGCCGCGATGACCTGCGCGGCGCGGTGGAGGTTGCGGGCTCGGGAGTAATAGCCGAGTCCCGCCCAAAGCGTCAGCAGTTGCTGTTCGTCAGCCTGTGCGAGGGCTTCCGGGGTAGGGAAGCGGGCGAGGAAACGGTGGTAGTAAGGCAGAACGGCGGCCACGCGGGTCTGCTGCAGCATCACCTCGCTGACGAGAATCGCCCACGGGTCGCGGGTTTCGCGCCAGGGCAGGCGGCGGTGGGCGTGAAAATACCAGTCGATGAGCCGTTCGGCAATCGGCGACACGCCCTCCAGGGTAGCCCTTCACAGATGAACCTCCCTTCATGGTGCCTGGCACCCCATGCATGAGGTGCCAGGCACCATGAAAGAGTCTTAAGGACCGAAGGCATTGAATTCTAAGGCCGGAGTGTCGTCTACCGAGATGAACAAAAGTTCACGGTGCCTGGCACCTCATTGCACGGGTGCCAGGCACCATGAAGGGAGGTTCATCTACAGGATCATTGCTTCTTCGCGGTGAATCAGTCCGGCGAGCTTCTGCTGCCGTTCCTCCGACAGGATCGACCTCAGCCGCGGAAACTCATCGTTCTCCTCCTCGGCGGCGTGACGGGCAACCATCTCCCGCAGTTGCCGCACCTGCGACGTCCAATCCATGCCGTAGCGGACCGCGCGTTCCAGCTCAAACAGATGCATCCGCATCTCGGCATGCTCCTGAAACAAGTGCCGCGCCTCCTCCACGCGATTCGCCTCGTTGTGCAGAAGCGGGTACACGACGTCTTCCTCCGCCATGGCGTGCTTGGCGAGCGTCCGCTTGAACAGAAGGAACAGCTTCGTGCGTTTCGCCGTCTGCTCGTCGGTGCACTGCTGCATCTCGTCGAGAAGCGAAATCAGCTTCTGATGATCCTCTTCCAGAAGACGGAAGGGGTCTTCGCCCATGCGCGTGCGGAT
>CAYNDS010000129.1:0-12388 GCA_964395885.1 uncultured Solibacteraceae bacterium | reverse complement strand
TCCTGATGATGATTGTCGTCGCCATGATCGGCATGGTCCCGGCCGCCCGGGCAACCGGAATCGGTTCAGACGTGCAGCGCCCGTTGGCAACGGTCGTCGTGGGAGGTTTGGCTTCCACCTTGTTCTTGACGTTCCTTGCACTACCCGCCTTGTGCTTCCTCCTGAAAAGGCCAAAAGACAACCGGCCTGACACATCCTTTCCTACGATCGATTGAGTCCGCAATGAATGCTTGCTGGCCCTGCTTCGGGGAGTCGCGGCGCTGAGAATGCGAGCAGTTTCGACAGCCGGATTCAAGCTGTCTCAACGGTAACAGGTGAAGCTTTGGTTTTCGACGAACCACCCAGTATCAACCAAGTGAATGATTCTGAACAGATTGATGGCAGACCGCCGCTTCGGTCGACTCAATCGGCTTCAGGTAGCTTAATGGTTTGCTCAGTAAAGGTCCGAAGCACTCGGTGATGCCTACTTTCGAGCAACTTTCGGAGAAGCTCGGCGATCTTACGAGCTATGTTCGCGCCGTTTGCCGGTTCGCCACTACGGTGACCTGGATGTCGCGGGCGGCCCGGATCACCTGCATCGCGAGTAACTGCTTGGCGCCCCAGATCCGGAGTTTCGGCTTGCGGGGCTTGGAGAGGAAGATCTGCGTGATTCCGTTTGTGTGGGCGAAACCGACGAGCGCGTCGGACGCGTTCTCGGCGTCAAGCACGCGAGTGTCGATATGGAGCTTGCGGGCAAAGTCGAGGTGGCGTTCCAGTGCTTCCCGCTGCTCGCCGGGCAGGGATGCCAGCCCGGGTCCGGGGACGACGGCGACGGCAAAGCAGTCGGCGCGCAAGTAGTCGGCGACGCGGCGGCCGCGCCGGATCAAGCCCACGGAGGCAGGGGCATCGGTTACATGGATCAAGATGCGCTCACTCTGCTGAGGATTCGGAAGGGATTGGCCAACATCGTCGCGGAGCCCGCCAGGCTGGCGGAGATCCACCTCATGGGCCGTCTGCCGCAGCGCCATCTCGCGCAGGGCCGCCAGCGTCGGCTCCTTGAAGAAGTTCTCCTTGGCGCGTTGCGCCTTTTCCGGCGCATAGACAACGCCCCGATCCAGGCGATTCAACAGGGCGCCGGGAGTCAGATCGACAAACACGATTTCATCGGCTCGCTTGAGCACCCAATCCGGCACGGTCTCGCGCACCTGGATACCGGAGATCTCCCGGACCTGGTCGTTGAGGCTCTCAAGGTGCTGGATGTTCATGGTGGTGATGACATCGATTCCGTTATCCAGCAGCACCAGCACGTCCTCCCATCGTTTGGCGCGCGCCGATCCCGGTACGTTGGTGTGCGGGAACTCATCCACCAGGCAGACTCCGGGGCGCCGGGCGAGAATTGCCTGGGTGTCCATCTCTTCGAACGTCCGTTCGCGGTAGCCGACAATCTTGCGGGGGACCGTTTCTAGGCCGTTGGTCTTGGCGATCGTGTCCTGGCGGCCATGCGGTTCAAAGTAGCCGATCACCACGTCGCGGCCCTCGGTCTGCAAAGCCTGCCCTTCTTCGAGCATGCGGAACGTTTTCCCGACGCCGGCGGCATAGCCAAGGATTACTTTGAGCTTGCCTTCGGCAGTACCCATACGATCAGGGTATCGCCTCCTTCCCGGCCGCACCTTGAGGAAACACTCGAACGTCGATGGTGCCCGACTCGAGAATCAGCCTCTCTACCGGGTTTGCCTGGAACCGCTGCCAGAAACCAGAGCGCTGGCTATGGCCAACGAAGATCTGCGTGATCGCCTCACGCCGCGCAAATCCGAGAATCGCATCCACTACATCCTCTCCGTGCAGAACCTCAATCCTGGCCTCTACGTCACGCGCGGCGGCGAGATTTCTTTCAAGCGTGGCGCGATCAGATTCAGACAGGCCGGCCTGCTCGACGTACACCACGAACAGATCACCGTGAAATCGGTCGGCCTGGCGCCGTCCGCGCCCGATCATCAGTTCGGCGTTCGAGCGAGGCGTGATGCAGACAAGAATGCGCTCATGCGCTCCATAGCTCTGGTCGATGCCAAAGCGCTTCAGGTAGTCGACCAATTGTGCGTCTACCACCTCTGCCGCGAATACCAGCGCGATCTCTCGCAGTTCTGAGAGTTGCGGATCCAGGGCGGGCGCGTCCACCACCTCAATATCGTCGGCTCTTAGCAGGAAACTCTCCGGAACGGAGTCACTCACTCGCTTGCCTCGGATCGCTTCGACGCGTTCCTGCTTCTCGGCAATGTATTGAAGATTGATCGTAGTGATCACAGAAATACCGGAGGCCAGCAGTTCCTCCACGTCCTGCCAGCGGAACTCGTTCCGGCAGCCGGGCGAGTTCCGGTACGCCAAACCGTCAATGAGGCAAACGGCGGGCCGACGGCGGCGGACCGCCTCCACGTCTAGGGTTCCGTCGGCGAGCGCGGGAATCGACTCCAGGCCCCGCAGCACTTCTGCGACTGCGTCATCCCGGGAAGCCTGAATCGCCCCGACCACCACATCCTGGCCTCTCAGTTTGCGCCGGCGGCCTTCATCGAGCATGCGGAAGGACTTTCCGACTCCGGACGCATAACCAAGAAACACCTTTAGGCGGCCGCGCCGGGCGAAATCCTCTTCCGCTTCCACCCGTCGCAGCAGCTCATCCGGACTCGGCCGCCGCCTATCGGAATCCGACATCGTGAATCACCAGGTACCATTCTTGCCGCCAAACCACCACAGCAGCCCCAGCGTGAATGTGTCCTGATGCTTCGACAACAATCCAGGTTCGCTGCGCAGAAAGAACGGATAGTTCGAGAAGTCTCGCCGGTACTCGATACGAGTCTCGAAGCCATCGGCGGGACGGAAGCCGAAGGTCGAGGTGAGATCGTTCAGATTCTGCGCAACTCCGCTGAATAGACCGGCGTTGTCGTTGAGTCGTGTATAGCGCTGGCCGAAGTAGGTCTTCGGAGTTAGCTGGTAGCGGAAGTACGCCGCGCCGCCAGTGATGCGCTGCGGGGCACTGTTCGATTCGACACGGTTGATGATGTAGTCGAGTTCGCCGCCCAACGTCAGTCTGTCGGTGACGTTCCAGAACGCGTAGGTGTCGATCACGTGAAACCGACCGCGCGGAATCGGCCGGATGGGCGACGTTGACAGCCCGGGTTGAGACGGAATCGAGGGCAGAGCGGGGTTGAAGATTGGGTTCAAATCCCGCTGCTCCTGGCCGTTGTAGTAGTTGATGGTCCAACTGAGATTCTTCGCTGGCTTGAGGACGGCCTGAGCCAAGTGAGACTTGAAGCCGTTGAAGTCCTCGGTCTGGTTGGCGCCATTCACGAGCCAGTAGGCCAGGCTGAGCTTGTCGTTCACGGCGTAGGTATTGCGGAAACCCATGTGGTAGAAGGGCAGGAAATTGAAAAAGTAGCTGCGCGAGTAGTTGATTTGGTCTTTGGTGTAGTTATTCTCCGCGCCAAGGGCGCTGGCCCACTTGCCGAAGTCCACCGTCAAGCCTTTGCCCACCGGCACAACATAGGTTCCATAGGCTTGAAAGAGGTTGCGATACACCTGGGGCCGGTTTTCGTTCTGCGCGCCGCCTTGCAGGGTTTCGGTAGCTTGGCCCGCCATCAGGTCAAGCCGGTAGCCCCAGCGCTTGCCGGCAGCAGGGTCCACGGCGCGCTCCACTACCATGCCGGTCTGATTGATGCTGAAGTTGTTCGCGGCGACGTCATAAGCCCGGAGAAGGTTGATGCGGCCCAGTGGACGATTGGTGTTCCAGGCGTAGTAGCCGTCGAAATAGAAGTTCACGGTGGTGTCCGGCAAAATGCTGCCGGGCTTCTCTGGCTGGGGCGACGCAGCGGCGGTTTGCAGTGGCGTCACTTGCGCGGGCGCCATTTGAATCGGCGACGGAGCAGTTGCCGTGACTGGGGCCGGAAACCGCTTCTCCAAGGCAGCCAGGCGCTCTTCGAGCGAGGCAATCTTCTCAAGCAGCATCTTTTCGCGGTCGGTGAGAGGGGGGTTGCTTTGCGCCATCCCGACAAGAGGAAGCAGCAGGGCAACGAGGATTCTAACGTTCATTTGCCAGTCCTCTCGTCGAGGGCCAGATTGAGGAGCAAGACATTGACGCGGGGTTCTCCAAGGAAGCCGAGATCGCGGTCTTCCGTGAATTGGCGGACCAGGTCCAGCACCATCGATTCCGTAGTTCCTCTGGCCCTGGCTACACGCGCCAGTTGTAGCCGGGCGGAAGCAGGACTGATATGAGGGTCAAGGCCACTAGCGCTCGCCGTGAGCAGATCGGCGGGGATGGGACCTGCGAGATCTCCTTGGGCGGACTTGATCCGGTCGATCAGTTTCTGGCTGGTGGGGCCGAGGTTGGACCCGCCGGAAGCGGTGGCGTCGTAGCCGTCATTGCCGGCGGCGGAAGGCCGAGGGTGAAAGTATTGCGGGCCGCTGAACCCTTGGGCGATGAGAGCGGACCCGATCACCTTTCCGTTGCGTTCAATCAGGCTGCCATTCGCCTGCCGGGGAAATAGCGCCTGACAGATCGCAGTGACAACGCCGGGATAAACCAAACCTGTGAGCACCGTCAAGAGTAGAGTCATTCGCAAACCGGGTAACATCTGTGTCCACATGATGGTGTCTCCTTAAGCCAGGCCCAACGCGTGCACCAGGCGATCTATCATCCAAATACCGGGGAAGGGCGCAATCAGCCCGCCCAAGCCGTAGATCAGCAAATTGCGGCGTAATAGCGAGCCCGCCGTCTGCGGCCGGTACTTCACGCCGCGCAGGGCGAGTGGAACCAGCACAATGATGATCAGCGCATTGAAGATTACGGCGGCGAGAACGGCGCTCTTCGGATTGTTCAGCCCCATGATGTTGAGCGCGCCCAGCGCGGGATAGGTGGCCATGAACATCGCGGGAATAATGGCGAAGTACTTGGCGACGTCGTTGGCGATGGAGAATGTCGTCAGCGCGCCGCGTGTGATCAGCAGTTGCTTGCCAATCGCCACCACTTCAATGAGCTTGGTGGGATTCGAGTCGAGGTCCACCATGTTGCCGGCTTCCTTGGCGGCCATCGTGCCGGTATTCATCGCGAGACCGACGTCGGCCTGCGCGAGAGCCGGCGCGTCGTTAGTCCCATCGCCGGTCATGGCAACCAGGCGGCCTTCGGCTTGCTCTTTTTTGATGTAGTTCAGCTTGTCGGCGGGCGATGCCTGGGCCAGGAAGTTGTCGACGCCAGCTTCTGCGGCAATGGCCGCGGCGGTGAGCGGATTGTCCCCGGTGATCATGACGGTGCTGATGCCCATCCGGCGAAGCTGCGCCAAGCGGTCTTTCATGCCGCCCTTCACCACGTCCTTCAGATGGATGACGCCTAGCGCGCGGTTACCGTTGGCGACCGCCAGGGGCGTGCCTCCTTGCCGCGAGATGCGTTCGGCAATGTCGCGGAGTTCGGCTGGCACAGCGCCGCCTTGTTCCTTCACGAACTGCGCGATCGAGTCGGTCGCGCCCTTGCGCAGATGGTCGCTGTTGATATCCACACCGCTCATCCGGGTGTAGGCGGAGAACGGAATGAAATGCGCCTCGTGATGGGACAGCTCGCGTCCCCGCAAGCCGTACTTCTCTTTCGCCAACACCACGACCGAACGGCCTTCCGGGGTCTCGTCAGCCAGGCTAGACAATTGTGCGGCTTCCGCTAATTCCGTTTCGGTGACGCCGGTCACCGGCAGGAGCCCCACTGCCTGGCGGTTGCCAATCGTGATGGTGCCGGTTTTGTCGAGCAGCAGGGTATTGACGTCGCCGGCTGCTTCCACGGCTTTGCCGCTCATGGCCAGGACGTTGTGTTGCATGACGCGATCCATGCCCGCAATGCCGATGGCCGACAGCAGTCCACCAATGGTCGTTGGGATGAGGCACACGAGCAGCGAAACGAGAACCGCGACACTGGGAACTCCGCCCGCGCCGGAAGCGCTGACAGCGTATTGCGAAAACGGCTGGAGCGTCACCACCGCCAGCAGGAAGATCAGCGTGAGGCCTGCGATCAGAATATTCAACGCGATCTCGTTGGGTGTTTTCTGCCTCTCCGCGCCTTCCACCAGCGCGATCATGCGGTCGAGAAATGTCTCGCCCGGGTTCGACGTGATCTTGATCTTGATTTGGTCGGAGAGCACGCGGGTTCCGCCGGTGACGGCCGAGCGATCGCCCCCGGACTCCCGGATCACAGGAGCACTTTCGCCGGTGATCACAGATTCGTCCACGGTGGCGATGCCTTCGACGACCTCGCCGTCGCCGGGAATGATGTCGCCAGCCTCGCAGACCACTTGATCTCCCGCGCGCAGTTGCGAGGCCGAGACTCGCTCTGTCTTGCCGTTGGCGAGGAGGCGCTTGGCGACCGAATCCGACTTGGTTTTCCGCAGCGTATCGGCCTGCGCCTTTCCGCGAGCTTCCGCCATCGCCTCTGCGAAGTTCGCGAACAGCACCGTGAACCAGAGCCAGAGAGCAATCTGCAGATTGAACCCGGTGTCCGCAGCTCCAGTCGCGAAGTCGCGCGCCAGCAGAATGGTGGTGACGACTGCGCCGGCCTCCACCACAAAGATCACAGGATTCTTCAGCAGCTTCGCCGGATTGAGCTTGACGAAAGAGTCGCGCACCGCGCGGCGGAGGATTTCGCCATCGAAAAGCGGCCGGGCGTGCGCCAGTTTCTTCGGCAATAGTTCAGTGGCGTCGTTGGTCATGTTAGAAGAGCCTCCCCTGGAGCATCAGGAAGTGCTCGACAATTGGGCTGAGCGCAAGCGCGGGAAAGAAAGTGAGTGCACCGACAATCACGACGGTCCCGACGAGCAACGCCACGAAAAGCGGCCCGTGGGTGGGCAAAGTGCCGGAGGTGACCGCCAGCTTTCGTTTCGCCGCCAGACTGCCCGCCACGGCGAGCATCGGAATGATGATGAGGAAACGGCCGATGAGCATTGCCAGGCCGAGGGTGACGTTGTACCAGGGAGTGTTCGCGTTCAAGCCGGCAAAGGCGCTTCCGTTGTTGCCGGCGCCGCTCGAGTAGGCGTAGAGGATTTCGGCGAAACCGTGCGGGCCCTGATTATTCAAACTGCTGGTACCCACCACGGAGGACATGCCGGTGAACACGAGAATCGCTGAGGAGGTCGCGATGAGCGCGACCATCGCCATTTTCACCTCCTTGCCTTCGATCTTCTTGCCGAGATACTCGGGTGTGCGGCCCACCATTAAGCCGGCGATGAAGACCGCGAGAATAGCGAACAAGAGCATGCCGTAGAGACCCGCGCCCGTTCCACCAAAGATCACCTCACCGGACTGCATATTAAACAGCGGGACCAATCCGCCCAGGGGCGTGAAGCTGTCGTGCATGCCGATTACCGCTCCGCAACTCGCGGCGGTGGTGATGGTTGCAAACAACGAGGTCGCGGCTATGCCAAAGCGCATTTCCTTGCCTTCCATGTTGCCGCCTGGTTGCGAATCCGTCGCGGCCGTTTCGAGCCCAAGCTTCCCCAGAATCGGATTACCCGCTTGTTCGGACGCGTAGACCACCAAAACGCCCGCCAAGAAGAGCACGCCCATCGCGGCGAAGACCGCCCAGCCCTGACGCTGGTCCCCCACCATCCGCCCAAACGTGTACGTAAGGCCGGCCGGAATCACGAAGATCATGAGCATCTGCACAAGATTGGTCAGCGGCGTGGGGTTCTCGAAAGGATGCGCCGAGTTCGCGTTGAAGAAGCCACCGCCGTTGGTACCCAACATCTTGATCGCTTCCTGGGAAGCAACGGGACCCTGCGCGATCACCTGCCTCTTGCCTTCAACCGTCGTGGCTTGCGTGTAGGGTGCGAGGTTCTGAACGACGCCTTGCGAACAAAGGAACAGAGCGCCGGTCAGCGACAAGGGCAGAAATAGATAAAGGACGGCCCGCGTTAGATCGACCCAGAAGTTTCCGATCGTATTGGCTTGCTGCCGCGCGAAGCCCCGCACCAGCGCCACGGCAACCGCTACTCCGGCGGCTGCGGAAGCGAAGTTCTGCACGGTCAGGGCGGCCATCTGTACGAGGTAACTCATCATCGCTTCACCACTGTAGGCCTGCCAGTTGGTGTTGGTCGTGAAGCTGACGGCGGTGTTGAAAGCGAGATCGGGAGTCATGGCGGCGCCGAAGCCAGCGGGGTTCAGCGGCAGGATTCCTTCGAGACGTTGCAGCAGGTAAACGAAGAGGAAACTGAAGAAGCTGAACGCCAGCAAGCTTCCGGCGTACTGAGTCCAACGCTGCTCGGTCTCCTCGCGCACGCCCACGATGCGATAGCAGAGCCGTTCCAAGGGATGCAGCACCGGATGCAGCCACGTGCGCTCGCCGGCAAAGAGCCGCGCCATATAGATCCCCACCGGCCGCGCCAGCAGGGCGATCAGCCCGAAGTAGGTCAGGATTTGCAGAATGCCATTACCAGTCATAACGCTTTGCCTAGAACCTCTCCGGCTTCAGCAGGGCATAGAGAAGGTAAAGAAAGAGAAGAACAGCGCAGGTCGCGCCTAACAAGTAATCCATGAGATCAATTCCTTCGATGGGCGTTATAGCTTTTCGCAAGCCTTCGTGAGCGCCCAGCAAAGCCCAAAGAAGAGCAGCGCCGTGACGACATAGAGGAGATCAAGCATTCGCCCAGATCCTCCAGCCGAACAGGGGAAGCAACGGCGGTCTGGTCGTGGCGGTCCGAACCACATGGTGGCCGGCGGCGCGAAGCTGATTCGCCAAGCGGTCCTCCCGGTCGGGCCACCAGCGATTCCTTTTCCCGATCACGACCACCGACTTCGCCGGCAGCGTCTCTCGCAACGCAACGAACGAATCGCGGCACACAACGATCTCCGCAACCAGTTCGACCGACCGGATGGCGGTCTCCGCCGTACAACTGTCGATGAGCGTCCGGAAGTGGCGGCAGAGGAAGTGGAGGTCGCGTTGCGGCGAATCGAGTTCCCGCGGGAATGGAACCGTTTCCACGAGCAGCAGGCGAATTCGGGACGCCAGCCCTTCCATCAACTGAGCGGCGGTGCGAAGCGCGCTAAGCGTGGCGGGCACATCGGTGTAGACCACGTACACTTCCAGGTCGCGAGGACGTTCGTCTCTTGTCTGCCGATGGTCGGCTGACCTGTTTTCCTGAAGAACTGAGCCCATTCGTTCGCCTCCAACAACGAGAGTAGGGCTAGAACCATAAGGAAGTCATAAAGAGTGACTAAGGACTTTGTTAAGGCCGCCAAGATCACGACGCGGGCGGTTCGAAGCGGTATCCGACCCACGGCTCGGTGAGCAGATACCGGGGATGCGCGGGGTCCGGCTCGATTTTCTTGCGGAGCTGGTTGACGAATACGCGAAGGTATTCCACCTGGTCGCCATAGTCTGGTCCCCAAACGGCCTGCAGGAGCTTGGTGTGAGGAATCGCGGTGCGCGGGTTCGCGATCAGATAGTGAAGCAGGTCGAACTCCTTGGGAGTCAACCGGGTTTCCTTGCCCGCCCGGTACACGCGGCGCGCCCGCAAATCCACCTCAATGCCGTCGAGCCGAATCACCTCGGAATCGCTCCCCTGCACCACGGGCAATCGGCGCAGAGCGGCTCGGATACGCGCCGAGAGTTCCGGTACTCCGAACGGCTTGGTGATGTAGTCATCGGCTCCGGCGTCAAGCGCAGTGACTTTGTCCTGCTCGGAGTTCCGGACCGTTAGCATGATGATCGCCACATCGGCGCCAGCCCGGATTTCGCGGCATGCGGCCAGTCCCCCCATCCCCGGCATGTTCATGTCGAGCAGCACTACGTCGAACCGCTGTTCGCGGATCGCCAGCAGTGCATCTTCGCCCGTCCGGACATCGAAGACCTCGTAGCCTTGAGCCGACAGAGTGGTGCGGAGTACGCGGCGGATCTGTGGCTCATCATCCACCACCAGAATGCGTCCCGTGCTCATTCCGTGCCGCCTCCCCGCAGCGGGAGGCGGAAGCAGAAGGCGGCACCCTGCGGAGTTGCGCCTTCCACCCAGAGATCGCCTCCGTGCATCCGCGTAATCTCGCGGGCAATGTGGAGGCCCAAACCCGTGCCCGGTACTTGATCCCGTGTGCTGGCGCGCCGGTAGAATTTCTCGAAGATCCGTTGGCGATCCCGCTCCGGCACGCCGGGTCCTTGGTCTTCCACGCGAAGCGTGAGTTCCCCGCTCGACATTTTCGTTTTGCAGGAGATGACCGAATCGGGTTCCGAGTACTTGAGCGCATTGTCGAGTACCTGCCGCAGGGCCAGCGTCAGCAACTCCCGATCCACCTGGAGCGTGGCTCCTGGCAACGCATCCAGACGGATCCTGTCGGCCCCCCGGCCATCGAATGTCTGGCGGGCCATTGTCAGCAGGTCTTCGGCGGAAATAGGCTCGCGTTGCAAGCGCACTTTGCCGGCGTCGATCTCGGCCATCTTCACGGCCTCGGTCACCAACTGGCTCAACCGGTCCGTCTCCTCTTCAATGATGGAGGCTAATTCCTTGTGGTCGCCGCTGCGGGCCGGATCGAGGGTCTGCAGTCCCGTGGCAGCCGCCTTGATCGAAGTCAAAGGTGTTTTGAACTCATGCGCAATCGCGTCCAGCAAAGTGGATTTGAACTCCTCGCTCTGCCGCGCGGCCTCGGCCCGGTTCGCCACCTCCTCCGTGCGTACCCGTTCGAGCGCAATCGCAACCAGGTTCAGCATCGATTGCACCGCACCATCCGACACGGCGATCCCTACGGCGGCAAGCGCCCCTATGGGGCTGCCCCCCAGCGAGATAGGCCAGATATCGAGATCCTCAGCGGCATAGCGCTGGTGATTTCCTAAGCGAACCACCTCGTTGAGGCGCGGCTCCCAACCCGTTACTGCCTGCTCGCCGCCCAGGAAACTCTGACCGGACTTCGAGTCGAGAATCATGACGCCGCGCGAGGAGAAGATCTGGGCGATGCTTTGCGCGGCTTGGTTGCCAATAGGCCGAGAGGAGTCGGTTAGCAGAATAGACCGGCTGAGCGCGTAAAGCTGTTCGGTCTCCTGTTGCCGGCTCTTCGCCTCGAGCGCTTGTTTCCGGGCTCGATCAGACAAGTGACTGGCCACCAGAGCCGTCAGCAGGAACGTAAACAGAGCCACCCAGTTCTCGGGATCGGCAATCGTAAATCTCCCCACGGGCGGCAGAAAGAAGAAGTTGAAGCAGAGCATCGCCACAACGGAAACGAGCGCCGAGACGCGAAAGCCGGCGGCGGTCGCGGTACCGAGCACAACTGTGAGGAGCAGGAATCCGACCGTTGAGGCGTTGACGACAAGCACCCGCGAGAACAACACCGTCACGGCGGCGACTCCGCCAAGCCCCAGGATGAGGCCATGAATCGAGAACGGCTTCTTCAGCAGGTCTTGCACAGTACGTCGCCTCTTCCATGGAATCACAGCTCAACTCCGCGAGCAGGTGGGACAATCACCGGCAACCTCGTTAGCACCCCATTGCGGTGATCGATCTCGTTTGGCTTGGAACGAAGCAGCAAGTATTGTGATCGCAAGTGTCCACACTCAGCGACTCCAAGAGCGGCCTCCAGGAGATAAATAGCCTCGAGCTTCCCTCCTTCGTGAAAAGGTTCGTCAACGGCGGTGATCGTTGCTTCCGCTGTTCTGAGAGCCCGGAAGCTCCGGTCTTGGTGCGCTCCAGCCAGAATCATAGGGACGATCTACTCCATGCTAGATTACGCTTGGTCACACGCCCGAAGGAAGGTTCCGGCGGTAGTTGGTTCGTCCGGGCAGACCTAAAAAACAGCTCGGCCCTGAGAAGCATCATTATCGAGGGAGAAGCGGTCACCCGCTACTTCTACAGGTTCCGGCCAGGGCGAACCGAGACGCTGTACTCAACCCTGGGAGTCAACTTCGAATGCACCCCTTGCAGCCTCCGGTTTGCGTGGCGAATGCGCACTGCCGAAGCAACGGTTGCTGAGGATGAGGCCCTCAGGCGAGGCTGCGAGAGAGCGTTCAACATTCTGGCGAATCACGATCTGCGTGCTTGCTACGACGCCTTTCTCGCCGACGACAGGGCAATGCTGCTGTTTCCTTATGGCGGCGAGGGGGACATCCTGGTAGCCGGTGATTTGTCGAAAGACGGATCTACGTTCTTTGCGAAAGCGATCCTCTCCTACAAGCCCACCACCAGTCGTAGAAGGCTGAAGATTCGGCTCCGATCTTTCGAATTCTTGCCGGACCGGCTCGGGTTCCTGGATCCCCGCCGAAAGCTGGAGGTTTGGCTCGATCCGGGTTTGCTGAACGGCCTCCGGTGGGACACTTCGTGGAACAACTGGAAGCACTGGCTACGTTCGGCCGTAGAGGTGGACGCCACGTTCGTCAATTCGGCTCGATACCGATACGGCAAAGGAGAATGGC
>CAYNDS010000128.1:3856-12408 GCA_964395885.1 uncultured Solibacteraceae bacterium | reverse complement strand
GCCCAGTTCCCTTTCAAGCAGGCGGATCTCGCTTGCGACTACTACGGCACCTCGCTGCACAAGTGGGTGCTCGCGCCCATCGGCACCGGCATGCTCTACGTCAAGCGCGACAAGATCGCGAAGATCTGGCCGCTCATGGCCGCGCCGGAGTCGATGAACGACAATATCCGCAAGTTCGAAGAGATCGGCACGCACCCGGCTTCGCAGCGCAACGCGATTACCGAAGCGCTGAACTTCCACGACTCCATCGGCGGAGAGCGCAAAGCCGAACGCTTCCGCTACCTCCGCAAGCGCTGGTCCAACCGCCTCCGCAACCTGCCCGGCGTCAAAATCCTCAACAGTGAGGACCCGGAGCAGAGCTGCGCCATCGGCTTCATTCAGGTCGACGGCATCGACGCATCCAAGCTCCAGCAGTATCTCTGGTCGAAGCAGCGCATCTGGACCGTCGCCATCGTTTCGCCCGGCGAGTATCAGGGACTCCGCATCACGCCAAACGTCTACACCACGCTCGAAGAGGTCGACACCTTCGCCGACGTGATGGAGAAGATCGTGCGAAAGGGATCGCTGCCGGCCTAAGCCGTCACCGCCCGCAACGAAAAACAATTCGGTTCTTCTGAAGCACTTCCGCGCGGAACGGCAACGCCCCGTCTCGCGCCTCCCGCACCATCAGTGCGTGTGCCCGAGCGCATCCCGGATGGCCCTCGCGGAACCGGGACGGCAACAGGAAATGTCTCACTCTGTCCCTGCCCGTCCCGGATTCGCCAAAAAAACGAAATTGGCCGCTTACGGCAGCGTCCGTACCGTGACGGAACTCGCCGCATTCCGCATCCGGTAGACCCGGTGCGTCGCCTTCGTGAAGTCGCCCGCCTTCGCCTCGGCGATGTTCACGAACTTCTGCGGATTCCGGTCGGTCAGCGGAAACCAGCTGCTCTGCACATGCACCATGATGCGGTGCCCGCGCCGGAAGCTGTGCTGCACGTCCGGCATCGTGAAGGCAATCCGCTCGCGCTTGCCCGGCGTCAACGCCTCCGGCTTCTCGAAGCTGTTGCGATAGCGCGCCCGGAACGGCTCGCCTCGTACCAGCTGCTGGTAGGCGCCCATCTGCAACCCCTTCGGGTTCGGGTCGGGATTCGGAAAGTCACCCGGGTAGACGTCAATCAGCTTCACCACGAAGTCGGCATCCGTCGCCGTCGTGGATACGAACAACTCGGGCGAGATGGAGCCCGACAGCACAATGTCCTCGTCCAGCACATCGGACTCATAGGTCAACACGTCCGGACGCCGCGCCGCGTGCCGCTGGTCGGATGTCATGTACTCGCGCGCCATCCCGGGCGCGATGAAGCTCACGTAGGGCACCGGCTTGGCCGGGTCCGCCAGGTACTCGTCAAAGCCCTCGCCTTCAGCCGGCGCCTCCCAACTCAGCCGTCCGCCCGCATGGAAGTAGAGCTTCTTCGCCACCGACGCCTTCGGCGGCCATGCCTCAAACGTGCGCCATTGATTCGTGCCGGTCTCAAACACCCACGCAGCCGGAAACTTCCCGTCGCCCTTCTGCTTCAGGTGGTAGAGAAAGAACGGCGCCTCGATGTTGTCGCGATAGTAGACGCTCGTTTTCTGATTCCAGGAGATGTCGCCTACCCGGTCCCCGTCTCCTCGCGACCACTGCCCGTGCGTCCACGGACCCATCACCAGATGATTGCTCGTCTGCGGGTTGTTCGCCGCCACGTTACGGAACACCGTCAGGGGCCCCTGCAGGTCCTCCGCATCGAACCAGCCGCCCACGGTCAGCACCGCCGGAGGCGTCTTCTTCAGATGCGCGGCGATGTTGCGCGCTTTCCAGAAGTCGTTGTAGGTGACGTTGCGATAGGTGGCATTCCAGTACGGGTTCGCCTGCTTGTAGTAGCGCTCGGTCAGTTCCACCAGCGTCCCGCCGCGCAGGAAGTTGTCATAGCCGTCCTGGCTCTTGAAGATCTCCGGTCCCCCGCCCCGCTGCGGCAGCGTCGGTTCCAGATGCGGCTTGAAGAACAGATAGAACCCGAAGTTGGCCGCCAGCATCAGCGCGCCGTTGTGATATGCATCGTCGCCCATGTAGACGTCCGTCACCGGCGCCTGCGGCGAGGCCGCCTTCAGCGCGGGATGCGCGTCAATCATTCCCGCCGCCGCGTAGAAGCCCGGATAGGAGATGCCATAGATGCCCACCCGTCCGTTGTTGTTCGGTACGTTCTTCACCAGCCAGTCAATCGTGTCGTAGGCATCGCTGGACTCATCGACGTCCTGCGGCGACTTCTTCGATGGCTTGTGCGGCGTGGCTTCCAGCCACGTACCCTCGGACTGATAGCGCCCCCGCACGTCCTGCTCGACGAAGATGAAGCCCTCGCGCGCCAGCTTCTCCGATGGGCCCAGCGACGCCGGGTAGCGGTCCGGCCCGTATGGCCCCACGTCGTACGGCGTCCGCTGCAGCAGCATCGGATACTTCTGCGACTGGTCCTTCGGCACGTACACCGCCGTGAAGAGCTTCACGCCGTCCCGCATCGCGATGCGATGTTCGTACTTCGTGTAGTTCGCTCGAATGTAGTCGACGCCCTGCGCCGAGGCGGCAAGCGCAATCAGCCCAAGGACGAGCGCCCTCATGCCTGCACCGGAACGCCCGCGCGATTCAGCGTCGCGGGGACGTGCTCCGGCTTCAGGCGTGTGGCGTCATACTCCACCGTCACCTTGTCCATAGCGGAAGAGAGCTTCACCATGCGGATGCCGTAGATCGAGGTCGCATTGGCGATGGCCGTGGCTACCTGGTCATCGACAGGCCGGGCCAGCGAGAGGGTCGTCAGAACCGTGGTCATGTGGGAACCCTTAAATTATCGCCCACTCCGAAACAAATCTTGGGCACACGGCGATAAAGAGGGGCGGAGGCAACCGATGTATCTTCTACGAACGACTCTCCTGGGTACCGCCTTGACGCTCGCGCTCTCCGCGCAGGCGATACGGACAAACTCGGGTTTTGGCGCGAACCAGCTCGCGCGCAACGATGACGCGTCAAGCCCATCGGTCCCGCTCGGATTCACGATGACTTCTTCGGGATCTCTCGCTCCGCCGTCTACGTGAACAACAACGGCAACATGACGCTCGACGCGCCATTGTCGACGTTCACGCCAGACCCGTTGAACGGCTTGCGACGGGAGGTCATCGCTCCCTTCTGGGCCGACGTCGACACCAGGGCGACACGCTCCTCGGTTGTGGCCTATGGGCGCGACACCGTGAACGGAAGGCCCGCCTTCGGAGCGAATTACATCAACGTAGGGTATTTCAACAGCCGCGACGACCGCCTGAACAGCTTCCAAGTCGTGCTGATCGACCGGTCCGACACCGGCGCAGGAAACGTCGACATCGAGTTCAACTATGAGCGCATGGAATGGGAGACGGGCGACGCCAGTGGAGGTCGAAACGGCTTGGGCGGCTCCAGCGCTCGCGTCGGCTACTCGAATGGAACCGGTTCACTTGTGACTTCTTTTGAACTGCCCGGTTCCTCGGCGCGCGGCTCGTTCCTCGATGGCAGTGCCACCGGCCTCATCCGGCGCTCGCTCGGAAGCACGGTGCCAGGAAGGCTTGTGTTCTCGGCCCGCTCAGGCGTGATCACCCAGAGCCTGAGCGTGACGCCGCCCTTCCTCGTATTCCTGTCTCCTTCCGGCGCCAGGCCAGATCCCCAAAGTCTCTCCGTCACATCAAGCGGCGGCCCTCTCAGCTTCACGGTCAGCACGGCTACGGACGACGGGCGCGCTTGGCTGGAGTCAGGTTCCGTGGCTGGTGTGGCCAGCCCCGCTTCCAACACACCGTTAAGCATCTCGGTGAACCCAGCCTTGGTTCCGGAAGGAGGTCAGGCTAGGATCGTTCGCGTCTCCTCGAACGTCGCGGGCGTCGCCCCGCAGGAGATCCCTGTCTATCTGATTCGAGGTCCTAACGTTCCCTATACAGTGCGCGCCGGAGTGGTGAACGCCGCCAGCTTCCTTTCCGGGGTCGTCTCCCCCGGGGCGCTTTTCAGCATCTTCGGCCTGAACCTTGCTTCGCGTCAGGAAGCCTTCTCAGCCGTGCCACTGCCCACCACGCTCGCAGGGACTCGGGTGGAGATCAATGGACGGCCGGTACCCCTGTTCCTGGTTTCGCCCGGGCAGATCAATGGCCAGGTTCCGATTGACACGGAAGTCGGTGAGGCAACGCTCACCATCAGCTCCAACAGCGTTCAAAGTGCGAATGTGCGTATCGGCGTCGCACCGGCCATTCCCGGCATCTTCACGTTCCCAAACTCAAGTCTGGCGATCGTTCAGAACGAGAACTTTTCCGTGAACTCGGCCTCCAATCCGGCGCGAGTAGGGCGTTTCGTGGTCGTCTACCTCACCGGACTCGGGCGAACCGACATTTTGGTTCCGGACGGGGTGCTGGCACCCGGCAACCCGCTGTCTCGAGCCTCGCTCGCCTCCTCCGCCTCGATCGGCGGCGTGCCAGCTCGCGTCGACTATCTCGGCCTGACGCCGGGATTGATCGGAGTGGGTCAGGCCAACGTGTTGGTACCCACCACGCTGCGTCCCGGCCTTCAGCAGCTGGTGCTGAGCATTGGAGGAGCGATCAGCGCGGCGGCTACTCTTCACGTCTCTCAGTGAGCTGAGCCGAGCGCAGCTTCCAGCAGATTTGCCGCAGCATTCCCTGCCAGACCACCGCGTCCTTTGCCGAGAGGTTCATCCGGCGGATCAACCGCCGCAGCTTCTCCGCCGTCGTTGGGGACTGCGCGTACCCGGACTCGGTCAGCGCTTCGGTCAGCAGGTCCTCGATCCGTTGCAGGTCCTGCTGCGCGGCGCCGTGCACGAGCGCAGGTACCGCGTCCGTCTCACGCCGCAGCAGTTCGTAGAGCACGACGGCAACCGCTTGTCCCAGGTTCATCGACCCATGCTCCGGGCGCGACGGGATGCGTACCATCCAGTGGCAGTGGCTCATGTCGTCGTTCGACAGCCCGTGCTTCTCGCTGCCGAAGACGATCGCCGTATCGCCCGCCAGCTCCGCCGCCGCCGCCTCCAGGCGGATGATGCGATTCGGCGTCTGCGCTTCGTGACTGGTCGTGCCCACCACCAGCGCACGGTCCGCGACGGCTTCGGCCAGCGACGTGTATTCGCGCGCCGCCGCCAGTACCGGACCGGCGTTCACCGCGCTTCGCGCTTCGTCCACCGCCACCCGGTAGGCATTCACCAGGCGCAGGTCGAAGAAGCCGAAGTTCGACATGGCTCGCGCCGCCGCCCCGATGTTCAGCGGGTTGCGCGGCGAGACCAGTACGATGGCGACGTTACCGCTCGTGCGCGTCCTCCAGGTAGGTGTAGCCGTGCAGACCTTCCTCGTAGTAGCGCCGCAGCCGCCCGGACTCTTCGAGCCCGATGCGTCCGTCGCGCACCGCCTGCTCGACATCACGGCGGAACTGCTCCTGCAGCGTCTTGGTCGAGAACTGCACGTAGTCCAGCACCTCGCGAACGGTATCGCCCGGGATGACCTCGTCCAGTTCCACCGTCCCGTTGGGGTTCAGCGACACGTGCACGGCATTTGTGTCCCCGAACAGGTTGTGCAGGTCGCCCAGGATTTCCTGATAGGCGCCCACCAGGAAGGCGCCCAGGTAGTAGGACTCCCCGGTGAAGGCATGCAGCGGCAGCGTCTTCTTCACGTCGCGACGGTCGATAAACTGATCGATCTTGCCGTCGCTGTCGCAGGAGATGTCGCCCAGCACGCCCGCGCGCACAGGCTTCTCGTTCAGCCGGTGGATCGGCATGATCGGGAACAGTTGCTTCACCGCCCAGGAGTCCGGCATGGATTGGAACAGCGAGAAGTTGCAGAAGTAAGTATCGGACAGCATGCTGTCCAAGCCCTCCAGTTCCTCGGGGAAGACGTCCAATTCCCGCGCCATGCGGAGCACGCGGCGGCAGATGGCCCAGTACAGGTTCTCCGCATCGCGCCGCTGTGCCAGTGACATGTAGCCCAGTGAGAAGAGGTTCAGACAGGAGTCCAGAGCACCCTGCGCGTCGTGGAAGGACTCGAGCATGTTCCGCTTGGTCAGGCTCTTGTACGTCTCCAGCAGATCGACCAGCGGCTGCTCGGCATCCTCGGTCAGCTTGTCCGGGATCGGCTCATTGTCGAAGCCGCTGACGCCGAGCACGTTGAAGATCAGCATCGAGTGGTAAGCGGCGATCGCCCGGCCGCTCTCGGTCAGGATCGTCGGATGGTCCACGCCGGCTTCGTCGCAGATGTTCTGAATGTGATAGACGACGTCGTTGGTGTACTCCTCCAGCGTATAGTTCACGCTCGACTCGAAGTCCGTCTGAGAGCCGTCATAGTCGATACCGAGCCCGCCGCCGACGTCCAGCAGGCAAAGGCCCGCGCCCGCCTTCTTCAGCTCCGCATAGACCCGCGCCGCTTCCGTCACCGCACCCTTGATCTGCCGGATGTTCGTAATCTGGCTGCCCAGATGGAAATGCAGGAGCGTCAGGCAGTCTTCCATCCCGCGAAGCCGCAGTTCCTCCAGCACCTGCAGCGCCTCGCTGATCGTCAGCCCGAACTTCGAACGGTAGCCGCCCGAGGACTTCCATCGCCCGGAGCCGCGGCTCGCCAACTTGATCCGCACGCCCATCTTCGGACGCACGCCCGTCTTCTCGGCGTACTTCAGGATGAGGTCCAGCTCAGTGTACTTTTCGATGATCGGCGTGATGTCGCGCCCGATCTTTCGGGCCAGCATCAGCATCTCGATGTACTCATCGTCCTTGAAGCCGTTGCAGACGATCGGCGTCTCATTATCAGCAACGCCCAAGACGGCCAGCAGTTCCGGCTTGGAGCCCGCTTCGAGGCCGAAGCCGAACGGCTTGCCGTACTGATAGACCTCCTGCACGACGTGCCGCTGCTGATTCACCTTGATGGGGAAGACGCAGCGGTAACCGCCCTTGTAGCCGTGGTCGCGAATTGCGGAATCGAACGCCGCCTTGAGCTCTCCCATCCGATGCTGCAGAATCTGCCCGAAGCGAACCAATATCGGCAGATTGATCCCGCGCAGCACCAGCGAGTCGACGAGTTCCTTCAGGTCGATGCGCCGTCCGGCATCCTTATCGGGATTGACACACAGTTGGCCCTTCTCGTTCACCGAGAAGTAGCCCTTCCCCCAGCGGGCGACATCGTACAGGTCGGCCGCGTCCGTGACGGTCCAGCGGTCGGCTGGCTCCCAGGTGACTTGCGTGGGCTCGCTCAATTTGACGCTCACTTCGTGACACACTCCTTCCGCTGACTTCGATGGGTGGAAATTCTAGTTTCCGACGATTCGCGGGTGGGGGCAAGGAGTTTTTCCGCCCCGCGCCCCCGACACCCTACTCGAAGCCCAGTTCGGCCGTCAGACGTTGCGCGCCATAGATGCGGCGCAGCGCTTCCACCATTGCACGTGCATCCACCGCCACCGCCCGATTCCGCGTCTCATCGAACGCGTAGGCCCCGCCCAGCGAGTGGATGTTGCCGTCGAAGATCAGCCCCACCAGTTGCGCATTGCGATCAATGACGGGCGAACCGGAGTTGCCTCCAATGATGTCGTTCGTCGTGACGAAGTTGAACGGCGTCGACAGATTCAGTGCCGGCTTCGCCTTCAGCCATGAGTCCGGAAGCCGGAACGGGTCAGCGCCCGTGGCGCGATCAAACGCCCCTGCCATTTGCGTGAACGGCGCGATGTCGCGTCCGTTCTCCGTCCAGCCTTTCACCGTGCCGTAAGACAGCCGAGGCGTGAAGGTCGCATCCGGATAGACGCCCGTGCCGAACACGGCAAAGCGGATCTTCGCCAGTTTCGCGCCCGCCTCGCGAAGTACCGGCTGCACCTCCTTATCCAAGCGAAGGTACAGCGCGCGGTCCAGCGGCTCCACCTTTCGCGCGAAAGCCAGCAGCGGATCCTGCGATTGATCCGTCGCCGCCTTGCCGCCGGAGAACAGCCGCCGCCGCTCCTGCACCCGCTCCAGCGTCGTTCCGCCAATCACCGCCACAGCGACCTCGCGCGGAGCGCTCTTGCCCAGCAGATCCTTCACCGCCACGTCGTCCGGGCCCAGGACCTCGCGCAGCTTCGTCAGGAAGTGCGTCAGCTTTTCTACTTCCAACTCCTTGCTCACCGGCGCTTCCGAGAACAGCACCTGCTTCAATTGCGGCAAGGCGGCTTCGTTGTAGCCCGGCAGCCGCTGCGCGTCGGGCTTGGCCAACTCCTGCGCACTGCGCACCAGCCGCAGTGCGACAGCGAACAGGTCCGACTGCCGCAGGGCCACCAGCGGAGAGCGCTGCCGTTCGATCTCCTGCTGTACCGGAATGACCTCTTCAATGCTCTTCCAGGGATCCCCGAACTCGGCGCGCCACTTCGCGTTCCCTGATACCGTCGCGCGGAGATCCCGTTCCGAAGCTGCCTTCTGCGCCATCAGGCTGCGGCTCAAAAGCGCTTCAAACTCGCCCCGCAAGGCCTTGATCGAGTTCTCGACGCTGAACAGGTCATCGCCGCTGACGCGCTTCTGTTCTTC
>CAYNDS010000128.1:0-3846 GCA_964395885.1 uncultured Solibacteraceae bacterium | reverse complement strand
GTCTTCGACCACTTCAGATGCTGCGGCGTAGCCAGCGGCGCGCCCCTGTCGTAGACGCGCACCATCGCCATGTCCAGGTTGTAGCGCGGAAACATGAAGTTGTCCGGATCACCGCCGAAGAAGGCAATCGCAAACTCCGGCGCAAAGACCAGCCGCACATCCTGGTAGCGCTTGTACTCGTACAGGTCATAGACGCCGCCGTCATAGAGACTGACGACCTCGCAGCGGCGGCTCTCGTCGCCCTTGGCACACTCCTGCTCGATGGCCGCTTTCGCCGCATTGAACGCCTTGCTGTAGCCTTCGCCGGACTTGCCCGCCGTCGCCGCGGTCACGCGCTCCGTGACAGTTGAAATCCCTGTCAATTGATTCACTTCCAGTTCCGGGCAGCGTTTCTCGTCTGCCGCCGTGCGAGCGTAGAAGCCGCGCGATTGGTAGTCGTTGTCCTTCGACGACAGCTGCTGGACGCAACTGGAAACGCAGTGATGATTCGTCAGGACCAGACCGCCCGGAGACACGAAGCTCGCCGAACAGCCTTGCGCCAGGCGAACGGTGGAAAGGCGCACCTGATCCAGCCACTCCTTGGACGGCGAAAAGCCATACTTCTTTTGCAGCGTCGCCGCCGGAGCGTTGTTGTAGGTCCACATGCCCTCCTCGCCGAGAAGGGCCAAACAGCACAGAAAGGGGATCGTGAGAAGGCGCATCGGGTTGCGCCTTCATCGTACCGACATTTAGAAGCTCAGCTTGAGTGCGAACTGCACGACGCGCCAGCTTTCGCCGTTCTGATTCGTCGTGGCGGAGCTTGCCGTGGACAACGTGACACAGCACGCCTGGCCGAACACGGTCGAGGTGATCGCCGGGCTGCCGACAGACGCATCGCGCGGGTTGCGGAAGTTGGCATTGTTGAGCGCGTTGAAGATCTCCGTGCGGAACACCAGACGGAACCGTTCCGAAATCTGGAAGCCCTTGGAGATCCCCATGTCGAGGTTCCAGTAATTGGCGCCCTGGAAGACATTCCGACCGATGCCCAGCTCGCCCGGGTTCGGGAACGCAAACGCGCTCGCGTCGCGGAAGAAGACCGGACCGACGACGTTCGGCGCTTCCTGCAACTCCGCGCGCGGCAAGGTGGCGCCCGGCGCAAGCGCGGCTCGCGACTGCGCGGTGAAGTTGTGCGTCAGAACGCCCGAGCGAACGGTGAACGGTTCACCCGACTGGTAGGTGAAGATCCCGTTCCAGCTCCAGCCGCCAATCAGCAGGTCCGTCGCGCGCCGGGCGTTGCCGAAGAACTTCTTGCCCTTGCCGAACGGCAGCTCATAAATCGACGACGTGTTGAAGACGTGGCGCTGATCGAAGTCCGACCGTGCCCGCTCATTGCGATAGTTGCGGCTGTCGGCGGGCGTACGCGCGTTGGTCGCCGTCAATCCGCCGCCCGCCGTAGCCGCGACGGGGTCAATCGAGAGATTGTCCATCGACCGGCCCAGCGTATAGGCGCCGTTCAGCAAAAGGCCCGCCGCGTCGAAACGCTTGCGGAAGGTCACCTGCAGCGAGTGATAGAGCGAATCCGCGCCGTTGTCGATGTAGAGACCCTGCGCGAACTGGCGATTCGGACGCAGGCCCGCCGTCGAGGGGTTGGCGGCCAGCACCGCCGGGGCGACGGTCTGTTCGATGCGCCCTGCCATGTTGCCCGCTGCGTTCTGGCGAAGGTCCGTTTGCGAGGCAGCCGAGTTGGCAAAGGCGGCGTTGATCACGCCCTGCTGCAGCAGCGGAACGCCCACCGCGCCGGGACACGGCTGGCCATTGGCCAAGGTGCCATCCGGACGGCACCCGCCGCCGAGATTGAAATTGCGCTGCATGGCGAGGAACGACGGCAGGATCGGAGCGGCGTCGATCTGGTTCATGTCCCAGGACCGGTACAGCCGCGTGCCGCGTCGTCCCACGTAGCCCGCCGAGACGACGTAGCCGCCCGGCAGTTCCCGCTGGAACGTGAAGTTCCACATGTGCACGGTCGGCAACTGCAGGTTCTGATCGAACACGCGCGCAGGCGGAGCATTGTTCTGCGTCTGATTCGGCAGCCGCAGAAAGCTGGTGGGCTGCACAGTGGGCGGCGTGGCGAACTCATTCGGGAAGTTGGCCAGGCGTGCATTCGGAACCGTGCCGCATCCCGGCGTGGTGGTGACGGAAGTCGCCCCCAGCGTCGCCACGCAGCGGAACGTCTGTCCGGGCACCGCACTGGCGACCGAGGTCACCTGGAACGTCGAGATCGGGTCGAAGGCAATGCCGTAGCCGGCGCGCAGCACCATCTTTTGGGAGTTGCCCGGAGCCCACGTCAGGCCCAGGCGCGGAGCGACGGCGCCGAAATTCCAGTTCTGGTACCAGCGGTTGGCGCTCACAAAGGTCACTGGTCCCTGGGAGCCGTCGATCAAACGATCCGGAACATAGACACGGCCACCGGCCTCGGTTGGCGGCGCGTTGATTTCCCAACGCACGCCGTAGCTGAGCGTCATGTTGCGGCGGAAGCGCCACTCATCCTGCGCGTAGAGGTTGTACTGCTTCGTGCGCTGCCCCTGCGCCCACAAGGTGACACCGTTGCCGGCGCGGAAGGGCAGGAAGGTATTGTTCTTCAGATCTCCCTGGAACACCTGGGTCAGCGAAGCCGGGATGCCCAGCAGGTCGTTCACCATGCCCTGCAACCGGTTGAGATCGTTCGCCGCGATGCCCGGCGCCGTGGCCGAAGCCGGCGTCGGCAGCGTGATCCCCGCCGGCGGACGCACCGTCCGCGACAGCGAGATGCTCGGAACCAGGCTGGTGCCGCCGACATCCCCGCGCTGATCGTTGTGCTGATACATGCGGATGTTGCCGCCGAAGCGGAACACGTGGCTACCGGTGACATACGTCAGGTTCTCGATGAACTGATACGTCGTCACGGCCCGGAACGTCCGCGGATTCGCCGTGTAATCGACGTCCGAGTTGTTGAACGTGAAGCGCGGCGTGTTCGGGAACGCGGGGTTGGCCTCACCTTGCGTGAACAGGAACTGGAAGCGCGAGATACCCACCGTCAGTTCGTTCACCAACCGCGGCGACAGAACCGATCGAAGCCCGATCGCCCCGTTGATTGCCGGGCGGAACACTTCGCCGCGCGCCGGAAACCCGGGCAGCACCTGCGGGCGACCATTCAGCGGATCGCCCCCCAACGTGTTCTGCTCCGCGCCGAGATACCGGCCGAAGATCGAATGCTTGTCGTTGATCGTGTGATCGACGCGCACCATGTACTGCGGGCCGCGGATCTGGAAGGGCGAAGACCAGACATAGCCGGCGGTGTTCAGACCGTCGCCGATCGAGAAGGCGTTCGGCGCCGGATAGCCGCCCAGCACGCCGCGCACCGCGGAATCGATCCCGCCCAGCCCTTGCTGGAACAGGTTGTAGCTTTGGATGCAGTTGGCATCGGTGGGGCTGTTGCAGTTCCGAACGCCCGGCGCCAGTTGTCCGGTCCGTTGATCGACCAGCACGGCAGAGTTCTGGTTCACCGGACGCCCGTTCAACGTAAACGGGTTGCGCGGGTCAACGACGAAGTAGCGGAAGATACCGTTCAGAGCGGCGGAAGTGTAGAGATCCACGCTTTCGCCAAAGGCTTTGTCCACCGGGTCGGCGAAATTCACTTTTTGGCCCTGCCAGCTGGCAAAGAAGAAGGTGCGGTTCTTGCGAATCGGACCACCGACCTCAAACCCATATTGGTTCAGCTTAATTTCCGGCTTCGGCGTGCCCTGCGCGTTGGCAAAGAATTCCTGGGCGTTGAGCGCGGTGTTGCGGAAGAAATGAAACAACGTGCCGTGAATCTCGTTGGTGCCGGAG
>CAYNDS010000127.1:0-12487 GCA_964395885.1 uncultured Solibacteraceae bacterium | reverse complement strand
CCGTTCTTCTTGCACATCGCTTTCGGCGCGGCGATCTGGGCCGGGATCTACCTGCGCGAGCAACGCCTTCGACAACTGCTACCCGTTCGCTAAACTGAAAACTAGTCGGGGCGTAGCGCAGCCTGGTAGCGCGTCTGCCTTGGGCGCAGAAGGTCGCGTGTTCGAATCACGCCGCCCCGACCAACACCGTAGAGGCATGTAGGATGGCTCTGGTATGCCGCGTCCGATTTGCTTCATGATCATGCCCTACGGCGAGAAATCAACGGGAGCCGCCCGTGGCTCCAAATTGCCGCCAAAGGTCAACTTCGACCGGCTCTGGGAACTGGCCTTTGAACCCCTGATCCATGAATTGGGCTATGAGCCGGTTCGCGCCGACCAGGATTGGGGCTCTTCCATCCTGCAGGAAATGCTGGAGCGTCTGACGCTTGCTGACCTCGTGATTGCGGACGTCACGATCGCCAACGCCAACGTGTACTACGAAGTGGGCGTGCGCCACGCCGCCCGGCGCAGCCACTGCGTCATGATTTCCGCCGACGATTCGAAGCAGCTCTTCGACATCGCGCAGATGCGGCAGGCACGGTATCCACTCCCGACAGGCGAGATCGGTGAAGCCGAGGCGGCGCGGATTCGCGACAAGTTGCGAATCCGAGTGCGGGAGCTTGCGCTCGGCGACTCGCCTGTTTTCACGCTCGTCGCAGGCTTTCCGGATCCGGACCCTGCCCAGGCATCCGCCGTTCGCCGCGAGATGGCTCAATTGGCGACCTTCCAGGCGGAGATCCGCGAAGTCCGGCGAACGCTGGACCCCGCCATCTGCCGGGAACGCGCGCTTGCCCTCCGCGATCGATACTGTCAGGGGGCTCCGCTGCGCAAAGCGGTGGCATTGGAACTGCTCCGGTTGCTGCGCGATTGCGCGGGCTGGGCGGACATGTTGGCCTTTGTGGATCGACTTTCCCCTGACCTGCAAGACCTGCCGCTCGTCCGCGAACAGCGCGCTCTCGCCGTATCCGAAACCGGCGAGCCTCATGCGGCAATCGGCGCACTGGAAGTTCTCATCAAGAACTTCGGCGAAACATCGGAACGCCGCGGACTGCTCGGTGGCCGCTACAAGAGGCTCTTCCGCGAGGAGACCAACCCTGATCGGAAGAAGCAGTATCTGGACCGCGCCATCGCCGCGTACGAAGCTGGCATGCGCCTGGACCTGAACGACTACTACCCCGCTTCCAACTTGGCCCGTCTCTACCAGACCCGCGGCCGCAAGGGGGACAGCGAGAAGGCTCGGATCGCCGCAGCCGTCACCGCCGTCGCCTGCGAACGCGCCCGCACCCTGGGTGACACTTCCGAATGGTTGAAGCCGACGCTTCTCGGTGCTGCCTTCGACGCGGGCGACACTCGCCTCGCCGAGCAACTTGCGGAGGAGGTCGCAACGGAGGGCGCTGCCGCCTGGCAGCTCAAGGCCACCTTAGCGGACCTCGAGAACGCACTCGAACTTCACCCTGCTTCAGTGCACGAGCAACTGCTCGCAGTGGTCAACCGTTTGAAGAGTCTGCTCGTGTAGGAAAACGGGAATGGAGCGGGAGACGGGATTCGAACCCGCGACATCAACCTTGGCAAGGTTGCACTCTACCAGCTGAGTTACTCCCGCAGGCCAAAGAAGGCAAAGGGGAACGCTCGTCGCCGTCGTTCTGATTGTCTCTCGAAGCCGGGTGCGCTGTCAAACAGCAGCGCACCGGCATCCTCGTTGGAACGCTTTTCGCGATTGTGAATTTCCGCCTAACTTATTGTGAAAGATCGGTTTAAGAATTGTCTGCCTTGGCTCTTGATCCCCAGAGACGCTGTGGTATGCTAGGAAGCCGATGACGGGCTGAACCCAGCAGTTTCGAGCAGCTACGTCCAACGCGCCGCCGCAGGAAATTCCCCCAAGCCTCCGCCAGAAGCGTCGTTTTCCACATCTGTGGAAAACGTGTGGGAAAATTTTGCGTCAGCGGGACTCGGAGTTTCTGAAGTGGATCTGTGGGAACAAGTTAAGCAGCGTCTTTCCGAACGTGTCAGTGGCGAAGCCTTTCGGAGCTGGTTCGGCAACACCAGACAGATCGAAGCAACCGCCGACTTGCTGTGGGTCAGCGTTCCCACCGACCAAGCGCGGCAATGGCTCGAAACCGAATACGGAACCCTCATCCAGCAGACACTCGCTGACCTCCGGCTCGGCGACCTTCAAGTCCGGTTCTCCGCCAACGGGAGCGGGGAACCCCGTTCCATTTCCTCTGACGGCTCCGTGGCAGTGCAGCAGCTGAATCCGAAGCTGACCTTCGACTCTTTCGTCGTCGGCTCTTCCAACCAGTTCGCCCACGCTGCCGCTTTGGCCGTCGCGCAGCGCCCCTCCCGGTCCTACAACCCGCTCTTCATCTACGGCGGAACCGGAATGGGCAAGACGCACCTCATGCACGCCATCGGTCGAGCCCTGAGCGACAACTTCATGGGTCTTCGAATCGTCTACACGTCCAGTGAGCGGTTCATGAACCAGATGATTCAGTCGATCAAGGCAGATCGGATGCCGAGCTTCCAGCAGTATTTCCGCTCGGCCGACGTGCTGCTCATCGACGACATCCACCACCTCGCCGGCAAAGAACGCACCCAGGAAGAGTTTTTCCATACGTTCAATGACCTGCATCAGGGCGAAAAGCAGATCGTCATCTCCAGCGATAGCCCACCCAAGTCCACCCAGGGGCTGGTGGAGCGGCTCCGGTCCCGTTTCGAGTGGGGTCTGATGGTCGATATCCAGCCTCCCGACCTGGAAACCAAAATGGCGATCCTCGAAAAGAAAGCCGAAGCCGAAGGTCTGGAGTTGCCCGAGGATGTGGCCATCTTCATCGCCACCAAGACCAAGTCCAATGTCCGCGAGCTGGAAGGGGCCCTGGTGAAGCTGTCCGCCTACTCCAGCGTGACGGAGGAGCCGGTCACCCTGGCCATGGCGCAGCAGATCCTGAAGCACCTGATCGTCGGGCAAGACCGCAAGATCACCATCGATGCCATCATCCGCGCGGTCGCGGAGCGCTATCACCTGCAGCCCAGCCAGCTGAAGATGAAGTCCAACGAACGCAAGATTGCCTATCCCCGTCAGGTGGCGATGTACCTGGCCAAGGAACTGACCGGATCTTCCTTGCCCGAGATTGGTCGCGCTTTCGGGGGTAAGCACCATACCACCGTGCTGCATTCCGTTCAAAAGATTGAGTCTTTGCGGACCAAGGACGTCGATCTCAACAAGTTGATCCACAGCCTAACGGACTCATTGAGTTGAGGAAAATCACTCTTTCCACAAATCGCGGTACTACCACCCCTCTGCAACGGGTGTGGAATAGACCTCCCTCCACAAGAGCGCCTGGGCAACGGCACGATCCGCACACCCAGAGATGCAAGAAGTGTTTGATTTTTGTATAATTTAGGAAAGATCCACAGTTTCCACAGACCCTACGGTTACGGTCTTTCCCGTAACTGATGGAAAGGATAGACCCAAGTGATGGAGTTCACTGTCAGCAAAGCGAACCTGGCCCGCGAGCTGGGCTTCTCTCAGGGCGTGGTGGAGAAGAAGACCACCATCCCCATCCTGTCGAATGTCCTGATTGAAGCCTCAGGCGATCGCATCACGCTGACAGCCACGGACCTGGAACTGGGCATCCGCTGCTCTTGCCCGGCCAGGGTGAAGAAATCCGGGTCCAGCACCATTCCCGCTCGGCGTCTTCTGGACTACGTTCGCCTGCTGCCGGATGCCGACATCGACGTGAAGGTCGGAGACAACCACTGGGCCAACCTCACCTGTGGACGCGCCAAAACGCGAATGGCGGGCATGTCACGAGAGAGCTTCCCGGAACTTCCCGCCATGCCCGAAGTGCTGGCCGAGCTTCCGGCGAAGATCGTTGCCGCGATGATTGCCAAGACAGTCTTCGCCATCTCCGCCGAAGAGTCCCGCTTCACGCTGAACGGCGCGCTCTTCGTCCTTCGCAAAACCGGCATGGCTATGGTCTCCACCGACGGGCACCGCCTGGCGCTGGTCGAGAAGGACCACCCGTTTGACGAAGTCGGCGACACCTACAAGGCCTTACTGCCTCGAAAAGCGATGCAGGAACTAGTCAAGCTGTGCGCCGAAGCGGGCCCCGACGACAAGATCCGCTTTTCCGGCGACGACAACCACCTGTTCTTTGAACTCGGCGACCGTCTGCTGCTGTCGCGGAAGCTCACCGGCAACTTCCCGGATTACGAGCGCGTCCTTCCCAAGGAGCAGCCGCATTCCATGGTTCTGTCAAAAGACGAGCTGCGCAGCGTGATCGAACGTGTCGCGCAGTTCTCCGACGACCGTTCCCATGCCGTCCGCGTGCAGGCGGCTGACGGTGAGTTGAAGATCTTCTCCTCGATGTCCGACACGGGCGAGAGCGAAGAGAGCATTCTGACCGAGTATTCCGGCCCGGGCGTCGAAATCGGCTTCAACGCCAGCTACATCGTTGAATTCCTGCGAGCGCTGTC
Organism: uncultured Solibacteraceae bacterium; assembly: GCA_964395885.1. Taxonomy (GTDB): domain Bacteria; phylum Acidobacteriota; class Terriglobia; order Bryobacterales; family Bryobacteraceae; genus JAPKYZ01. Next base: position 7,972 of record CAYNDS010000127.1, on the reverse strand, counting down.
GGAAGCGCAAGCCAGTTTCTATTTCAAGGACGCCAACTCCGCCGGCGAGTTTCGCCCCGCCGGCGAAGGCGTCGAGTACAACTACCGATACGTCGTCATGCCGATGCGTATCTGATCGTGTTCGTTCCCGGACAGAAGGCAGTGAGCGGTTCTATTCATGGCAGCAAACCCACAAAGCTACGATTCTTCTTCGATTAAGGTTCTGGAAGGGCTGGAGGCCGTTCGGCTCCGCCCGGCCATGTACATCGGCTCCACGCGCGAAGCGGGCCTTCATCACCTGGTCTACGAGGTGGTCGACAACTCCGTTGACGAGGCCTTGGCGGGCTTCTGCACCGAGATCTCGGTGATCATCCACGTCGACAACTCACTCACCGTGGTCGACAACGGCCGCGGCATCCCGGTCGACATCAAGAAGGAGTTCGGCGTCTCGGCGGCAGAGATTGTCATGACCAAGCTCCACGCCGGCGGCAAGTTCGATTCGAACACCTACAAAGTGTCGGGCGGCCTGCACGGCGTCGGAGTGTCGTGCGTAAACGCCTTGTCCGAAACGCTGCACCTGGAGATCTGGCGCGACGGCTACACCTGGGAGCAGGACTATGAGCGAGGCCTCCCGAAAGGCCCCTTGACGCGCGCCGGGAAAGCCGGCAAGAAGACGGGCACGAAAGTGACGTTCAAGCCGGATCCGCAGGTCATGGAGGCGCTCGAGTTCGACTTCGATACGCTCTCCGGCCGCCTTCGGCAGATCGCGTTCCTCAACAAAGGTCTGAAAATCACGCTGGTCGACGAGCGCGCCGACCCGGTGAAGTCGCACGAGTTCCTCTACGAGGGCGGTATTGCCGAGTTCATCAAGCACCTGAACAAGGGCAAGAACGTTCTTCACGAGAAGCCGATCTACATCGAAGGGTCCAAGGACCTGCCGAACGGCGGCGTGATCTCGATGGAGATCGCGCTGCAGTACAACGACGCCTACTCCGAGCAAGTCTTCAGCTTCGCCAACAACATCAACACAGTGGACGGCGGCACGCACCTGTCCGGCTTCCGCACGGCGCTGACGCGCGCGATCAATCAAGCGGGCCAGCAGGGCGGGCTCTTCAAGGACGTGAAAGAAAACCTGAGCGGCGACGATGTCCGCGAGGGACTGACCGCCGTCGTCAGCGTGAAGGTGCCGCAGCCCCAGTTTGAAGGCCAGACCAAGGGCAAGCTGAACTCCGACATTCAGGGTGACGTCAACTCGCTGGTCTACTCGAAGCTCACCGAGTTCTTCGACAAGAACCCGCCCGTGATGAAGAAGATCGTCCAGAAGGCGATCGACGCGGCGCGGGCGCGCGAGGCGGCTCGGAAGGCACGCGATCTCACCCGCCGCAAAGGCGCGCTGGACGGAAGCGGCCTGCCTGGCAAGCTGGCCGATTGTCAGGAAAAGGATCCGGCGCGGTGCGAGCTTTTCCTCGTCGAGGGCGAGTCCGCGGGCGGTACCGCAAAGGGCGGACGCGATCGCCGCTACCAGGCCATCCTGCCCCTGCGCGGCAAGATCCTGAATGTCGAGAAGGCACGCTACGACCGCATGCTCTCGCACGAAGAGATCCGGGCCATGATCACCGCCATCGGCACCGGCATCGGCAAGGACGACTTCGACCTCACCCGGCTCCGCTACGGCAAGATCGTCATCATGACGGACGCCGACGTCGACGGCAGCCACATCCGAACGCTGCTGCTGACGTTCTTCTTCCGCCACATGACCCAGCTGATCGAGCGCGGCCACGTCTTCGTCGCCCAGCCGCCGCTCTACGGCATCCGCAAGGGCAAGAAGATCGAGTACATCAAGAACGATCACGACTTCACGAAGGAGATCCTGCGCCGGGCGACGGACAACATCGCGATCGAAATTCCGGCCGTCAGCCAAAAGCTGGAAGGCGCGGACGCCCGGAAGTTCCTCACCACGCTCGACGAGCTGCAACAGGCCTTCCGCCGCAATGAACGCCGCCTCCGCGACACCCGTGCGGTCGAATTGCTCCTCAATCCGGAGCTGAAGCTCGACACGAAAGCCGATTTCCAGGACAAGGCAAATCTCGAAGCGCTTCTCCCCGCCCTGAAGAGCGCCAAAATCGACGCCGAACTTCGGGCCGACGAGGAGCATTCCGCTTTCCTGATCGCCTTCCAGGACCACACCAAGGCCGAGCGCCTCATCTCGGTCGAACTCGCCGCCACGCCCGAGTACAAGCGCCTGCGCGCACTTGCCAAGCAGGCCGCGTCGCAGAATCAGCCGCCCTTCCGTGTCGTCCGCGAGGGCAAAACTCCCGAAGTGAAGGACAATTGGCGCGACTTGCTGACCTACGTCAAGGAAGAAGGCATGCGCGACGCCAACGTCCAACGCTACAAAGGTCTCGGCGAGATGAATGCCGAGCAGTTGTGGGAAACCACCATGGACGCCGAACGCCGCACCTTGCTGCGCGTTGATTTGAAGGACCTGGTCGAAAGCGACGAGATCTTCTCCACCCTGATGGGCGAGGATGTCGAAAGCCGCCGCAAGTTCATCGAGGAGAACGCGCTGGACGTCCGGAATCTGGATGTGTAGCCTAGAACACCGGTGAATGGGGCCAACCCATTCACCAGTGTTCTCGCGTACTAGTCACGACTGGGGCGAGGCGCAGCACTGCCGTAAAAGCCAAGGCATTTCGCGGCCATCGTCGCAACGAACCGTCATCGTGATTTGGGTTCTTCGGCAACGGCGAGTTATTCCTACTGAGTCCTGAACCTGGCAAGTTCCTGTGCAGGGCTCACCTCCCTCGAAGTGTTGGCAAATTCCTTGCGTCATAGACTATGGCCCGGAAGCCTTTCTTCGCTCGAACGGCAATGGCGACTTCACCGCCGAACGATGCCGCCGCCAAGATCGGCTCAGACGTTACTGCGGCAGGAACCAGAAACTGTTTGGTGGGCTGGACAAGAGTTGCTTCCTGCGCCGCGCCTGGAGTCGCGAGCAGACAAAACATCAGATTCACGCCTTTGATGGACACGATTGAAACCTCCTATCGGTCGTTGGGGCGGTCTGCAGGAACAATCTCCCGCGCATTTTTTTTTGGTCAAGCTTTTGTGGTGTAGCTCGCTCGGCTCACTCCCGGAGAGTGGCTGCGGGGCGCAGTATCCATTACCAATCCGCCACGCTGCCGTCTTTCCGAAACGCCGGCATGGTCACCTCAGGCTGCCAGGGATGCTTGGCCGCCTCCGCCTCATTGATGTCGATCCCCAAGCCCGGCTTCTCCGGCGCCGTCACCGAACCGCGCGTGACATCCTGAGCGCCGATCACGATGTCGTTGCGCCACGGGACGTCGTTCCAGACGATCTCCTGGATGAGGTAGTTCGGCGTGGCGAAGCCGACATGCAGACTCGCCGCCGTTGAGACCGGGCCTTGCGGATTGTGGCACGCCACCGGAATTGAGTACACCTCGGCCATCGCCGCGATCCGCCGCACTTCACTAATGCCGCCGCAGTGTGAGACGTCGGGCTGGATGATCGACACGGCGCGCTTCTCCAGCAGCTCACGGAACTCCCAGCGGCCCACCAGGCGCTCGCCCGTCGCGACCGGGAACGGCAGCGCATCTTTCACTTCGCGCAGCGCGTCGACATGCTCCGGCCAGCAGGGCTCTTCATACCAATAGAGGTTGTACGGCGTCAGCAGCTTGCCGAACTGGATCGCCGCCGCGGCGGTGCAGCGCGCGTGCAGGTCCAGCATAATGTCGAAGTCGTCGCCAACGGCCAGGCGCATCGCTTCCACGCACTTGGCCGCCTGCTTCATCGTCGCGGCGCTCTCAATCGGCTCGGAAATCGGAATCGGCATGGACTTCGCGGCGGTGAAGCCGCGCTCCCGGCTTGCCAGAATCAGCTCTGCGAATTGGGACGGCCCGCCCGTCTTGTACATGCCTTCCAGCGACCCGCCGCCGAGATGATCGTAAAGACGAAGCGAATCCCGCACCGGCCCGCCGAGCAATTGGCATACGGGCTTGCCGGTCTCCTTGCCGAGAATGTCCCACAGCGCCTGATCGATGCCCGACATCGCCGAATACGTCACAATGCCGCCGCGCCAGAAGTACTGCCGGTGCATGATCTGCCAGAGATGTTCGATCCGGCGCGGGTCCTGTCCAATCAGCAGCACGGACAGGTCTTCAATGGAACCGACGACACCCTTGGTCTTCCACTCCAGTGTCGATTCTCCCCAGCCGTACAGGCCAGGCTGGTCCGTCTCCACCTTGACGAGGACCCAATTCCGCATGCGCGCGTGAACCACCAGCGTCTTGATCGCCGTGATTTTCATAAAGACTCGATAATAGCTCTAGTCGATCCAAACACGGCGGACGCGTGCACTGATTGAGGTGAGAATGTTGTAGGCGATTGTCCCGGCCTGCCGCGCCATGGCTCGCGCGTCGTTCGTTTCGTCCAGCAGGCTCACCACGTCGCCCGGCTTCAGATCGGGAGTCCCGCTGATGTCGATGGTCGAAACGTCCATGGAGATCGCGCCCACAAACCGCCCTTTGTTCGACAAGCGCCGCGTCAGACCGTCCGCGTATCCTGCACCGATGATCGCGATGCGCATTGGTCGCTGCGCGACGTAGGTAGCGCCATAGCCGATCGCCTCGCCTGCCGCCACATCCTTCACCGCGATCATGCGCGCCTTCCAGGTCAGCGCCGGCTTCACATTCAGCAGCTTCTCCGGTGCCGGACCGCGTGCCTCGGACACATAGCCATACAAGGCCAGACCCGGACGGGCCAGATTGCCCCAGGCGTGCCTCAGTCCAAAGTGCAGTGGATTGCTGGAGGACGCGTGCCGGTACTGCGGTGCAATGCCTGCTGCCCACAGCGCGTCCAGCACCTGTTCGAATCGCGCCCACTGCCGCGCGGTCTGCTCGCTAAGGAAGTTGTTCGACGACGCGAAGTGCGTCATCACACCTTCGATCGGTGTGCCGCGAACGGCCTCGACAATCTGTTCCGGCGCCGCGAGAACTCCCAGGCGATGCATACCCGTGTCGACCTTCAGATGGTAGGGCGCGTCCGGAATCGCCGCCAGGTCATGAATCACCGGCGTTAGCCCGGCGTGCGCCACGCGGTCGAAGCCGGTATCGGCCATCACCAGAATGCGGGCCGTGATCCCCGCGCTGCGCAGCGCCAGCCCTTCCTCGAAGCTCGACACCGCCAGCCACTCGGCACCTTCTTCCACCAGGCGCCGTGAGACGGCGATCATCCCATGTCCGTAGGCGTCAGCCTTCACCACGGGCATCAGCGTGACGCGCGGAGCCGCCGCGGCAATCGCCCGATAGTTGGCCGCAATGCGACCCAGCGAAACTTCTACCCAGCTGCGCATAGGCGGCCAAACAACTGCTCATACTGATCCGTCACCGCGTCCCAGGAATAATGCTTCCGAATCCGGTCCTGCGCCGCGCGCCGATACTCTTCCCGCTTGGCTTCCGGCATGGCCAACACCGCCTCCATCGTCTCCACCAGCGTTTCGTGTGTAAACGGAAGGCCGCAGCCCGCCACCACCTCCGCATTCTCCGGAGTGTCCAGGTACAGGACCAATGCCGCCCGCCCCATCGCCTCAATCAGGGCCGGATGCGTGCCTCCCACCTCCGTCGCGTGAATGTAGGCGAAGCAGTGCGACTGCAGTTCCGCGTAGCCGCTTCCGTAAATTGCGCCCGGCATCGCAATTCGCGCGTCGGACGTGTCTCTCACACGCGCAATGTAGTCGCGCGAATACGGCGCGTCGCCAATCAGCGCTAGCCTCATCGCGGTCGACAGCTTCTCAAAGCTCTCCCGCACCAGCAGCGCGTTGTTCTCCGGTTCCAATCGGCTGACGTACAGGAAGTATTCGCCCGCCTTCAGATCCAGGTCCCCCAGCACCGCCTGCGTTGAGACGCGCGCCGGCTCCGCGCCATACGGAATCATCGTCGATTCCTTCGCGTAACGCTCGCGATAGTAGATCTCAATCTCCGCCGCGTCCGTGATCACGGCATTCGGAAACCAGACCGAGAACCGCTCGCCCATCGCATACCAGAGCTGCCCTAGACGGTTCCACTTCTTGCGCTTCCGCTCCAGCCCGTCGACATTGATCGCGACCCGAATTCCGGCAAGGCGCGGCAGACCGGTGAAGATCGCATTCGCCGCATTGCAGAACAGCGCGACATCGGCGCGCACAGTCAACAGATGCAGCGTCGAAACCGCTGTGTGGACCACGGTATCCAGGTACTTGTGCCGAATGGTCGGCAGGTTCGTCAGCCGCACGCCCAGGTACTGCGCCGGCGTGTCGGGCTGCCGGCAGTACACCGTCACTTCATGACCGCGCAACACCAACCGTCGGGAGAGTTCTTCAGCGAAGGTCTCAAAGCCGCCGTATCGCGCGGGAATGCCCCGCGTCCCCAGAATCGCGATCCGCACGGAAAACTAGCTTCGCACAGGGCGCGGCTTCGGCACGGCGCGCGTGCTCTGCCGCGAATGCGGCTTTGCGGTCGGCTGATAGCGGAACCAGCTGGCAATGTACTCGTCCGAGACTTGGCGCCGCTCCATGATCCACCGCCGCTTGGCCAGCAATCTCGGCCATGCCTTCGCCACCAGCCCGAATGCCCGCAAGGAACTCCACTCATGTGCCAGGCAGGCACCCACAACCGTCAAGTCCCGAAACGTGATGGGGAGGAAGTTGCGCCAATAGAGGTCGCCCGTCATGTTCTTCACCCGCATCAGGAAACGGTTCTTCACCGAGTGCATGTTGATTGCAGGCGGCAAGGCGCGCCGGTTCCCCGGCAGGACAGCCCGCACGTGATAGCCGCGCGCATACGGCGTGTAAAGGCAGCGCCAGCCCAGCAGTTGCGCACGCCACGCCACGTCCGCATCTTCGCGATAAACGAAGAAATCGTGGTCGAAGAACTCGCCTTCAAACGCGATGTCGTCGATCATTTCGCGGCGATACAGTGCCGCGGCCGCCGTCGCCCCAAACACGTACTCAAAATTCAAGAAGTCGCCGTTATCTTCCTCCAGCGACCCGCGGTCCAGATGCCGCATCGTCGGCGTGAAGTAAATTCCGGTCGAGTCAATGATCGGACGCTCCGGCAGTTCAAAGGACGCCCGCATGGACAGCAGCTTGCCGCAGACCGTACCCACACGCGGGTCCCGATTGCCCGCATCCACCAGGGACTGTATGAAGTTCGGCAGCAGCAGCACGTCCGGATTCAGCGTCAGGATCCAATCGCCTTCGCTCAGTCCGATGGCTTGGTTTTGCGCCGCCGCAAACCCGATGTTCTCGTCGTTATAGACGATGCGGCAGCGGTCGGAAAACTGGTCCAGAATATCGATCGTGCCGTCCGTGGAAGCGTTGTCGATCACGACGACTTCCTTCAGCGCGTACTTCTGCGCCAGCACGGATTCCAGGCATCGCCGGATGAACCGCCCGCTGTTGTAGGTCACGATGGTGACCGAAACGAATCCCCTATGGGACATGAAGTTGTACTCTGTCCGTATCCGTTTTTTTGTCGGTTACCGCTGCGCCTGCTCGGGACTTGCTGGACCGGGCGTACTCCCCAACTTGACCCCCGCCGGTCACATACTGCAGGGCGATTGACAACACTCTAGCATAGGCGGCGAACGCGGCCACACTCCGCCAGCGGAAACCACACCAGATGCCACGGGGCACGGTGCTGAATGCCACCGCTAACGCGACCAGGCGACCCTCTCCTCGGGAGAAATGCTTGGCGGCGTACCTCAAAAGGCTAACATACCATTGGACTTCCCGTTCCGGCCGCGCCATCTTCCCCACAGAATGCCCGCCTTGATGCACCGCCCTCGCGCGCGGCGTGAAGCGGATTCGCCACCCCGCCGCGCGCAAACGAGCACACAAGTCCACATCTTCAAACCAGACCGGTTGAAACTGATGATCGAAACCGCCGACCGATCGCCAGGCTTCGCGACGCACCAGAAGAAACGCGCCGGCAGGTTG
>CAYNDS010000126.1:0-12596 GCA_964395885.1 uncultured Solibacteraceae bacterium | reverse complement strand
GATCGTCGCCGGACCTGCCTGCCGCGGCGCTCTGGACCTGGACGCGCCGGTGGAGGAGAACCTGAAGTCAATCGCGGCGTGCTTGAACCGCGATGTGCAGGATCTGGTGATCGTGGTCCTGGACCGGCCGCGGCACGAGAAGCTGATCGCGGACATCCGCGCGGCGGGGGCACGGATTCAACTGATCGGGGACGGCGACGTTTCCGCGGCGATTTCATCGTCCATTGACGGATCGGGCGTGCATGCGCTGATGGGAACGGGCGGCGCTCCGGAGGGGGTGATCACAGCGGCGGCGATCCGCTGCTTGCATGGCGCGATGCAGGCGCGGCTGGTGGTGAACACGCCGGAACTGGAAGAGCGGGTGGAGCGGATGGGCATCAAGGACCCGCATCGCATCTATCGCGCGCGCGATCTGGCGCCGGGACAGAAGATCGTCTTTGCGGCATGCGGCGTGACGAAGGGAACGTTCCTGGAAGGCGTGCGGTTCTTCGGCGGAGGCTATCGGACGCACTCGCTGGTGATGACGCGAACGCCGAATACGGTACGCTTCCTGGATACGGTGCATCTGGACCGGCCGCCCGGACCGAGAGGAGTGCGACTGAACTGACGATGGAACAGGCACGACAGTTTCTGGAAGCAGCCAAGCAGGCGGGAGCTTCCGATGAGTTCGTGTTCCGGCTGCTGCGGGAACAGGGCTGGCCGGAATCGGAAATCCTGAGCTGGTTCCGCGAGCATTACGAGCGCAAGACGGGCGTTCCGCTGCCGGCGCGGCGGGCGGGCGTGACGGCGCGCAGCGCGTTCCTGCTGCTGCTGAGTTTCGCGACTTTGACCACGTGGGCACTGGCAGTGGGCGGGCTGATCTTTCGGGCGATCGACGTGCAGTGGCCGGACCCGCTGGAGACTGTCGTCCAGAGCAGTGACCGGTATCGGATCTCGCAGAACCTGGCTTCCGTGCTGGTGGCCTTTCCGCTGTATGTGTTTGTGATGCGGCTGATCCATCGGGAGGAAGCGGCGCATCCGGAGACGCGGGAATCGGGTGTCCGGCGCTGGCTGACCTATATCGCGCTGCTGTTTGCGGCGGGCACCGTGATCGGCGACCTGGTGACGTTTCTCGCGTTTCTGTTCCGCGGCGAGCTCACGATTCGCTTTGTGCTGAAGGTGCTCACCGTGCTGGTGATGGCGGGCGGCGTGCTGCGTTACTACCTGGGATTTGTGCGGGGCGAAACCCGGCTGGGGCGGGCGTTTCTCCCGGCCGCTGCCGCGCTGGTTGCGGCGGCTGTGGTCTGGGGCGGGGCGCAGCTCGGGCCTCCGGTGCAACAGCGCTCCCTGCGCGCGGATGAGGAACGGGTGCTGCATCTGCGCGCGCTGGAAAGCAATCTCTCCGGGGGAGTGCTGCCGGAATCGTTAGAGCCCTTGGCGCAGCGTGGCCTGGCGCTGCGGGACCCGATCACGCGCGCTCCGTATGAGTATCGACGAACGGGGGAACGAGCCTACATGCTCTGCGCGACGTTTGACCGTCCCGGCGGGGACGAGTTCTGGACCCACCCCGCCGGAACTCACTGCTACTCGTTCCGCCAGCGTTAGGCGAGGCTCTTCAGCGCCGCCAGCACTTCCTCGGCATGGCCGGCGGGCTTCACCTTGCGGAAGATCTTCGCAATGGTGCCGTCCTTGGCGATCAGGAACGTCGTGCGCTCCACGCCCATATACTTTTTGCCGTACATGCTCTTTTCGACCCAGACGCCGTAGGCTTCGGCGCCGGCATGTTCGACGTCGGCCAGAAGATTAAACGGCAGGTCGTGCTTGGCCTTGAACTTCGCCTGTGCCTTGGCCGGGTCCGGCGAGATGCCGATAACGACGGCGTCGACTTTGGCCAGCTTCTTCGATGCGTCACGAAACTCGTGCGCCTCGGTCGTTCAACCGGGTGTGTCGGCCTTCGGGTAGAAGTACAAGACGACGTTCTGGCCCTGCAGTTGGGACAGCTTCAGGTGATTGCCGGCGTCGGTTTCCAGTTCCAGATCGGGCGCCGGCGCGCCTTCTTTCAGTTCCGCCATGACTCTCAGATTACGCGATGGGCCGCCCGGATCTATCGTTCGCGGAACGGCTGCGGGGCGTCGGCGAGTTCGGCGAGATCGAGTTCCAGGCGCGTGCGGCCCTCATCGGCTTCCGCGCCGACGGTGAAGGCGCCATAGGCGACCAGTTCAAGCGTGGCCTCGTTGTCGATGACGGGAATCGTGTAGGTCGTCCTGGCGAAGGTCGGGTGGACGTGGAAGCGCACGGCGCCGGTGAGCGGCGAGCCGGGTGCGGCACTGACGCGGAGTTGGATGCGGTAGAGGCCGGGAATCTGCGCTTCGCCGGTGACGACGGCCGACAGCCGGCGAGAGCCGTCGGCGCTGACGGGACTTCCGCCCCAACGGCCCTTTTCCGGGTCGTCGCTGCGGGAGGGCTCCGGCTTGCGCTTCGCTTCCGGTGGCGCGGCCGCCGTGGAGAAGGCAGTCGCGTTGGTCTCGGCCGGGCGCTCCCAGCGAGTGTCCTCGGTTTCGAGCGCCGCCAGCGCGTCGCCCAGCAGCGAGTGCCGGTTGCGCGAGTCGTAAAAAATCGGCTGGATGCCGTACTTGCCTTCCAGTCGACGGCGCTGCCAGTGCAGTTGCAGCGGCGTTTCCGGCGTGGATTCGACGCCGACGAAGATGTAGTGCTGCAGGTCGCCGTCGGCAAACCGCGCGTTCACCTGGCGGAAGACGTACATCAGATCCGGGTCGTCCAGCGAGAAGCCGACGAAGACGATGCGGAGCGTGGCAAAGAGTGTGGTGAGTTTCTCGACGTACTCGGCGGTCTTGACGTAGCGGTCGACGTAATCGGAATGCGTCAGCACCACCGAGGAGGCGTCGTAGGAGGTTCCGTGCAAGTGCAGAATGTGACGGGGCGTGCCCGGCGTCCGGTAGTCGAAGAAGAAGTTGCGGACCTGCCCGCGGCTGGTCCAGCGGATGCGCCCGTAGTCTGTGGCGGGAAACTCGCGCTGGTGCGCCTGCTCCAGCAGGTCGTCGTAGTTGGTGGTGAGAAAGTGGCGGAAGTTCAACCGGACGAGCGTGAGGACGGCCTTTGCGGAGTCCGGCAGCGGGCGGCGGAACGTCTTGTCGAGGAAGCCTTCATAGCGCGCGCGGGCCCGCAGCAGGTCGCGATACTCTTCGGCCAGCCAGAGCAGGTCGGAACCATTCGCTTTGCGCAATCCGCCCCGGACCTGTTCCGGCTTCGGGTCGAAGGTTTGGACCTCCTCCTCCATTCGCCTCATCAGTTCGCCCCAGAGCGGGAGCCCAGCCTGCGCGCTGACACCGGCGCCGACGAAAGCGGCGAGATTGCAGGATCGGTCGGCCAGGTCGCGCTGGAGCTGCGAGAACACCTCGACGCTTCGGTCGTCCAGCAGAATTTCCTTGGGATCCACTCAGGGGCGATTATAGAGCGTTACTGCGGCGCGGGACTGGTCTGCGGGGGACCAACGGGCAGCCATCGCGACATCGCGCGGCGAAGCTCTTCCAGGCGGACGGGCTTCGACAGGAAGTCATCCATGCCGGCTTCCTGAGCCTTCTGCCGGCTCTCGTCAAGGACCGCGGCAGTGAGTGCGATCACGGGAGTGCGGGCGTTCTGTCCGGTGCCGGCGCGCAGGCGCCGCGTCACCTGGAAGCCGTCGAGATCGGGCATCTGGCAGTCGAGAAGAACAAGATCGAACCGCTGCTGCGAGAGCAGGTCCAGGGCCTGCACGCCGCCGCTGGCCGCGGTGACCGTCGCCCCCAGACGCTCCAGCAGCCGCTCGCCGACGCGAAGGTTGACCCCGTTGTCGTCGACCAGAAGGACAGCGGCGCCGGGGAAGCAGATCGAATCGTCCTCAAGCGGAGAGGGTTTCGCGTCCGGGACGGGAGTCTCGGCCTGTGGAAGCGGAAGCTCGACCAGGAACGTGGAACCGCGCCCTTCCTGGCTATGGAACCGGATCTCGCCGCCCATCAGCACTGCCAGCTGACGGCAGATGGCCAGGCCGAGCCCGGTGCCGCCGACCGCGCGCCCGGCATAGTCAATCTGTTGAAAGCGTTCGAATAACTGGTCCCATTTGGCCTCGGCAATCCCCACGCCGCTATCGGTGACGCTGAAGACCATTCGGCCCGCCTCCGTGCGGCCGACTTCCAGACGGACATAGCCGTCGTTGGTGAACTTGACGGCGTTGGAAACCAGATTGAGGAGAATCTGCCGCAGGCGCCCGGCGTCGCCCAGGAGCGCTTCCGGCACCTCCGCCGCGACGGTCACCTCCATCTGAAGGCCCTTTTCCTCGGCGGCACGCCGCCAGGCGGCCACGGTCTGCGCCACCAGGGCGCGCACGTCAAAGGGCGCGGCTTCGATCTTGAACTTGCCGGCCTCCATCTTGGAGTAGTCAAGCACGTCGTTCAAGATGGTCAGCAGGCCTTCGGCGGAATCATAGATGGTCTGGGCCGCCTGCCGGTCGCGCGGCTCGAGCGGCGCCGATAACAGCATCTGCGACATGCCGAGCACGCCATTGATCGGGGTCCGGATTTCGTGGCTCATCATCGCCAGGAAGCTCGCCTTGGCTTCCGCCGCGATCTGCGCGGCACGGCGCGCCCGCCGCAGCCGCCAGTTCTGCAGCAGCAACAACCCCAGCAGGATCGTCACCGCACCGGTGAACGCCCATTGCAGTTGCAGGCGGTCCCGTGCCAGCAGCACCGTCTGCATCTGACGGAACTCCTGCGCGCCGAAAGCGGACCAGCGGGAAACAATCCGGAGATAGGTGCCATCCCGCACCAGGTCTCCGATGCCGTCGCGCAGGGCGTTGGCGGCAGCCGCTGCCTCCGGCCGGGCGTAGCTGGTGTACTGAATCGGGTCCGGCAGGTACCGCACCGTCAGCGCAAGCCCCTCGCACGCGAGTGGACGCTTGGTGAGGCTCGCCTCGATGAAGCGCTCCTCGAGAATCGTGGCGTCCCCCTCGCCGGCGCAAACCCGGACCAGTCCGTTCGTGAACACGGGTATCGGGATGGCCGTCGGCGCCATGCGCTTCACCCAATCGGTGAGCAAGGGGAGCGCGGGGACCACGACGCGTTTTCCGGCCAGGTCCGCCTCCGACTGGATGCCCGCATCGGCGCGCGCCACCAGATAGGAACGATGGTTCAGCCAGGGCTCGACGGCGTGCCACTTTGCCCGCCGCTCCGGCATGTCAAAGGCAATGAACCAGAGATCCACCTTGCCCTCGGCCAGCGCGGTGTCGAGTGACGGCTTGTGAAAACGAACGAACTCCATCCGGATGCCCTTGCGGCGGGCCGATTCCTGCAGGAGCTCGATGGCGAGGCCGCTCAGCGGTTTGCCGGGCTCTTCCTGGACGAGGATGGGCGCGGGTTCGTAGCCCACCCGGTACACGCGGTCGGGCACGCGACTGGCATACCAATGCCACGCCGCACCGCCGATGCCGGCAGTGGCGAGCATGGCCGCAGCAATCGCACTCCTTCCGAACGCGTTCACATCACGTATATCGGCAATCCGGCTGCGGGAATCAGATCCGGTCTCCCCAAGAAAAGCGGTAGAAACTTCCCTTAGCCGGCCCGGCGGCGCTTGATCAGCTTCCGCTTCCGCATCGGAGCGGAGATGGGCGGCAGTTCCGCGGCGAAGGCCTGGTTCAGAATCTCGGCCTGCTCGGCCGTGTGACGTTTCAGAGCGCCGGTAGCGGGGCTGGCCGCCTCGGCGCGGCCGATGTAACGGAGCCGGCGCCGGCTCTGCTCGACCATGTCGCGCATCTGCTCCTCGACGAATCGCCAGGGGCCCATGTTGCGGGGCTCTTCCTGTAGCCAGATGACGTCGGCTGTCGGCGAGTAGCGTGCCAGCAAGTCCGCAACCTGTTGCGTCGGGAAGGGATAGAGCTGCTCCAGCCGGACCAGCGCCACGTTCCAGGCCTGCTTGGATTCGCGCTCGGCCAGCAGGTCGTAGTACACCTTGCCGGAACACAGCACCACGCGGTTGACCTTGTCACCGGCGTAACCGGCCGTGTCACCCAACACTTCCCGGAAGCTGCCGCCGATGAAGTCCTCGCGATGGCTGATGGCCTTCGGGTGCCGGAGAATCGACTTCGGGGTGAACACGATCAAGGGCTTGCGGAGGCCGCGCCCGTCCGGACCCCCATAGATCTGGCGCCGCAGCAGGTGGAAGTACTGCGAGGGCGTCGTGGCGTTGGCCACGATCATGTTGTTTTCGGCGCACAACTGCAGGAACCGTTCGATACGGGCCGAGGAGTGCTCCGGACCCTGCCCCTCGTAGCCGTGCGGCAGCAGCAGCACGAGGCTGGTGGGCTGGCCCCACTTCGATTCCGCCGCCGAGATGAACTGGTCGATCATGATCTGGGCGCCGTTGACGAAGTCGCCAAACTGGCCTTCCCACATCACGAGTGCCCGCGGCTCACCGACCGAGTAGCCGAACTCAAAGCCCATGACGCCGTACTCGCTGAGCGAGGAGTCGACGACTTCAAAGCGCGCCTGATTCGGAGCGAGGTGACGCAGCGGAACGTATTCCTTCCCGGTCACGACGTCGGAAAACGCCAGATGCCGCTGCGAGAACGTGCCGCGGCTGGAATCCTGACCGGACAAGCGCACCGGCGTACCCTCGACGACCAGCGAACCGAAGGCGAGCGCCTCGCCGAGCGCCCAGTCGATCGGGCCGCCGTTGGCCGCCTCCAGGCGCTTGTTGACGAAGCCCTTCAGCTTCTCGTGCGGCTTGAAGTCCTCCGGGAACTGGTGCATTCCGGTCAGCACGCGGTCAAACTGCTTGGCGCTGATCCCGGTGACCGGCACCGTGGCTGGCGCCTCCTGGTCATATGCCGTCACTTCGACGATTTCAAAGGCCTGGGCATTGCGCTTGGCCTCGGCGAAGCCTTCTTCCAGGCGCGCGGAGATGCGCTTGCGGATGGCCTCCACCTGATCGGCGGTGAGGACGCCTTCGCGCAACAGACGGTCGCGGTACTGTGTGGCCGGCGACGGGTGGGCCTTGATCTTGGCATACATCAGCGGCTGGGTGTAGCTCGGATCGTCGGTCTCGTTGTGGCCGTGCTTGCGGTAGCAGTTCAGATCGATGACGACGTCCTTCTTGAACTGCTGGCGATAGTCGTAGGCGAGGCGCGCCAGACGGAAGGCGGCCTCCGGATCATCGCCGTTGAAGTGGAAGATCGGCGCCTGAATGGTGCGGGCGACGTCCGTGCAATAGGTGGAGGAACGCGCCTCATCCGGGTTGGTGGTGAACCCGATCTGGTTGTTGATGATCAGGTGGACCGTGCCGCCCGTGGTGTAGCCGGTCAACTGCGAAAGGTTCAACGTTTCCGGAACGACACCCTGTCCGGCGAAGGCGGCATCGCCGTGGATCAGCACGGGCAGCACACGCTCCCGGGTGGCATCGCCGAGCCGTTCCTGCTTGGCGCGCACGATCCCTTCGACGACGGGATCGACGGCTTCCAGGTGGCTGGGGTTCGGCGCGACGCTGATGACGATCTCCTTGCCGGCATGCGTCGTGCGCACGCCGGAGGCGCCGAGGTGATACTTCACGTCGCCGGAGCCTTGCGTCGAGTCGGGATCGATGTTGCCTTCAAACTCGCTGAAGACCTGGACCAGCGTCTTGCCGATCAGGTTGGCCAGCACGGTCAGGCGGCCGCGATGCGCCATGCCGATCACGATTTCGTGGACGCGCGTGGCGGCGGCGCGCTCGACCAGTTCGTCCAACAGCGCCATGGCGGACTCGCCGCCTTCCATCGAGAAGCGCTTGGCGCCCATGAAACGCGTGCCGAGGAACTGCTCAAACATCTCGGCCTCGAGCAGCTTTTCGAGCACCCGGACCTTCACGTCGGCCGGCAGCGGCGACCAGAACTCCTTTGTCTCCAGACGCGACTGCAGCCAGCGTTTCTGCTCCGGCTCCTGGATGTTCATGTACTCCACACCCACCTTGGCGCAGTAGGCGCGGCGGAGTGTTTCGAGGATCTCGCGGAGCGTGCAGACCGGCTTCGGCGCGGCGTTGCCCGTCAGATGGCCGAGTCCGCCGAAGTTGAACTCCCGGTCCAGATCCCAGATCGACAGGCCGTAGGTGGCCGGATCGAGTTCCGGATGATAGTGGGGCGTCGCGTCGCCGAGCGGATTCAGATCCGAGATCAGGTGGCCGCGGACGCGATAGGCATTGATCATCTGCAGGATCGCCGCTTCCTTGTTCGGACCGGAAGAGGCAGCCGCCTGCGGCACCAGACCGGGCAGCGAAGCCACCTGATCCGTCTGCCAGACGACCGGCCGGTAGGGCAGGCCCAGGCTCAGGAAGATCTCGTCGTAGAAGCCGTCCTTGCCCTGCAGCAGGTCGGAAAGACGGCCCAGGAAGACGCCCGATTCGGCGCCCTGAATGACGCGGTGATCGTAGGTGCAGGTCACCGTCATCACCTTGCTGAGGCCGAGCGCGGCCTTCACTTCCGGTGCGACGGCGGCATATTCGGCCGGATAGTCCATCGCGCCGGTGGCAATGATGGCGCCTTGGCCGGGCATCAGGCGCGGGACGGATCCGACGGTGCCGACCGTGCCGGGATTGGTGAGCGAAATCGTCGTGCCCTGGAAGTCCGGCAGTTGCAGCTTGCCGCTCCGCGCCCGGACGACCAGGTCATCGTAGGCGGCGAGGAATTCGGCAAAGCTCATCGAGCCCGCGTTCTTCAGGGAAGGGACCACCAGGCTGCGAGTGCCGTCCTTGCCCGCGACGTCAACCGCAAGGCCGATGTTTACCTCGTGGCGGACGACGCGGAAGACCTGCCCGTCACGCTCCGCGTAGGCGCTGTTCAGGTTCGGGTTCTTGGCAACCGCCTTGACGATGGCGTAGGCGATGATGTGCGTATAGGAGATCTTGCCCTTGCCGGTGAGTTCCCGATGCTCGTTCAGGATGCGCCGGTTCTCGTCGATGACCTTGACCGGAATGACGCGCTGCGAGGTCGCCGTCGGCACCGACAGCGACGCGTTCATGTTCTCGGCGATCTTGAGAGCGGCGCCGCGCAGGGGCATCAGTTGCTCACCGGTCTTTTCCTCGGCCGGAGCGGCGGGCGCGGTCTCGACGCGTTTGGCGACAGCCGTCTCAACGGGCGCGGCAACCGGCTCCGGCGCCGGGGGCGCGGCGGGGGCGGGTGTGGGGGGTACGGCGGCGACAGGTTCCGGAACCGGTACGGCCGGGGCAACCGCTGGCGCGGGAGCGGCAACCGCTGGCGCGGGGGCCGGCGCGGCCGTCCCGTGACCATTGGTGGTTCCATTCGCCCCATTGGCGTCGCCAAAGCCGTTCGTCCCGTTGGCGTCGCCAAAGACCTCTTGCCACTGCTCAATCACGGCCTTGTGATTGTTCAGATACTGCTGGTACAGTTCTTCTTCCAGCCAGCTGTTGATGTTCAGAGTAGATGCTTTCTCGTTCGACATGGATGGGCGAGGAGGGACCGCTTCTTCTCATCTTATCGCTGATTCTCATATGTGTGACACGCCATCTGACCTTCTCGTCCGAGCAATTCGCGGCCTGCCGCCGGGCTTGGCGCTCGATCTCGCCTGCGGAACCGGGCAGTTTAGCTTCGTTTTGGCCGATGCCGGGTGGCAGGTGGAGGCGGTGGATGCCAACGCCGAGGCGATCGAGGCCGTGCGGGCGCGGGCGCATCCGGGCGTGACCGCGATCCACGCGGACCTGGAGCGCGGCGAGTTCTCCATTGCGCCGGCTCGGTACGGACTGATTCTGTCGCTGCGCTACTACCAGGCATCGCTACTCCCGGCGATTCCGAACGGGCTGACGCCGGGCGGCATCTTTGTCGCCCGATTCAAGGCTACGGGCCGCTTCGCTCCGGAGCCGGGCCGCTTTCCGGCGGCACTGTCGCCCCTGCATCTTCTGTACTTTGACGCGGGGCCCCAGTTCATCGATATCATCGCTCGCAGATGAAGATCGCCGTTCTCGATGCTTTCTGCACCAATCCGGGAGACCTGAGCTGGGCGCCGCTGGAGTCGCTGGGCGAGTGCAGGATCTTCGACCGGACGCCCCAAGCCGAGGTGGTGGCGCAAGCAGCCGGCGCCGAGGCGCTGCTGGTGAACAAGGTACAGGTGGGCCGCGCCGAACTCGACGGGCTGCCGCAGGTGCGCTACATCGGCGTGCTGGCAACGGGCTTCAACATCGTCGACGTGGCGGCGGCGCGCGAGCGGGGCATCACGGTGACCAACATCCCGACCTACGGCACGGCGTCGGTGGCGCAGCATGCCATCGCGCTGCTGCTGGAGATCACCAACCAGGTGGCGGCGCACAACACGGCGGTGCATGCGGGCGAATGGTCGCGGTCCGCGGACTGGAGCATGGCACGGACGCCGCTGGTCGAGCTTGCCGGGCAGAGCTTCGGTGTGATCGGTTTCGGGCGCATCGGGCAGGCGACGGCGCGGATTGCCGCCGCGCTGGGCATGGAGGTGGTGGCGCACGATCATGCGTATCCGGAGTCTCTGGATTTCCCGTTTCGCCGCGCGACGCAGGACGAGGTCCTTGGTTGCGACGTCGTGAGCCTGCACTGTCCGCTGACGCCGGACAACCGGCACCTGATCCGCGACGAGACGATTGGGCGGATGAAGCCGTCGGCCATCCTGCTGAACACGTCGCGGGGGCCGCTGGTGGAGGAAGCCGCGTTGGCGCGGGCGCTGCGGGAAGGCCGGATTGCCGGAGCGGGCTTGGACGTCGTGGACCAGGAGCCTCCGCGCGAGGGCAGCCCGCTGTTTGGCATGGCGCGATGCGTCATTACGCCGCACATTGCCTGGGCCAGCCGGCAGGCCCGGCAGCGGCTGGCGGACCTTGCGGTTGAGAATCTGCGCCGCTGGATCGAGGGCCGTCCGCAGAACGTCGTCAGCTAGGCTTGGCGCCGGTGGCCAGCACGGTTTCCCAGTGCGGGGCTTCTTCTTCGCGATGCACGGTCCGGACGCCGGTCTCGGCAAAGCCGGCGCTGTCCAGAAACTGCTTCAGCTCATACTCGGCGAAGCCCAGCCAGCGGTCGGCGTAGAGTTCGCGAGCCTCTTCATGCGCGTGCCGCTTCAGGTCGAGCACGGCGATGCGGCCGCCCGGCTTGAGGATGGCGAAAGCGGCGGCGATGGCGCGCTCCGGATGCTCGGCATGATGGAGCGATTGGCTGAAGAAGGCCAGGTCGACGGAAGCGGCCGCGATGGGCGGCGCCTCGAGATCGCCGACGCGGAACTCGACGTTGGTGACGCCGTTGCGTTCCGCGGTTTCCGCGGCATAGGCGACCATCTTTTCGGAGTTGTCGACGGCAATGACGCGCTCCGCCCGGCGGGCAAGCAGTTGGGTGAAGGTGCCCTCGCCGGCGCCAAGATCGGCGATGACCATCGGCGGCATGAGGTGCAGCAGCGTTTCGGCCAGCCCGCGCCAACTGCGCCCGGGTACGTACTCGCGGCCGAATCGTCCGGCGAGTTCGTCGAAGTAGGCGCGCGTCTTGTCGCGGCGCTTGGCGAGGATGATGTCGAGGGCGGCGCGGTCTGTTGCGCTTTCCGGAAGTTCGGCGGCGGCGCGGCGGGTAATGGCCAGCAGGTCCCGCCATTGATCGGGAGAGCGAAGGCGGTAGAGCGAGTGCTTTCCGCTGCGGCGGTCTTCGACCAGTTCGCCCTGCTTGAGATGAGCCAGATGGGTCGAGATCCGGCTCTGGCCCTGGCCGAGGATCTCCTGTAGCTCGGCCACGGATAACTCCTCCTGCTCCAAAAGGAGAATGATCCGCAGCCGGGAGGAATCGGCCAGGAGGCGCATCGATTTTGCAACAGACGGCAAGGCCCCTAGAGTAGCGTCACCTGACCCCATTGCGCCATAACACCCACACGGACATCGTGATCTGACGCTTTCGGCTGCCCCGGGTCCGAAAGGTCGCTTTGGAATCAGGAGTATGCGAATACGCTCAGTCTGGAATCCGAAGTGCATCCATTTCCACCGAAAGGTGGTTCGATATGCAACTGACCCGAGGAACAGATTATGCGATACGGGTTCTCGTACACTTGGCGGGCTTGCCGCCAGGGAGCCGCGCTTCGCAGGACCGTCTGGCGAATGCCACGGCGGTGCCCAGTCAGTTCCTGGGCAAGATCCTGCAGACGCTGGCACGGGCTGGGCTGATTGTCTCGTTCCGGGGCGCGCAAGGCGGGTTTGAACTCGCGCGCCTGCCGCAGGACGTGACCCTTCTGGATGTGGTCGAGGCGATGCAGGGATCGCTGGTGCAGTCCCTGACGCGGCTGAACACGCGGGAGCATGAGGCAACCCGCCCGGCCTACGACGTGTGGGCGGCGGGATTGACGGCGATGCGCGAGACGCTTCGGTCCGCCACGCTGGCGTCGCTGGCGGTGCAGGCTGGATCGCATCGCTATAACGGCGCGGCGCCGGCCGAGTCGGCGTTTGCGATGGCAAACTGAGCCGTCGTGCGGGGAGCGGGCGCTGCTCCCCGCATTACACTCGACTTGATGCTTGCTGACTGCCACGTGCACTTCTTTTCACGCCGGTTCTTGGAGTTGCTGGCAGGGGATGCGGAAGCGGCGGCAACCCGGCTGGGG
>CAYNDS010000125.1:0-12693 GCA_964395885.1 uncultured Solibacteraceae bacterium | reverse complement strand
AGGCCGACCTGTTTGAGGCCGAGCAGCGCTTCCGCCGCACGCGCGATCTGAAAGAGCAGGGCGTTGGCGCCCAGCAGGATCTCGATCAGGCGCAGGCGCGCTATCAGGCAGCGCTGGCGGCGCTGGACCAGACCGCCAATCAGACGCGCAACCTGATTCAGGAAGTAGAGCGCGTCCGCGGCGCCCTGGAACTGCAGCGCAAAAAACTGCGCGACACCACCGTAAAGGCGCCGTTCACGGCGCATGTGAAGGACCGTCAAGTGACGGTGGGTCAGTTTGTCCGTGTGAACACACCGCTGCTGACTCTGGTGAAGACCGATCCTGTGCGGCTGCGCATTGAGGTTCCGGAACGCATGGCACCCTGGCTGCGCACCGGGCAGACGGCTGAGGTGGTGGTGGAAGCGTTCGCTGACCGCAAGTTCAACGGCAAGATCTGGCGCATTTCGCCCACGGTGGATCAGACCAAGCGCACGTTTGTCGTCGAAGCCCTATTGCAGAACGGCGCGGGCGAATTGAAGCCGGGAAGCTATGCGCGCGCAAAGGTTCCCACGGGCAAGGTGGATCGCGTCCTGCTGGTGCCGCAGCGGGCGGTGACCTACGTCCTGGGCGCCAACAAGGCGTTTGTCGTCCACGACGGCAAGATCGATGCGCGAGAGGTGAAGATCGGCGACCGTTTCGAGCAGGAGATCGAGATCCTGGAAGGGCTGGAAGAGGGCGAGCAGGTGGCAACTTCGCAACTGCTGCGCCTGGATAGCGGTGTCCGCGTCAGCGTCGTCACCGAGGACAGGGCTCCGGAGAAGAAGGCGCAGGCGAAGCCCGCTGAATGATCCGCTCGGCGCTCCTGACCTTCTGCTGCGCGATGGCGGCGTTCGCCGATCTGAAGGTGATCGCCACGGTCGTGGACGCGAAGACGGGTAAGCCGGTCACCGGACTTTCCGCCGGCGACTTTCTGCTCACCGACGACAAGGCGTCCCGCCGCGTGAAGGCAGCCGAGCCGGGCAGCGAACTGCTGGACGTCATGCTGATGCTGGACACCTCGCTGATTGGCGGCGCGGTAACGCCGGTGGCGCAGGAACTGATCGGCCAGCTCAAGGAGAAGGAGCAGATGGCGATTGCCAGCTTCGACTCTTCGGCCAATCTCGTCCAGGACTTCACCTCCAGCCGGGAGCTGTTGTCGCGCGCCCTGGGCAGCGTGAAGTACGGCAATGCGCCACGCGTTCTCGACGGGTTGTATGCCGTTTTGGATGGCGGCTTTCAGAGCACCACGTTTCGACGCGTGATTCTGCTGGTGACCACGGGCATTGAAGGGCCCAGCCGCACGCCGGAACGGGACGTCATCCGCCTGGCGCAGCGCAACGGCGTCTCGATTTACCCGATCTTTCTTTCGGGCATCGGCCGAAGCCTGTTTGAGTTGCTGGCGCGGCGAACGGGCGGCGCGTCGCTCCAATTGCGGGACTTGGCGAAGGACGCGAAGGGCTCGGTCGGTCCGCGCATCTTTGAAACGGTGCGCGCCCACTACGTCCTGACCATCGAAGGCAATCTGGCGATGGGCGAGCGCGCCAAGCTGGAAGTGCGAGGCCGCGAGAAAGACGCGCGCGCCTCCATGCTGCTGCTCGATTGAAGCCCACCGAGCTGATCTTTCACAAGCCCTACGGCGTGGTGACGCAGTTCTCGCCGCATGAGCGCCCGACGCTGAAGAGCTTCATCGACGTGCCGGACGTCTATCCGGTCGGACGCCTGGACCATGACAGCGAAGGTCTGCTGCTGCTCACTTCGGACGGCGGGCTGCAGCACCGGCTCTCCGACCCGAAGTTCGGTCACCCGCGGACGTACTGGGCGCAGGTGGAAGGGGTTGCGGAGGAGCTGTCTTTGGCGCGGCTGCGGGCGGGCGTCGCGATACAGGACTACCGCACCCGTCCCTGCCAGGCGCGCCTGCTGCCGGACCCGCAGTTGCCGCCTCGAGACCCGCCGGTCCGCTTCCGCGCCGAGATTCCGACGTCCTGGATGGAGTTGACCCTCACCGAAGGCCGCAATCGTCAGGTGCGCCGCATGACCGCCGCCGTCGGGCTGCCGACGCTGCGCCTGATCCGCGTCGCCATCGGAACGCTGCGTTGGGACGGCTTGGCGCCGGGCGAATGGCGCTGGCTCACCCGGCAGGAAGCGCTCGCACTGCGGCGGCTACACTGAAAGTAGCTTTGCCCGCCGACTCTGGAATCAAAATCCTTGCCGATAACCGCCGCGCCGGATTCGAGTACCACCTGCTCGAAAAATACGAGGCCGGACTCGCGCTGACCGGCACGGAGGTGAAGGCCGCCAAAGCCGGCAAAGTGCAACTGCGCGACGCCTACGCGGAGGTATCGAAGAACGAAGCCTGGCTGCGCAACGCGCACATCAGCGAATACTCGCACGGCAACATCTACAACCACGTGCCGGAGCGTGAGCGAAAGCTGCTGCTGCACCGCCGCGAGATCGACCAGATGCACGAGGCGACGCAACAGAAGGGCCTGACGCTAATCCCTACGAAGATGTATCTCAAGGGAGGCAAGATCAAGATCGAAATCGCGATTGGCCGCGGCAAGAAGCTGCACGACAAACGCGAGAGCGAACGCGCCCGTGAGCAGGAAGCCGAAGCGCGCGCCGCCATGAATCGAAAACGTCTATGAAGCTGGAACTCTCTCTTCTTCCGATTGCACAAGTGGAAGCCGACGCGCTGGTCGTCGTCGCCGCGGAAGGCGAACTGCCCAAACCGCTGCATCCCTGGATTGCCGAGCTGGAAGCCTCGGGTGAATTCACCGGAAAGCCGCAAGAACTCGCCGTGATTCCGCAACCAGCCGGCTTCGCCGCCAAGCGTTTGGTGCTGGTGGGGGCGGGCAAGCCCGACAAATTCACCAGTGCGGAGGCTCGCAAGGCCGCCGGCACCGCTCTGCGCGCGCTGAAGGCAAAGTCGCTCAAGTCGATCGCCTTTGCCACCGAGCCCGGACACCTGACCGCGGTCGTTGAAGGCGCCGTCGTCGGCGATTGGGAGCCGGACCGCCACAAGACTCAGAAGAAAGACGCGAAGTTCGTCGAACGCTTCATCGCCGTCGTACCCGGCGGAGCGCCGACACTGGAGACGCAGTTTGAGCGCGGGCAGATCATCGGCGAGGCGCAGAATGCCGCGCGCGACCTGGCCAATGAGCCCGGCAACCTGCTGCCGCCCCGCGAACTCGCTGCCCGCGCCCAGGCCATGGCGGCCGCGCACGGGCTGGAGTGCGAGGTGCTGGACGAGGCCAAGCTAAAGGAACTCGGTTTCGGCTCCCTGCTCGGCGTGGCGCAAGGCTCGGCGGAGCCGCCGGTTCTGATCGTTCTCCGCTACCGCCCGGTGTCCCCCTCCGATGGCGTTCATCTGGCGCTGATCGGCAAGGGCGTCACGTTCGATACGGGCGGCATTTCGATCAAGCCTTCCGACGGCATGGAGAAGATGAAGTACGACATGTCGGGCGGGGCCGCGATGATCGGCGCCATGCAGGCGCTTGCCCGTCTGAAGCCGTCGATTCCCGTCACTGCCTTCATCCCGTCTGTCGAGAACATGCCCGGCTCGCGGGCGCAGCGCCCCGGCGACATCGTCACTTCACTGGCCGGAAAGACGGTGGAGGTGTTGAACACCGACGCCGAAGGCCGGCTGATTCTCATCGACGCCATGACGTACGCCCGGCGGCAGGGGGTCACTCACATGGTGGACGCCGCCACGCTCACCGGCGCCATCGCCGTCGCGCTCGGCACCATCCATGCCGGAGCTTTCACCAACGATCAGGCTCTGCTGGACCGTCTGCAGACTGCTGCCAAGGCGCAAGGCGAAAAGCTGTGGCAGATGCCGATGGACGAAGAGTACCGCGACATGCTGAAGTCACCCTTCGCCGACATGCCGAACATCTCCGGTGGCCGCTACGGCGGTTCCATCACCGCCGCGAAGTTCCTGGAAGAGTGGGCGGAAGGGACACCCTGGGTGCACCTCGATATCGCCAATGTGGCCTGGATCGACGAGGCGAAACCGTGGCAGGCCAAGGGTCCGTCGGGCTTCGGCGTCCGCTCGCTGGTCGAATTGGCCCTGAGCTGGAGATAGTTCTGTCAAAAAGAGTTCCGGAATTCTGTCACCAAAGCTACATCGGAATGTGATGTCGCCTTGACAATCGGCTGCCACCCTAAACCAATATGTTTCGCTTGGTGGCAGCCGGCCTTCTTCTTCTCTCCTCGCTTTACGCGCAAACCGCATCGCTCTCCGGAGTGGTACGCGATGCCGCCGGTGCCGTCATCCCGGCTGCCGGCCTGGAACTCACCAATCCGAAAACGGGTGCTAAGCGCAGTGCGCAGACCAATGAGTCGGGCGTCTATGTGTTCGCCGCCGTCACGCCCGGCACCTACGAGTTAGCCGTCAGTAAAGCCGGCTTTGCGGCCACACGCGTCGAGGAACTGATACTCGAAGTGGCCCAGACGAAAACCGTCAACCTCAACCTGCAAGTCTCACAAGTGCAGGAATCCGTCACCGTTCGCGACGAAGCGGCTCTTCTCGTCACAGACCGCGCTGACCGCAGCGCCGTGTTGGAGAA
Source organism: uncultured Solibacteraceae bacterium (assembly GCA_964395885.1). GTDB lineage: Bacteria > Acidobacteriota > Terriglobia > Bryobacterales > Bryobacteraceae > JAPKYZ01. The sequence goes on along the minus strand of CAYNDS010000125.1, from coordinate 8,107 downwards.
CAAGTTTGTACTCTCCGTTCCGCTGAACGTCCGCAACCCGCTGCAGTTGATCAACTACACGCCGGGCGTGGTTCAGGGCGGCAGCGGTTTTGGTACCTCCGGCACGAATACCGCCACCAATACCCTGACCAATAGCTTTCGCATCAACGGTGGGCGCTCCGCCTCGACGGAAGTGCTTCTGGATGGCGCCGCCAATACCACTGCGTTCTCCAACCAGACTGCCGGATTGCCGCAGGTCGATGCGGTGCAGGAGTTCCGCGTTCTCACCAGCCCCTACGCGCCCGAGTACGGCCGTACCTCCGGCGGTGTCGTCAGCTTCGGCCTCCGCAGCGGCACCAATGATTGGCACGGCAGCGCCCACGAGTTTCTCCGCAACAGCATCCTCGATGCGAACGGTTTCAATGCGAACCGCGCGGGCCGGCCTCGCCAGAAACTGCAACGCAACCAATTCGGTGGCACCTTCAGCGGACGCGTCTGGATTCCGAAACTGTATGACGGTAAGGACCGGACGTTCTTCTTCTTCGGCTACGAGGGCCTTCGCGAACGGCAGGCCGGCGCCTTTACCGGAACCGTCCCCACGGACCTGGAGAAACAAGGCAACTTTTCGCAAACGCGCGACGTGACCGGCGTTCCGATTGTGATGTTCGATCCGGCCACCACGCGTCTGGACCCGGACCGTCCCGCCGGTACCACGCGCTTCCTCCGGGATGCTTTTCCGGGTAACATCGTGCCGACCGGACGCCTGCAACGCATCGGCCAAAACTTACTCAGCTTCTATCCCGCCGCCAATCAGCCCGGGCGCGGCGCCTCCACCATTGATAACTTCTTTTCCAACGAACCTTCCTCCAGTGACCAGAACCGGGTGGACTTCAAGATCGATCACCGCGTCACGGATCAGCACCAGATCATGGGGCGCCTGAACTGGTTCCGCAACGCCAATGTGACTCCCAGCTACTACCGCAACGCGGCCAGTCCGTCGACGTCCAACAACCTGCCGGGCATGAGCGTGCAGGGCCGCCACACCTGGCTGATCAGCCCGCGGGACATCTTTGAGCACCACTTCGTCTACGGCTTTACGGAGAGCATCCGCACCACTCCCGGCGTGGGCTTTGACCCGCTGCAATTAGGCTTTGCTCCCTCCACCGTCACGGGTCTGCGCGTGAGAGCCTTCCCGGCGGTAACCGTCTCGCGGCTTTCGCCCACGGGCATCGCCCAAATCGCGCAATCGTCCAACCGCCCGGAGGTCTATCAGTACCGCGGCACAATCACGATGGTGCGCGGCAATCACACGCTGAAGGGCGGCGTCGATTGGCGGCTCTTGGCGGGCAACATCATCATCGCGCCTCCGTTGGCGATTGCGTCCAGTAACTTCACCAGTGGTCCCAATCCTGCCGCTGCCGCCTTGGCCTCGGGCAGCGGAATTGCCGATCTTCTGCTCGGCGCTGCGTCCGTCACCGCCACCATCGTCCCGTTTGAGCAGGTGCGCCGCCCGTACACCGGCGTCTTCTTCCAGGATGAGTGGCGTGTGAACACGCGCCTGTCCCTTACCTTCGGACTGCGCTACAACCTGGAGTTAGCCTTCCGGGAAAAGAATTCCCAGTACGCGTATCTCGACTTAGCTTCCCCTTCGCCGATCGCCGGCCGCGTGCCGGGCTTCTCCAACCTTCGCGGCGGCTTAGTCTATCCCCAGGGCCCGACCCAAGTGGCCGACTTCGCCAACTTTGACCCGCGAGTGGGCGTCGCCTACCGGCTGAATGAGAAGACGGTCCTGCGTGCCGGTGCCGGGATCTTTCACCACCCCGCGCCCACCGGCATCGACACGTCGCTCGGATTCGCGCAGCGTTCCACGTCGGTGTTTGCCGCCGCCGATAACTTCACTCCTCTTTTCAACCTCGCCAATCCCTTCCCCAGCGGTCCGCTCCAACCCACCGGTAGTTCCCTCGGTTTGGCCACCGCGCTGGGCCAGAACATCGCGGCGCCGCTGCGCAATCAGGTGATCCCATATTCGGCGCAATGGTCCTTCGATATTCAACGCCAGCTGCCGATGGGCTTCCTGGTGGACATTGGTTACGCCGGAAACTCCGCCATTCATCTCTACACGCCGACCAGCTCGGTCAACTACAATCAGCTTCCCGCCAGCGCGCAGGCTCTCGGCAGTGACTTACTGGCCGTCGTCCCAAACCCGTTCGCCGGCGTGATTACTGACCCCACCTCGCTGCTCAGCCGTCCGACCGTGCAGCGCGGCCAATTGCTGCGCCCCTATCCGCAGTTCCAGAACGTCTTTGGAAACGCGATCCCCGCCGGCCAGGCCAGCTACCATGCCATGCAGCTCAAGATCGAGAAGCGCTTCTCCGACGGCTTGGCCATTCTCTTTGCCTACACCCACTCCAAGACCATCGACAACTTAGGCGAGACCAGCCAGGCGGGCGGTGACGTTGCCGGCTTCATGAACTCCAACTGCTTCGCCTGTGATCGTTCGTTGTCCTTCCAACACGTCCCCGACGTGATCCGCTTCAGCCTGCGCTACGACCTGCCGTTCGGCTCCGGGCGGCGCTGGATGAATCGAGGGTTTGCCGGTCGCGTGTTGGGCGGTTGGTCGGTGGGCAGCTTCTGGAGCTGGGACAACGGCTTCCCCATCCGCGTGCTGGCCCCGAACGACTCCAACTCCTTCGGAGGCGGCACCAACATGCGGCCCAATGCCACCGGTCAGCCTGCCCGTCTCGGCCAGGCCGTTGAATTTCGCGACGGCGCGCCCTACTTCAATGCCGGTGCATTCTCCCGGCCCGCTCCCTTCACCTTCGGCAACGTGAGCCGTGTCCTCCCGGACGTGCGCAACCCCGGAACGAATAACTGGGACATGTTGGTCGAAAAGCGCTTCACCTTGACCGAGCGCCTGGGGCTGGACTTCCGCATGGAAATGTATAACGCCTTCAACCTGGTGAACTGGGCCGGACCCGGCACCAACCTCATCTCGGCTGACTTTGGACGCCTGTTCCTTCGTCAGGTCAACACGCCGCGCCAGATTCAGTTCGGCTTGCGCCTTGCGTTCTAAGGAGACCCGCTCGTGATCCTCACTACCTTTGCCGCAATCGCGGTTACCTTCGCCCAGGCGCCGGCCATGGCCGATGCGCACCGGCTCGACTTACAAGGTGCGTATAACTTCCGTGACATCGGCGGCTACAAGACTGCCGACGGGCGCACCATGAAGCGTGGCCTCCTCTATCGCTCGGAAGCACTCGCCCGGCTGACGGACCGCGACTATGAGCAGTTAGCCCATCTCAAGATCAAGGTCCTCTGCGATTTCCGCGGGGCCGACGAGAAGCTTCGCGCACCCACCCAATGGCGCGGCAGCGAGATCGAGCAGTTTCCCCAGCCGATCGAAGCGCAGGGCTCCTCGCCGCTGATGGCGAAGATCGCGCAAGGCGCACCGCCGGAAGAACTCAAGGCGACGATGGCGGCACTCTATGGCCAGTTCGCCATGACCAACGCCACGCAGTACAAGAACCTGTTCCGCCGCATGGTCGACGGTGGCATCCCGGTGCTCTATCACTGCTCGGCCGGAAAGGACCGTACGGGAGTCTTCACGGCCTTGTTGATGACGGCGCTCGGCGTTCCGCGCGAGCAGGTGATCGAAGAGTATCTGCTCACCAACAAATACGTGCTCACGCCGGAAGCGATGAAACTGATGGCGGCCAATATGAAGAGCTTCGGCATGACCACAACGCCCGACCCGGAGCGCCTGAAGCCCGTCATCGGCGTCGAACGTGAATACCTGGAGTCCGTCTTCGCCGAGATCGACAAACAATTCGGAAAGTTCGACAACTATCGCCAGAAAGCGCTCGGCCTCAACAACCAGGATGTGGCTAAGCTGAAGGCATTGTTGCTCGAGTAGCCTATTGGAATGGCTCTTGCCGGAAAACCAGTCGCGGACCTCACCTACGAAGATCTAGCCGACCTCCCGAGAACAGGGGCGGTAGAAAACGTGCGCTTGGAGTTCAAGCGCCAGGTGCCGAATGAGGACCAATTCGCTAAGGTCCTGTCCTCGTTTGCCAATACGTTTGGCGGTTACTTGATCGTCGGGGCCGCAGAAGATCAGGGAGTGAGAGGCAAGTTGGGCGCCCTCTCGGGGGTTCCGCAGCAGCCATCGTTTCGCCAGACGATCCAGGACCTCTGCTTCACGAAGATCGAGCCGCCTGTGATGGCGGAGGTCTCCGAGTGGATTCGCTGCCCAGGGACAGAGGAAGTGGGGTGCTACGTGATTCACGTCCCAGAGAGCCTGGCGACCCCGCACTTCGTCTTCAAACGCGGAGGAGTGTGGATCCGGACGGACGACCAGAGCGCCCGCTGGGAATCCCGATTGGCCGACGAGCGGGAGGTACGCTATCTGCTGGACCGCCGCGACAAGACGATTGCTCGGCGACGCACGCTGATCGATAGAGCGCGGCAACGCTTCGCACAGTACTCCGCCAAGGTTCCGAACTTAGGTGCCCGCCTGGAGATTTCCATCCTTCCAGCCCTGCCGACCTCGCCCTGCTTCAAGTCGCATGAGGACTTGCAGGCACTCGTACGGAAGCCGATTGCGTGGCGGGGAGTGGGGTTTCCGGGCTCTCATTCGTGCATCACCCAACATGAAAGCGTGTTGGTTCAAAAACCCGGTACCCGTTTCTCCTTACTGCAAGTCGACCTCTGGGGGCAGATCTACTTCGCTATCGACATGGAAGGTTCGGAGGGCCACCCCAATCTGATGAGCGTCCATGCATTCGCCGGGAACTTACTCGCGTTTGTCCACTTTTGCACGCAATCACTTCGCACTCTCGCCGGCCAAGAACTGCATGTCGAGGTTCATATCTCAAATATCCTCAACAAAAAGTGGGGCTGGCAAGAAGACGGATTCTGGAATGGGGGCGGCGGCTCAATCTTTGACGACTCCGTGAGCTACGAATTAACCGTCTCCCTTTCGGAGCTATGGGAGCACCCCGCTAGGGTAGCCGTTAAGGTTGCGCGGGAGAGCTTTCTGGCGACTAACTGGGCAGAGTACGTCGAGGGTGACTGGTCGAACCGCTTCTTGCTTCTGGCCGACCAATACAACGGGTGGGGAGTGGGGCGACCGTAGGGCCGCCCCTCGAAACCCTACTGCACCTGCTCCGTCCAACCCTCCAGGATCGCCTTCACCTTCTGGCAGAACTGATCCGCCAGCGCGCCATCGATCAAGCGATGGTCGAACGTCAGCGCCAGGTACATCATGCTGCGGATCGCGATGGCGTCGTCTTCCGTCACCACCGGTTCCTTCACCACGCTGCCCACGCCGAGAATCGCCACCTGCGGCTGATTGATCACCGGCGTCGCAAACAGGCTTCCGAAGCTGCCGAAGTTCGTGATCGAGAACGTCCCACCGTTCACCTCATCCGGCTTCAACTGCTTGGACCGCGCCCGCGCCGCCAGATCGGCGATCGAACGCTGCAGGCCCGTCACGTTCTTCTCGTCCGCCTGCTTGATCACGGGCACAATCAGCCCGCCATCCAGCGCGACGGCGATCCCGATGTTGATCTCGCCGTGGTAGATCACGCTCGTGCCTTCGATCGACGAATTGAAGATCGGGAAGGAGCGTAACGCCTCCGCCGCCGCACTGGCGACAAACGGCAGGAAGGTGAGCCCGAACCCATACCGCTCCTTGAAGGAGTTCTTCGCCCGATCGCGCAGCTTCGCGATCTTCGTCATATCCACCTTGTGCACCGTCGTGACGTGGGCCGAAGTGCGCTTCGACATCACCATGTGCTCGGCAATGCGCTGCCGCATGATCGACATCTGCTCGACGCGCTGCTTCGGAGGCTCAGCCCGTGCAATCGGTGCCGCCGCAGCCGGTGCCGCAGCCGCAGGAGCAACCGCCGCCGCCGGAGCGGGCGTCGGCACGGCCAACGTCTTCGCACCCTGCGCCGCCATGTAGGCCTCAACGTCCTGCTTCGTGATGCGGCCACCTGCGCCCGTGCCCCGCACCTGCGCCAGATCGATGTTGTACTCGCGCGCCATCTTCCGCACCAGCGGCGACAGCGGTCCCTGGACGTCGTCCTCTTCCGACTTCGCCACGGCAGCCGGAGCAACAGCCGGCGCGGGCGGCGGCGGAGGCGGAGGTGCCACCACCGGAGCAGGCGGGGGCGGGGGAGGCGGAGGCGGTGCCACGGCCGGCTTCGGCGGTTCCGGTGCCGGGGGCGGCGGGGGCGGAGGAGGTGGCGGTGCCGCAACCGGTTGTGCTGCCGGTGCGGCTGCTGCCGCGCCATCGCTGATGCGCGCCACCAGCGTCTTCACGGCCACCGTCTGTCCTTCGGCCACCAGGACCTCGGCCAGAACGCCCGCGGCAGGCGACGGGATTTCGGTATCCACCTTATCCGTCGAGATCTCAAACAGCGGTTCATCCCGCTCCACGCGATCGCCCGGCTTCTTCAGCCAGCGCGTCAGCGTTCCCTCGACAATGCTTTCGCCCATCTGGGGCATTACGACATCAGTCATTTGGCGTTCTCCAGAACTTGCGGTGTCAAAGCAAAAACTCGGCCCAGATGCCCCGCCAGCGCCTCTTCTACGGCACGTCGCGGGGCGCGCACGCCCAACTCCGCCATTGAGGTCACCGGCTGCGTCAGGCCGCACGGCACGATATATCGGAAATACTCGAGATCGGTCGTATGATTCAGCGCAAAGCCATGCGAGGTGATCCACCGGCTGATGTGCACGCCGATGGCGCAGATCTTCGCCAGCCCTTGCGCCGTCTCCACCCACACGCCCGTATTGATCTCGCTGCGCCGGCCCGTAATCCCAAACTCCCCCAGCGCCCCGATCACGGCTTCTTCCAGCGCCCGCACATAGGCGTGGACGTCGCGCTTCCAGCGGTTCAAATCGAGAATCGGATAGCCCACAATCTGCCCCGGACCGTGATAGGTCACATCGCCGCCCCGATTGGTTTCATACACGGAGACGCCCGCCCGTTCCAGCACCGCCGGCGACGCCAGCACATGCCCGTCTTTCGCGTTGCGCCCCCGCGTGATCACATGCGGATGCTCCACAAACGCCAGCTGATCCGGAACCTCGCCGGACTTCACCTGCTCCACCAGCGCGCGCTGCCGTTCATAGGCAGCCGCCCAGTCCAGCCGGCCCCAGTCCGTGACTTCCAGAACAGCCATGGCTATACGTTAATCGCCAGTCCGTACACGTTGTTGAAGGCTTCGCCCAACGCCTCATACTGCGTCGGATGCGCGTGAATCGTCGACATCATGACGTCCACCGTCGCCTCGGCTTCCATCGCCGCCACTGCTTCGGCGATCAGCTCATAGCCGTGATGCCCGATGATGTGCACGCCCAGGATCTCGCCGAACTTCTCCTCCGCCACGATCTTCACAAAGCCCTCGTGGTGCCCTGAAATCGACGCCTTCGAATTCGCCGAGAACGGGAACTTGCCCACCTTCACCTTGTAGCCCTGCGCCTTCGCCTGCGCTTCCGTCAGACCGACGCTGCCGATGCCCGGGTCCGTATACGTCGCACCCGGAATCCGGTTCCGATTGATCGGCGTCACCGGCTTGCCCGCCATGTGCCCCACCGCCACCATGCCTTCGGCCGATGCCACATGCGCCAGCTGCGGCGTTCCCGCCACCACGTCGCCGATCGCGTACACGCCCGGCTCGCCCGTCCGCTGCCACGGATCGACCTTGATGAAGCCCCGGTCCGTCTCGATGCGCGTTCCTTCCAGCCCGATGTTTTCCGTATTCGGCTTCCGTCCGATCGCCACCAGCAGGTGATCCCACTCCTGCTCTTCCACCTTGCCGTTGGCCAGCGTCATCTTGAACTTCACGCCGTTTGCCGTGCGCTCGACGTCGCTCATCTTGGCGCCCGTCTCCACGCGAATCCCGATCTTCTTGAAGTGCCGCTCCAACTCCTTCGACACTTCCTCGTCCTCCACCGGCACCAGCCGCGGCAGCATCTCCACAATCATCACTTCGCTGCCAAAGCGCCGGAAGATCGACGCAAACTCCACACCCACCGCGCCCGCGCCCAGAATCGCCAGCCGCTTCGGCACCGACGTCAGGTTCAGAATCTCGACATTCGTCAGGATCCGCACCGGGTC
>CAYNDS010000124.1:8351-12751 GCA_964395885.1 uncultured Solibacteraceae bacterium | reverse complement strand
CGGTAGCTGCTACCGCAAGTCGATCGAGAAGGGCATTAGGCGCAAATAGCCGCCCTGCAGCACGGACAGGTGAGGCAGTTTCACGCCGAACTCCCGCTGTACGCGAGCTAGTTGCGCCTCCAGAGCCACTTCCGTCGGCTGCGAAAACAGCTTGGTCAGCAGATTGCGGCGAGGCGGGTACGGAATCAGCTTGATCTTCTCGTCCGTACCGAGTTCTGCCCGTTCCCGAAGGGCGGCGATCGCCGAGTCCATCCCGCCGAGCCGGTCCACCAATCCGGCATCTTTGGCCTGAGAGCCGAGCCACGCGCGGCCTTCGGCGACGGGCCGGATTTTGTCCGGCGTGGTTCGGCGCGCTTCCGCGACACGCTGAACAAAGCCTTCGTACACCGAATCGATCCCTTCGCGCAGCTTTGCCCGGGCTTCGGGCGTCATTGGGCCGTCGATTGAATCGAGAGCGGCGTTCTTGCCCCGCTGATAGAACTCGCGCGAAATCCCGAGCTTATCGTAGAGACCGGCCACGTTCGGCTTGCCGTAGACGACGCCGATGGACCCGGTAATCGTGTTCGGATAGGCAATAATTGGGTCGCCGGTTGCGGCCACATAGTAGCCGCCCGAGGCGGCGACATCGGACATGGAGATGACCAGCGGCTTCTTCTTGCTCAGCAACTTCATCTCCCGGAGGATGTCGTCGGAGGCGACCGCATCGCCGCCGGGCGAGTCGATGCGCACAATCGCGCCCTTCAAGGAATCGTCGTCGGCAGCCTGTCGCAGCAGCTTCACGAAATCCTCGGAAAGGATGGCGCTGTCCTCATTCATTCCGCCGGAACCGCCCCGCCCAATGGATCCCACACCGGCGATCAAGGCCACCGGGGCGCCGCCCGCGGCGTCGTTCACGGCCGAGGCGTATGCGCGGAGGCTCGCCTTCTTCAATTCCTTCTGGCCGAGTTTGCGCGTCAGGTCGCCGAGGAACTGATCCTCGTAATAGGTCTCGTCGATCAGGCGCGCGGCCTTGGCCTTCCCTGCCAGGAACGGACCTTGGTCGATCAGCGCCCGGACCTGTTCCGGCTCCATCTTGCGGCCCTCCGCCACAGCGGCGATCACACCGGCGTAGACGCCATCCAGGATGGAGTTGATGACCTCGCGCGATTCCGGCGTGGAGTTGGTCCGGGAGAGCATGTCGCCCGCGTCCTTATACTTGCCGGCGGATTCGATCTCCATCTTGACGCCGACCTTGTCCAGCGTGTTCTTGTAGTAGGCCACCTCGGCGCGGAGGCCCTTGACGTTCAGCAGATCCTCGGGAGCGAGATAGATGCGCTCTGCCGCGCTGGCAAGTTAGTACTCTCGGAGGCCGGGGTTGCGGAGCCACGCGTAAACCGGCTTGCCACTGCGCCGAACCTCGAGAATTGCCCGCCGAATCTCCTCCAGCTTGCCCCATCCCGCGCCGACACCGGCCGGAAGAATGGCAACAGCCGCAATCCGCGAATCCTTCGAGGCACTCTTCAGCGCGGACCAGACCTCGTGAACGGTGACGTTCGAAGGCTGTCCAGGGAGAAAGAAGGGAAGCTCCGCGGTGCCGACCTCGCCAATTTCGCCTTCCAGGCGAAGCATCAACGTCGAGCCATTCTCAACGGCGGGCCGCTGCGGACCTCCTAAGCGGACCAGGGCCGCAGCGAAGACGACCAGGGCCAGGCCGACGAGCAAAACTCCACAAAAGATGCCGAGCAAGAACTTTCGCATTATCTTCTCCTTGCCGGCTCTCGGAACCGGTTATTCGCCGTTGAGAATCAAGTCGACTCGATCGGCTACATCCCTTAAGTACGCGCCGTCACCCTTGTTCAGTTCCACGGTTGCCCATCCGCCGTAGCCGATCTCGGTCAACGCCTGGTGGACGGCCTTCCAGTCGAGGTCTCCTTCTCTCAGATTGACAAACTCGGCCACTCGCTTCGCGAACTTGAAGTCCTTGAAGTGCAGCTTCGCGATCCGGTCCTTGCCGAGTGTACGGATCCAGTCTTGGGGATAGCCGAACAGGAGCACGTTGCCAACGTCGAAGTAGGCGCGCACCCACGGCGAGCGGAACTCGTCGACATAGTGCGCCATTTCAAGGGGAGACAGGAGGAACTTGTTCCACACGTTCTCGACGGCGATCACCACTTTGTTTTTCTCGGCATGCGGGATCAGCCGCTGAATGTGTTCGCGTGAGCGCTTCCAGGCCTCGTCGTAGCGGGTCTGCGGGTTGACGACCGCCGGGACCAGCAAAACGGTGCTCGCTCCCCAGAGCCGGGCCTGCTCCAGGCTGGAGATCATGGAGTCGACAGTCTTCTGCGCGACGGTCTTGTCGGACGCCGAAAGCGGGCTGCGCCAGTGCTCCATATTCATGACGGAATGGATGGGGAGGCCAGTAACCTCCGACGCCTTCTTTAACTCTTCTGCTTCCGCCATGGTGGGGACGTTGCCGACCTCGATGCCGTCATAGCCCGCCCGTTTGGCGGCGGCGAACTTGTCCCTGGCGGAGCCGGGCACGTCGATCATGCTCAACAGCACGGCTTTTTTGATCAGGAGACGGCCGGCAGCGGCGGCGGGAAGCGAACTGATGGCGGCGGCAGCCGTCTGGTGGAATGTGCGTCGGGTCATGAACGGGTCCTCTTTCTCGGGCAAAGCGGATCAGGCGAAAGCGACGCCGATCTCGGCAGCCACTTTCTGGATGTGGCGCTTGGCTTCGTCGTACTCTTCTGCGGTCTTCAGATGCTCCATCATCAGCGGGGCATCCACCTTCAATCGCGCCAACTCCTGCAGGACGGGCCGGTAATCAATGTCGCCGCGGCCCGGAATCACCTCGGTGAAGCGGACCTGCATCTCCGGAATCCACGACAGGTCCTTGGCGTGGCAGGAGGCGATCCAGGGGCCGAGCTTCTGAAAGCATTCGCGAATGAAGGCGGCGTGGTTGTAGTAGCGGTCGGGCGAATTGATTCCGTTGAAGACGTCCAGGTGAACGCCGAAGCCTTTCCGGTCGATCGCTTTGAGCAGGCGGAGGTAGCTGTCGGGCCCATCCGGAATGCTCCAACCCATGATCTCGAGGGAGAAGACGGTGCGCTTCGGCTTGACGGCGTCGATCACGCGGCGAGAGTTTTCGACGGTGGCGTCGAAAAACTCCTTCGACAGATTGCGCGGGTGCGGTCCGTACCAGACCTTGGGATGGAAGGAGCCGGCGATATCGACGCAACACCGTGCGCCGACAGCTTCGGCAAGGGCAAGACGCTCCGTGACGTATTGGATGTTCTTGGCACGCTTTTCGGGATCTGGGTCCAGCATGTTGACCCACGCGCCGACCTCCGCGAGGACGACGTCCTGCTTCTGGAAGGCCTCTTCGATCGCGCGGACACGGGTGGCGTCTTCAACCTTTGCTGCGGGGCAGTAGGCGGCGGAGTAGCCGAGACGGCGATGCTCGCGGGCGAGTTCGGCCGGGTCCTCGGACTTGAGGAAGATGGGACCGCCGAAGCGGATGCCGCGAGAGGCGGCAGATGCAGGAAGCGCAGCGGCCGAGGCTGCGAGGAGTTCGCGCCGAGTCACGACCGAATTGTATCGAAGGCGACCCGGCGCGCGAGAACTTAGTTCACGGTGGCGTTCGGAAGCTGGATGATCTTCTTCTGGATGGCGTACTGAACCAGCTGCGCTTTGTTGTGGATGTCGAGCTTGCGCATGAGGTTGAACTTATGCGCCTCGACCGTCTTGACACTCAGGTTCAGGTCGCCGGCGATTTCCTTCACCGATTGGCCCTCGGCCAGCAGCTTCAAGACCTCGCGCTCCCTTGCAGTCAGCGTCTGGAAACGCGGTGTCCGGGTGTCGCTCTTGACGCGGCTTCGGAAGTCGTCCACCAGTTGCGAGAGCATACGGGGGCTGAGGAAGCTGCCTCCCTTTTGCACGTCGCGCACGGCGGAAGCCAGTTGCGAAGCGGGCGAATCCTTCAGCAGGTAGCCGGAAGCACCCACCTCCATGGCTTCGACCAGGTAGTCCTCGTCGTCGTACATCGTCAGGAACATCACTTTCGTGTCCGGACGTGCGCGGCGAATCTGCCGTGTGGCTTCAAAGCAGCTCATCCCCGGCATGGAGATGTCCATGACGACCACCTCCGGCCGGAGTTCGGCTGCGCGCTCCACCGCCTCGGCTCCGTTGCCGGCCTCACCGACCACATCAATGTCCGCTTCCTGGCTCAGAAGCGTTCGGATACCCTGCCGGAAAAGAGTATGATCATCGACCAACAAAACGCGAATCCCGCTCATGGTTATTGTCTTCCTATAGGCAATTCGATCTCAATTCGTGTCCCATGACGCCGCTCTGGGGCGACGACACTCTCCAACCGGAACTGCCCGCCCCAAAGCGCAACTCGTTCCTGCATGCCGGAC
>CAYNDS010000124.1:3412-8341 GCA_964395885.1 uncultured Solibacteraceae bacterium | reverse complement strand
GACACTCCATACGATCCTGTCCGAGCCTTAGCTTCCGCGATGCGGAAGCCCCTCCCGTTGTCTTGCACTCGGAGCATGAGTCGCTTATCGGTGGAAGTTAGCTGTACTTTTACTTTGTTTGCCCCACTGTGTTTTGCGGTGTTCTGCAAACACTCCTGGGTCAAGCGATAGACCAGCAAGTCCAGTTTGCGATCGAGCGGCGGGAGTTCGCCCACCTCGATGTCAATCTGCGCCGGCGAAACATCTCGGAAGCGTGTTCCCAACTGCCGCAGGGCCGCCGCTAAGCCGAGCTTTTCCAGCACCTCCGGATTGAGGGCGCTTAGGATCCGCCGGATCTCCTTCACCACCAACTCAGCGGTTTTCCGGGTTTGCTGGACCTTCTCCCGCAGATCGCCATCCGTCTGCTGCTCGATCATGTCCAGGTTCAGCCGGATCACCAGGAGGCTCTGGCCCGCCTCGTCGTGCAGTTCTCGGCTGATCCGGCGCCGCTCCGCTTCCTCGACCTCAGACAGGTACTCGGCCAGGCGCCGCACCTCCCGCTCGCGGGCGGCAAGCTGTTCCATCAGGCTCGCCTTTTCCGCAGCGGCAAGGCAACGGTCCGCAACGATGGCCAGCATCTGCTCTTCCCGCTCCAGCCAGGGGTAGAACTTCGCAAATCCGATTTGGAGCAGGCCGTCCTTGCCCAGCGGCACGGACCAGCAGGTCTTGACGTCCCAATCCTTCCGCAGCACCCGGGCGTCGTCGACGGACGGCTCAAACCAGGCCGCTTTACGCAATGCCTTGGGCACAGCCATGGGGAAGTGGATCTCGGCGTACTGAGCTTTGGCAAATCGCCGGATTGCCTCTTGAAACTCGTTCAGCGTGTCGCGCAGTGACAGCGCCCGCAGCTCCGCTCGGAACAGGTCTTCCAGCAGGGCCGCTTCGCCTTCGCGCACCTCTCCGGGCGAGAACCTCTTGCGAAGAGCCGCCACCACGTCTTCAGCCGGCACGCCGAGCTTTGCCAAGCGCCGGCTGTTGTACTCTGTCTGCTCCTGCAGGGCAGGGTCGGGCGTAAGCAGTCCGAGAGGTTTATACGCGTCCTTCCGCACGAAAAGGTCATCGGCGGGTTCGGAGAAAACCTTTAGGAAAGGCTAAGGCAGATCCCCACCGGGGCGTAATAGTTCGATAACGTCGGCATGCTGATTGGCGATCGCCAGGTCAAGCGGAGTCTGCCCGGCCTTGTTACGGCGGTGACGGTCCGCACCTTTGGCCAGCAGAACATCGACGGCTTCACGGCGGCCCCAACTGGCCGCATGATGCAGTGGGGTGGAGCCGTCGGCCGCCTCCACCGCATTGATATCGGCTCCATTGGCCACCAGAATCGCGACCACTTCCTTGTGCCCGGCCAGAGCGGCGTCATGCAAGGGCGCGCTTCCGCTGCTGTTGCGCTCGTTCACGCGTGCCCCGTAGCGCAGCAGAAGCGACACCACATCGACGTGCCCCTTCAGCGCGGCATCATGAAGCAGCATCCCACCAGAAGCCGTGCGCGCATTCGCATCGGCGCCGCGATCAAGCAGCAGGGCCAGAATATCGGTCTGGCCGCGCATGACGGCGTCGGAGAGTTGCTTGCTGCCGGCGGAGGTGCCCGTCGCCAGTTTCGCGCCCCGCTTCATCAGCAGATCGATGACGCGGGCGTGCTTGTGGCGAATCGCTTCGTCCAGCGGAGTGATGCCGGCGTTGTCGCGGGCCTCCAACTCCGCGCCGGCGTCCAGCAGAACTTCCGCCACGTCCGGATGCCCCTTCACGGCGGCCTCATGCAGTGCGGTGACACCGGAGTCCTTGTTCCGGAGCCGGACGTTGGCGCCGGCGGATACGAGCAGTTTCGCCACGTCGGCGTGCCCTTTCCACGCAGCCTCGTCAAGAGGGGCGGACCCTTGCTGGTCCTGGGAGTTCACGTCTGCTCCCTTGGCGATCAGCAATTGCGACACCTCCCGGTTTCCGCGGCTGGCGGCCAGGTGAAGCGCCGTTGAGCCGCCACGGTAGCGCAACTTGACGTCGGCGCCGCGCTCAATCAGCAACCGCGCGATGTCGACATGGTTGGTCAGAATGGCATAATGCAGCGGTGTCGAGCCACCTTCGGCGTGCGGTGCGTTCGGATCTGCCCCCTGCGCAATGAGGATCGACGCCATGTTGGTGTCGCCGTTCCAGGCAGCCTCATGGAGGGCGGTACCGCCCAAGGCGTCCCGTTCGTTGACATCACATCCAGACTGCAGAAGCTGCTTGACGCGATCGAGGTTTCCGCCACGAACGGCCTGATGCAGTTCCCCGCTCATGGCGGTCGTGGCAATCAGCAATGCGGTGGCGACGCGCATCTGTCCTTACGCTAGCAGAGGGCGCCCTGGTCAAATCGTCGGTCCGGCGAAGACTCGGCGCGGCGTCAGAAAGAATGGTGGTACCAGCCCACCAACGTTGGACAGCGGCAGTACGTCCCGATGGAGCGAAATGGCAAGCTTCGACCGCATCCACTCTCGCCGCTGCTGACACCGGTGCGAGACGTCCGGGTACTGATCGCGAAGTTGGGACTGCAACTCCCGATCGGCCAGTGCATAGCCGTCTTCCATCCGCGTTGAGAAGAACCGGGGCACGCCGGGAATGATGTCGCTCTGGATGACCATGCCGGAGGCAAGGCTCTCTGTAGAAGCGGGGTAGAAGGGCGAAGCGTACCACTCGTCCAGATGAATCAGGTGACCCGGATTGAGAAAGATGCCGAAGCGTTCAAATGGGAGCCGGGCCAGCAGGCGGCGCGCGATGGCGCCCGCGTCGGCGCCGCAATGGAGGCTTTCCAGCCATTCGACGCTGGCCTCGAAGTAGGGACCGGCGAACTCCTCAACGTAGCCGGAGGCTTCGGCGGGAAGTTCCGCCTCCTCGGCCACGGCCCAACCGGCGCGACAGATGTTCGCCCCCCAGTAGCAGACGTTGACGGAAAACGGCGCGCCCCGCTGCACGATGCCGCCCCGCGGGCTGGCGAGGCTGACGCGATGCGTTCCGGACTTCATGCCCCAATGACAGCCCTGGGGTTCGCCGTTGTATTCGGCCAACCGCATGAGGTCGTGATCCAGTGCGCCGTCACGAAGACTGAACAGGATGCGGCGGATGGCGTCACTGGCGAGCGTATTCGTCCATTCGAAATAGGCGATCTCGGCGGCAGAGGCCCGTGCGCGGAGGCGATGGACGAGGTCAGTTGCCGGGACCAGGCTGACCGTGGTCTGGCGCAGCGCCTCCACAATCCAATGCGGGGCGGCAAATCGGCCTGGTTTCCAGTCGACAACGCCGGTTACGCCCAAGGCTTCCCCGCGCAGAATGTCCGTCAACTCCCGGCTGGCGTCCATCGGTTGATCCGGAAGCGAGAACGGCTGATACCGCTCATGACGGAGCCTGCCTGCCGGGTAAAGAGGGCTGATCCTGAGGTAGCTGACGCACTCATTGCCCACCAGAAGAAGCGGGTCGCGCCCCGGATCGGCGGCAAGCAGCAGCAGCGCCTCTTCAAAGCGGGGATCGAAGCCGGTCAACCAGGCGAGGTTGGCAAAGTGTTCGCGGTCGGCATAGACCGCCAAATGGGTGAGTTGGAGCGCGTCCATCGCGGCGCGCGTCCGATCGAGACGTCCGAGAAACTCGGCCAACGGCGCCGGCGTGGGCCGGTTTGCCGGGCCAAAGTCCGGCCACTCCGTGGTGATGAGGCGTGCGGGCATCGGTTCATTGTCGCAGTGCGGTTGCGCACCGGTTGCCGCCTTCCGGCGAATCTGACACACTGCTGATTTGCGAGTCGCGTTCTCGATCATCGCCCTGGCGCTGTCACTGTCGGCTGAAACGCTGACGTACGACGTCGAGTGGCGGCTCATCCATGCTGGAAGGGTCACGTTCGACTGGAACGCGCAGCGCGCCTCGGTAGGCGAAGCCTCGCTCAGCCTGGAGAGTCAGGGCCTGGTACGCCGCTTGTATCCGGTGAACGACGCCTACTTCTCCTCGCTGCGAGAAGGCTACTGCGCATCATCAGCGGGGTTGCGGATCCAGGAGGGAAAGCGCAACCGCGAGGTAAAAGTGGTTTATCCGCGCGGTTCCGCCGGCAAAGCGACTTTTGAAGAACGCGACCTGACGAAGAACACAACGGTGGCCAAGCGAGAAGTGGAGGTTCCCGCCTGTGTGCACGACGTTCTGGGAGCACTGATGGTGCTTCGCGACCGGAGCCTGGAACCAGGCCAAAGCTTTACTCTCCCCGTCAGTGACGGCCGAAAGTTCGCCAACGTACGCGTGGAGGTACAGGAACGCGAGACCGTCAAGACACCCGCCGGAACATTCGGCGCGCTGCGGTGCGAGGTGTTCCTGATGAACAACGTGATCTATGGACGCAGCGGGCGGGTGTTTCTGTGGCTGACCGACGATGCGCGCCGCGTGCCGGTGCAGGTACGCGTCCGGCTGCAGATCCTGATTGGAACAGTCACTCTGCAGTTAGCCAAGGACGGACGATGAAGACTGCGATCGCTTTGATGATGACGTACGCCGCTTGGGGGCAGACTGCACTGCTGCCGGCGAAGGACGCGGTGGCGGCTTCATTGCGGATGGTGCAGTTGATGGAATCCGTATCGATCGTCGTACCGGACTTGCCGCGTGCGGGCGGTCCGCTGCTGGAGCAGGCTCGCGCGGCGCAATCTCAGTTGGAGCGCTCGCCGGCCTCGACCATTGCGACGTGGACCTTTCTGGAACGGGTGCGAAAGTATGCCGCGCTGCTGGAGGCAATGCCGCGGCCCTATCCGTTTCCGGAAACCGGGCAGAAGCAAATCGCGGAACTGCGGGACATCCAAACGAAGCTGGAAGCGCATTTCGCCGCGCTGCTCGTGGACCGGGAGAATGCTCTGCGTCCGGCGGACCGCGACAATCTGAGGCGGTATGCCG
>CAYNDS010000124.1:0-3402 GCA_964395885.1 uncultured Solibacteraceae bacterium | reverse complement strand
CCCTCCGCGAATCAGCCCCGCGTCGTGTTCCTGGGAGACTCGATCACCGACACTTGGCGGCTGCAGGAATACTTTCCCGGCAAGGACTACATCAATCGCGGGATCAGCGGGCAGGTGACCAGCGAGATGCTGGCCCGGATGAAGGCGGATGTTCTGGACTTGAAGCCCCGCGCGGTGGTCATTCTGGCGGGCACCAACGATATTGCGCGCGGGACGCCGCTGCCGTATATCCAGAACAACCTGACGATGATCTGCGATCTGGCGGATCATGCCAAGGTGAAGGTGATCCTGGCTTCGGTTCTGCCGGTGCACGACTACAACAGCAACGTGAATGCATCGTTCTTGCGAACAGTCCAGCGCCCGCCCGCCACCATCTTGAATCTCAATGCCTGGATGCGTACCTTTGCGCAGAATCGCGGCTACACCTTCGTGAACTACTTCGACGCGGTGAAGGACGGCGGCGGCATGCTGCGCAAGGACTTTGCCGAGGACGGCCTGCATCCGAACGCGGCCGGCTATCGCGTGATGGCACCCATCGTGGACGATGCCATCACTCGCACCGTGGGACCGACCGCGGCACCCGCTCGGAAAAAGTAGTCCTACTGCACGTCGTAGGCGGCGATGTTTGCCCCCAGCAGATACTTGTCGAACCAGGCGACGATGTGCCGCAGGCGCTCGACCCGGTGCGTCGGCTTTCCGGAGCGCGATAGCTCGTGGTTCTCGCCCGGGAACTGGACCATCACCGTGGGCACCTTGCGGAACTTCAGCGCCCGGAACATCATCTCGCCACCATCGCTAGGAGGCGTGCGGAGATCGGCGTCGCCTTCGATGAACATCATCGGCGTGCGGATTTTGTCCACATAGGTGATGGGCGAGCGGAACTTCACGTTCGGATCTTCCCAGGGCGGGCCAGCGAACCAAGTGGGCCGGAACAGGGCAAAGTCCGCCGTGTACCAGAATCCCGCCCAATCGGCGATGGACCGCTGTGAGACGGCGGCCTGAAACCGATGATCGCGGCCCACGATCCAGTTCGTCAGCACGCCGCCGCCGCTGCCGCCCGTAACACCGAGCCGTTCCGGATCAGCGACACCGCGGCGGATCAGTTCATCGACGCCTGCCAAAAGGTCCAGTGAATCGTCGCCCGGGTATTTGTGCTGGATCATGTTGCCGAATTCCTGTCCGTAGCTGGTGGAGCCTCTGGGATTGGGGTAGAGCACCACGTAGCCTTTGGCGGCCATCCACTGAAACTCGTGATCGAAGGTGTAGCCGTAGGCCGCATGGGGGCCGCCGTGAATGTTGAGAATCAGAGGGTACTTTCTGGCCGGATCGTAGTTCGGCGGACGCTGGATCCAGGTTTGAATCCGGCGGCCATCGAAGCTCTTGTACCAGATCATTTCCGGCTCCGTGAGTGAGAGCCCGGAAAACAGCTCGGCGTTCAGGTCCGTCAACCGCGTGGTGGAGCGCGTGGCGACCTGCAGCAGATGGAGGTCGCCGATGCGGGTCGGAGTCGAGATTGCCAGCACGGCCTTCGTGCCGTCCGGCGTGGCGGTAAGCGAGTAGAGATCGTGGTTGTTGTCCGTGACGGGAGCCACGGATCCGGTGGCGACGTCGACTCGTTTCAGGTTCGCGCGGCCCTCTTCAGCAGCAATCACGAATAGCGACTTGCTGTCGGCGCTCCAGAACGGAGTGGAGCGTTCCGCGCCCCGCGGCGGGTGTTGATCCCCGGTAAGCCCACCGCCGATATCGTTATCGAAGTTGACGGTCAGATTGCGTGGCGTAGCTTCCCCCGTCAGCGCCGTAACGAACAGATCGGGCTGCGAATAGGAGCGGACGCGGTCCCCATTCGGAACGCCGATAAAGGCGAGGTGCCGCCCGTCCGGGCTGAGGCTCAACGCGCGAATGGTTCCATTCAGAGCAGCGAGCGTTCTCGCTTCACCACCGGTTGCCGGGATGGAGTAGATGGCTGCGGCCGGCGGGCGATAGTAGGGCTCCAGATCGCGGTTCGAAACGAAGTAGATCTGCTTGCCGTCGCGAGACCAAACGAACTCCGACTCCGAGAATCGGCCACTGGTGAGGGCTTTGGCTGATGCCGGCTTGTCCAGGGTTTCCGTGACGGGGACGGTCCAGATATGGTTTGGACGGTCGTAGTCGACATAGCCGCCTCCGTTGGCGCGGTAGACCGCCCGCGTGATCACGCGAACGTCCGTGTCCTCTTCCGCACCCGCCGCCTTCTTCTCCAGGTCCTGAGCAGCGGTGACCGACGCGAAGGCAATGGCCTTTCCGTCGGGCGACCATGCCGGGTTGGACGCGCCTTTCGGCAGATCCGTCAGTTGGCGCGCCTCTCCGCCTTCGAGCGGAAGCAGGAACAGTTGTCCGGGACCCTTCTGCGGCGCCCGAACGAAGACCATCTGCTTGCCATCGGGCGACCAGCGGGGAGAGCCGTCGCGGGGACCGGCGGTGAGGCGGCGCATGACTCCGCCGCGCGCGGGCACCAGGAAAACAGCCGTATCGTAGCCGTCCTTCTTCGCGTTGACGGTCACGAGCGTAAAGGCCACCTGCGAGGCATCCGGCGAGATCTGTGGATCAGCCGCCCAGCGGAATCGATAAATGTCTGTCTCCGTAATCGGACGCGCGGCAAACAGGGTAGCGGAAAGAAAAAGCAGCGCGAAACGCATGATCTACGGTAACGCGCTGCTGATTTGATGGAAACGACGAGAATAGCGGGGCTTGTAGGCGATACAGTCCACTTCAATCTTCATCTGCGGATTGGCGAACTTGCACTCGATCGTCGTGCGCGCCGGCTTGGTGTCACCGAAAAACTGCGCGTAGACCTGATTCATGGCATCGAAGTCGCGGCCGTCGGTGAGATAGACGTTGCATTTCACCACATCGGCCGGCGAACAGCCGGCCGCAGCCAGAGCCCGATTCAGGTTGGAAAGCACGACCTTGGTCTCATGCTGGATATCGCCATAGGACCACTCATTGGTATCGGGATCGATCGGCCCGACGCCGGAGCAGTACACGAAGTCGCCCGCGCGCACAGCAGGCGAGTAAGGACCACGAGGCGTTACCGCGCCCGCGGGGTGAATACGTTCGATCATGATTCGTTTCTCCGTTAGTCCAGCTTGCGTTTCCGTGGCCGGCGCACGGCCGTTCCGGTACCGGCCGTCTTGGCAGCTCTCTTGCGAACCACCTTCTTCGGCTTGGGCGGCGGCGGGTTCGGGTCGGCAATCGTCGGCTGGCCCTCGACATAGGGTTGAGGACCGTCATCCTCTTCCTCGACCTCGGGCGGCGGCGGGGCCGGCGGCTCAGCCGGCGGATAGAACTCAGCACCGAGATAGACGATCAATCCCCGTTCCTCGGTCGGCTCCACCCGGACCACGGTCTTGTCCTGTGCATAGT
>CAYNDS010000123.1:8487-12817 GCA_964395885.1 uncultured Solibacteraceae bacterium | reverse complement strand
ACATCTGCGGATGCTGCAGGTAGTTGTAGACCGGTTCCCGTTGCGACGTGAAGCCAATCGGGAAACTGGCGCCGGTCTCCTTCACGTAGTCCGGCACCAGCATCTTTGCCATGTCGTTGATCGCGCAGCCGACCGGCTGGAAGCCGCGCGGTCCCAGTTCCCGATACAACTTGTCGGCGATACGCGTGGCGTTCTTGCAATGGGGGCAGGTGGTAATCAGGAACTCCACCAGCACCACCTTGCCTCGCAGCGAACTCAGCAGCGTCTGCTTGCCGTCCACCATCTCGATGGCGAACTCCGGCGAAGGACGAGGCACCGTTGCCCCCATCACGGGCAGCGCTGAGGCGCCCAGTAAAGACGAAAGAGCAGTACGCCGGGTCATGCTTTTGATTCTAGCCGACCACCGCGCGCACAGCCGCGATCGCCCCTTCCACGTCCGCCATCGTGTTGTAGATGTGGGGCGAAAATCGCAAGCCCGCGGCGTCACCGTTCGCCGTCAGCGACAGGGCCAGCCGGTGCTTCTCCCACAGCCGGTCATAGGTGGCCTTCAGGTCACCACGCCGCACGTTCACTTTCACCACGCCATGCGAGAGCTGCGGCTCCTGATTCGTCTTCAACTCCAGCGCGGGCATCGCGGCGAAGTCCTTCTTCAAGCGCGCCGTCAGTTCCGTGACACGCGCCTCGATGCGCTCCATGCCGATCAGCGAAAGAAAGTCGAGCGCCGCCTCGACGGCAACCAGCCGTGGATCATCGCGCTGGCCAAAGACCTCAAACTTTCGCGCGCCGACCAATCGGTCCGACCACCCGGCCGTCACAATCGAGGGCCACACCTCGGCATGCCGCGCCGCCTTCAAATACAGCAGTCCGCACTCCAGCGGCCCCATTGGCCACTTGTGCATGCTGGTGGCGAACGAGTCACAGCCGATGCCCGCCAGATCGATGTCCATGGCCCCGAAACTCTGCGCGCCGTCCAGGTGGAACCACACGCCGCGGCGCCGCGCGATCTCGCCGATCTGCCGCGCCGGGTAGCGCAGTCCGCAGGTAGAGGTGAGATGCGTCACCGCGATCGCTCGCGTTCGCGGCGTGATGCCCGCCTCGATGCCTGACAGCAGTTCGTCAGCCGACTTCGCCGGCACCGGCACCGGCAGCGCCTTCACCGCGATGCCGTCACGTTTGGCGCGCACCCGCCAGGATTCCAGGTTCGAAGCATGGTTGTGCGCCGTCACCAGAATCTCGTCGCCCGCTTTCAGATCCAGGCCCTTGACGATGATGTTGGTTCCCTCGCTGGTATTGCGTGTGAGTGCGATCTCGTCCTTGGAGGCGCGCAGCAGCGCCGCTGCCTTCTCGCGGACCCGCTCCTCCAGCGCGACATACTTTGCCCGGTTCTGGAAGGACGGGTTGGCGTGAAAGTCTCGCAGAAACTCCAGGTGACGGTCCATCACCGGCCGCGACGTCGGGCAGACGTTCGCCGCGTTGAAGTACAGCAGCCCCGGCTCGAGCGGAAACTGCTGGGCCACCATCTTCCAGAAATCCTCGCCGGTGGCGGACGCCGCCGCCAGGGATTGCGAAAGCCCGGTCCAGGCCGCCGGAACACTCCACAAAAGAGAACGCCGCGAGATCGACATCTGGCGATTATACGCGCCGTGCCTGCGATCGAAAACAAGAAGGCCGCCGAGTCGACGCCCGGCGGCCTTCATTTCCTGTTGTCGTTCGGGACTCAGTGACCGCTGCTGCCGCCGCCACCGCCGCCGCCGGAGTAGCCACCGCCACCCCCGCCGCCGCCGCGTCCACCGCCGGAGTAACCGCCCCCTCCGCCGCCGCCCGAATAGCCGCCCGACGCCGGAGCCGCCGCGCCCCCCGACATTCCGCCACCTCCGCCGCCGCCGCGCGGGGAGATCGTGTTGATCGAGTACCCGGAGTTGATCGGCGGAGCGCTATAGCCGCCCTGATACCCGCCACCACCCCAGCCCCCCATCATCACCGGTGCACGGAACAGGACCATCACCGCGCCAGGGGAGAAGAACTGCCAGCCGAACGGGGAATTCCACACTCCTCGACCAGGCAAGTACGTGAACATGTTGAAGTACGGGTTCCACGCCCAGGAGCCGAAGCGCGGCAAGGAATCGCTGCCGCCATAAGCGCTCTTCGCCCCCGAAACGTTTGCCAGCGCGTTCACGTTGGAGCGCCGCTTCGCCCAGCGATAGAGCGCATCCGTGTCTTCACTTTCGAACTTCTCGACGACGCCCGTGGCGACGTTCAGTACGCGCCCACCCTTTAGCACCATCGCATCACCGTCTATCGCCACTTCACCGGAGTACACACGGACAGACGGCTCCGGCGTGGCCGTGAAGGCATAGATGCCATCTTTCTTCAGCACCACCGTGCGTCCCTTGACAGTGAACGACGTCCGGTTCTCCTTGATCGCCTCGGAAGCTTCCACCAGCGCGGAGCCTTCCGTGATCTCGATTCGCGTATCGGTGAGTTCGGCGTTGGTCAGCTTCACAATGGAGTGCTCGGCAACGCGCAGCGTCACACCCGGTCCCAGCAGCACCTCTGCCCGGCCTTCGGCCGTCGTCAGTACGTCCTGCTGCCGCATGGTGGTGAACAGGCCAACCTTTTTCTCCACCGGCTTTCCGGAAACCAGAACGTCGCCTTCGGCATAGTGCACCAGGCCGGGCTTTGCCGTGACCAGGTTCTGGCCGAAAGCCGCTCCGGCGACCAGACTCATCGCCGCACAGTACCTTCCTAAGCGCATGGACGCCTCCTTCCTCAGCATACTCTCCCTTGCTTGGATGCA
Source organism: uncultured Solibacteraceae bacterium (assembly GCA_964395885.1). Classification (GTDB taxonomy): domain Bacteria; phylum Acidobacteriota; class Terriglobia; order Bryobacterales; family Bryobacteraceae; genus JAPKYZ01. The sequence goes on along the minus strand of CAYNDS010000123.1, from coordinate 10,020 downwards.
CCCGAGCAAGACGCCGTTTCTTCTCCTCACGTAAACCGAAAGCTTTCGCTTGCCACTTGGCCGGAGCAGCCGTCAGACGGCGCATCCCTCGCTGTCTGGAAACTTCTCACAATCCCACAGGAGAACCAAACCGGCTACTCTCGATTGCCGCGATTGGTTTCACGGCGTCAGCCAGCACCTTTCCCCTGGCACCGCGGCACCAGCGCCGCTCAGTCCAGCAGCGTTACCGGCACCAACGTTCGGATCACGCCACACTCGGCCTGGCAAGCCAATTTCACTGACGCGCAGTGGATTCAGTGTTCCAATACGGGCATCAGCGCAGGGTCGACCTCGCCTGCCTCCGTTACGAAACCCATCAATCTGCCGAACCCCAATCCGCCGACACGTCGCAGAGCAACGCGTGCACGGCGGGCGTCATTGGCTGCCAGGGGTTCGGTTTCCGTAGTTCCGGAGCCTTCGTCGCTGGCACTCGCCGCGTCTGTCCTGGCTGCGGCAGGCATCGCCAAGCGAAGGCGGACCGAAGTCCGAGAGTGTTGGTCTGCACATCAGGGCCGCTCCGGCTGCGGGCCGGCCTTCGTGCTTTCCGGGAGACGCTACGCTCGAAAGTGATGCATATCGCTTCGATTCACGCCCACCCCGATGATGCGGAGATTCTTGCCGGCGGGACGCTTGCGCTGCTGCGCCAAGCCGGTCATGACGTGACAATCGTCACAATGACGCCGGGCGACAAGGGGTCAGACCGTTTGGGTCCGGAAGAGATCGCTGCCGTCCGCCGCCTGGAAGCGTCCACCGCCGCGGCCCTGATCGGTGCCGATTACCGCTGCGCCGAGTTTCGCGATCTCGAAATCTTCCATGACAATCCGTCGCGGCATCGCATCGTCGAACTGCTGCGGGAACTCCGCGCCGACATCGTCCTCACGTCGGCCCCGTCAGACTACCTTTGCGACCACGAGGTCACCAGCACGCTGGTGCGCGACGCCCTGTTTGGCGCCTGCAATCCCAACTACCCGGCCGCATCCCCGGTGCTGACGGGTATCGCACACCTCTACTTCATGGATCCCATCGAAGGGCTTGACCGGGAGCACCGGCCCGTCCAGCCGGACTTCATCGTCGACATCACCGACGTCTTCGAAACAAAAGCGGCAATGCTCGCCTCGCACGCCAGCCAGCGCGAATGGCTGAAACGCATCCATGGCATGGACGACTACTTGGCCACCATGGAAGCCTGGTCCGCCAGGCGCGGCCAACAAGCCGGCGTCCGCTACGGCGAAGGCTTCCGCCAATACCGCGGCCACCCCTATCCGCAATCGCCGCTTCTGCAGCAGTTACTCGGCGCGGCCGTTAGAAGTAGTAACGCAGCCTGACGCCCGCCGTGAACGGCTGCACCACGCGCGTACCCACAAAGATCGACTGGAAGTTGTACAGCGCGGTCACATTGAACAGATTCGACATCTGCACGCTGATGTCGTAGAGCCTCTTGGACTCCCGTGACTTCTCGTAGCCGAAGACCACATCGGTGATCGTGCGCGGGCG
>CAYNDS010000123.1:0-8477 GCA_964395885.1 uncultured Solibacteraceae bacterium | reverse complement strand
ATAGAAGGTTCACATACGGCAGCAGATCAAAGAAGTCCGGGTCACGGCGAACCTGCTCCGGGTCCGACGGGTTCGCCACCAGCCCGCTGTCGTAGCGCGTGCTCACGCTGGCGTACAGACCCTTGCGGTTGGACCAGTTCAGCACACCGTGCACGCTCAACACCTGATCGTGGTCGATCACGAACGGGCCCGCGCTGAAGCTCTCCACCGCCTCGTTACCGATGAACAGACCGCCCGTAAACGGCGGTGTTGAAATCGCCCGGGCATGCGTCAAGCTCAGCGTGCCGGAGAAGCCCTTGTACTGCGGGAACACAAACCGCCCCTCGGCGCCATTCACGCGGATGCGGGCCAGCGTAATCGGAAAGATGATACCCGTGTTGAAGAAGTTGTTGTTGTCCTGCTGATCGCGTGCGTCCTTGTGATAGTAGGACGCGTTGAAGCTGATCTTGCGGAAGAGTGCCTGCTGCAGTCCCACCTCGTAGAAGTTCTGCCGCTCCGGAATCAGCGGCACCACCCGATTGCCCAACGCCTCCTGCACTGCCGGAGGCGTCAGCGCCGCGCCTTGCGCCGAACTCGACAGCAGCAGGTTCTCAATCGGCGGCGTCTGATACAGCCGGTTGTACGATGCCCGAAACACCGTTCCGGTCTCCTTCAGGTGATACGACAGGCCGATGCGCGGCTGCAGTTGGTTCCCGTTCACCAGAAACCGGTACGCGTCGTAGCGCAGCCCCAGCGAGATCTGCCAGCGCCCCAGGCGCATGTTGTCCTGCGCATAGCCGGAGTACATGGCCCCGACCGCCCGATCGGAGAACAGAAACCGGCGTCCGCCTCGCGTCAGGTCATGCGGCAGAAGATTCGCGTTGTACTCCTCCGCCATCGGGTCATTGAAGTTCGGATCGGTGATGCCGATGGTAAACGTCTCCCGCACCGGATAGCGCTGGTAGTCGAATCCGGCGCGGATATTGTGCACGCCACGAATCGTGTTGAAGCGGTTGGCGATGGTCCAGGTGGCATGCCGCCGCGCCTGCGCGGCCGTTACCGGCGTGTCGCGCGGCGAATCGAACAATTGCGCGCTCACCGTCCGCAGGCTGGCATGCGATTCCCATGTCGTGTTGGGATTCAGCGTCCGCACCCAGGTGATGCCGCTTGAAAAGTCCCGCAGCAGTTGCCGTTGATTCATTCCCGCCGCCTGCTGCGACCGGAGATTCGCCAGTTCAAACGGAGAACTGCCCGCCATGACATTGAACCGCAGCACGTCGCGATTCGACGCCGCATAGTCCGCGCGCAAAAAACCGCGCTGCGAATGGCCGCCATTGTGCAAGTTGTCGAGCGAGACCTGATCCAGATACCGCTGCGTCTTCATCGCGTTGTAGGATCCCGAATATCCCCACTTGCCCTTCTCGCCCGACGCCTGCGTGACCTGACCCAGCGTGCTGAAGCCCGCCGCCGTCACCTGCGTGGAGCCCTGCAGCAACTTCCCGCTTCCCTGCCCGGACTTGGTCGTGATGTTGGCAACCGCCGAAGTCTTGTTTCCGAACTCCGCCGGAACGTTGCCTGTGAACATCTCCACCGTCTGCACGATATTCGGATCGACGGCGTTCGCAAACGCGCCCGTCAACTGATCGCTGATCGGCATTCCGTCGACGACAAACGTCATTTGGTTGTGCGCACCCCGCGGATGGATGGCGCCATTGGCGTTCTGCGCGAAGCCCGGAAACGTCACCAGCACCGCCTCCAGCCCGCGATTCCCGCTCGCCAGCGCCATCTTGTCGATGTCGCTTTGGTTCATCTGATGGTGCGTGCCCGTCTCCTCCGGGTCCACCAGTAACGAGTTGTCGCGCTCCGCTACCTCGATCTTCTGCACGCTGCCCGCCAGCGAGAGGCGCAGTTCCAGGTTCACCGGAGCGTTCGTTCGCAATGACAGCGTCTGCGTCGTTGCCTGGAAGCCTTCCTTCTCTACCGTCACCTGGTAGCTGTGAAACGGAATATTCGTCACCGTGAAGCCGCCGTCCGGACCAGCCTCCACCGCGCGTAGGAACCGCGTGACGTCGTTCCGCACGGAAACCTTGGCCCCGGGCACGGCCGCCCCGGTAGGGTCCAGAACCTTCCCGCTGATTGTGGCGGTGGTCTGCGCGCCGGCGATTCCGGCGAAGAAAAGATAAGCAAGCGCAAGCGTGCGCATTCGAGTTCTCCTTCTAGCGTGTGACAACAGGCAAACAGCGATCAGCGGATCAGGAGAACGCGGGCGGTGCGCGGGCAGGCTTCTTGCTGTAAAGGGGAGCGGGCGTGAATCGCGGCGCGGCCGGAGAGTCCAATCGCTCGCGGAACGTGACGCTCGGCAACGTGTCGATCACCAGCGGCGTCTCCGCCTGCTGCGCATCGAGATTGTTCAGCGTGCACTTGGTGGGCGACTCCAGATCGTGCCGGTGCAGCGGGCTGAAGATGGCAAAGCTGGCCCATGCCGCCAGCACCATCAGCAGCAGCGTGACCGGAACTCGAACAGAGAGCCTCACCTGATTGCTAGGATAACGGTTCTTCATGAAAACGGCTCGCGGCCTCGCTCTTCTGCTCTTCGCCTACCTTGTCGTCGTCTATGTCATCCCTCGTCCGGAAGCGGTCAAGCCGGAAGGCTGGCGCCTTACCGGCATCTTCGCGGCAATGGTCGTCGGCCTGATGGCGCAGCCGCTGCCCACCGGAGCCCTCGTGCTGAGCGCCGTCACCGCGTCCGTCCTTCTTGGCGGGTTGAAGCCGACCGAGGCGCTCGCCGGCTACGGCGACCCCACCGTCTGGCTGGTCCAGGCGGCCTTCTTCATTTCACGCTCCCTGATCAATACGGGGCTGGCACGCCGCATCGCGCTGTTCTTTGTGCGCCTGTTCGGGACAAACTCACTCGGCGTCTCCTATGCGCTGGGCGCCACGGACGTTGTGCTGGCCTCCATCATCCCCTCCAACGGAGCCCGCTCCGGCGGAGTCACGCTCCCCATCGTCCGCTCGATCGCCGAACTCTACGGCTCCAAGCCCGGCGCCACCGCCTCCCTGCTCGGCGCCTTTCTGATGTGCAGCGTCTATCAGGCGGTTTGCGTCAGTTCCGCGATGTTCTTCACCGGGCAGGCATCCAACCCGCTTGCCGCCCAGATGGCCAGCCAGTTCGGCGGCTATCAGGTGACCTGGATGAGCTGGTTCGCGGCAGGCCTTGCCCCCGGCATCGTGTCGCTGCTGGTGGTTCCCTGGCTGGTGATGAAGATCTTCCCGCCGGAGATCAAGCGCACCCCGGAGGCGGCGAACTTCGCCCGCGAGGAGCTCCGCAAGATGGGCCCCATGCGCCGCAATGAGTGGATCCTCACCGCCGTTTTCATCAGTGTCTGCGGGCTGTGGGCCACCTCCAGCTGGCACGGCATGGATGTCGCGATCACCGCCATGATCGGCGCCATTGCCCTTCTCGTCCTCGGCGTCCTCACCTGGGATGACGTCATCCAGGAAAAGACCGCCTGGGACATCTTCATCTGGTACGGCGGACTGGTGCAGTTAGGCAAAAGCCTGAACGCGACCGGCGTGACCCGCGAGTTCGCCGGCGGTTTCGGCGCGCTGTTCGGCGACGCCACTTGGCCCATCGTCTTCGCGCTCACGCTCCTGGTCTACTTCTACGCCCACTATGGCTTTGCCAGCATCACCGCGCACCTGCTCGCGATGTATCCGGCATTCCTCGCCGTCTTGGTGGCAAAGGGCGCGCCGCTCGGGCTGCTGGTCTATGGCTTCGCCTGCTTCACCAACCTCTCCGCCGGCTTGACCAACTATGGCACCACCCCCGCGCCGATGTTCTTCGCCCAGGAGTATGTCTCCTTCCGCGACTGGTGGCGCGTCGGCTTCGTCGTCTCCCTGGCGAACCTCGCCATCTGGTCCACCGTCGGCTTCGCCTGGTGGAAGTTCATCGGCGTCTGGTGACGCGCAAGTCTGATACACCTAGGCTGATGCGCGCGGTGCTGTTTCTCGTAGGGAGTCTGGCCATTGCAGAGCCTCGGCAAATTGCGATTCTGTTCGGGCCATCTTCTGCCAGCGCCGCCCGCACCGCTGCCCGCAGCCTCGCCGGCCTCACCCGGCAGTTCGTCGCCAAGGACTCGTCGGCCGCGCTGCACACCATCGGACAACTTGACCCGCTGCCGCTTTCGCCCGGCACTCCGGTTCAGCCGTTTCTCGAAGCTGCGCAGGCGGCCAGCGAAACAGCGCCGTCGGCCTTCTGGACCGCACTGGAAGCGGCCGCGCAGCACCTCACCCTGGCCGGCGGACAGCGCCTGCTTCTCGCTCCCTTCGAGCGCTTCCCGGTCTCCGGAGATCTCGAAGACGCCTCGCGGGATTTCATCCGCTTCTGCCAGTCCCACCACGTTCGTTTGATCGTGTTTCCCTCCGCCCGGCTTGCGAAAGGTGCCGCACCGCACCTGCTCGACGAGGTGGCCCTGCAGACCGGAGGAGGAATCGTACACACCACGGCGGAGCTGCAGCACTTGCTCACCGCGCTGCCCGCCGCGCCGACGCGCGCCAACACGACCGTCACCCCCACAGCATCCGTCGACCTCGCCCGGGACCTGCCCGTTTCGATTCGGTTCCTCGGCGGCTCTCCTATGCGCACGGCCGCGTTCGGAACGCAGCGCAGCTTCAGCAGCGGGCGCGGCGGCATCACCACCAGCGAAGGTGGGCCCAACATTGAACTCTCCGCCGGCCCGGCGCGCGGAACCCTGATCCTCGCCGTCCCGCAATCGGCCCTGCGCTTCGACATCGATCAGGCCTCAGAGTCCTTCCTGGCGCGGGCCACCCTCACCGAGCTCGTTCGCGACAAGTCCGGACGCGAAGTCTGGCAGGCGCACAAGGAGGTCACCCTGCGCGGCCCGCTCGCGCAGTTGGAAGCGCGCAAGGGGGGAACTCTCTATCTCGCACGCGAAGTCCAACTGCCCGCGGGCGACTACACCGTCGAAGGCCGCGTCGAAGATCTGCTGGCCAACAAACGCGGCGGCGCGCGCGAACAGCTCAGGACCGCCCCCAACCTGCCGGGCTTCGCCGTCAGCGACGCCGTCTTCGTCCGCGGCTTTGATCGCCGCAAAGACCGCCTGGAAGCAGACCAGGTCTTTGCCTACGATGGCGAAGCGCTCGCGCCGATTCTCGAACCGACATTCCCCGCCGACGAGCCGTTCGACCTCGACCTGTTCGTCACACTCTTCCCCCGCATCACCGGCGAGCAACCGGAGCTCAGCCTGGAACTGCTGCGCGACGGTCACAGCGCCGGACGCCTCAGCCTGCCCTTCACCGACAAGCTCAGCGACGCCTCCCGCGAAGGCATCGGGGCAATTCAAGGCGAACAGAAACGTCAGTTCCCCTATCGCGCGACACTCCGCAACGCCCGGCTCACTCCCGGCCGTTACGAGGCCAAGCTGACCGTGCGACAGGGCCGGCAGGTGCTCGCCCGTTCCGCCTTTTTCGCCGTCACCGGTGAATCCTCGGCCGCCCCCGGCATCCCCACAGCCTCCGGAACATCCTCGTCCGAACCCGACCCCGACCCGCTCGTCGTCATGCCGGAACTCGACCCCGCCTCCATCGAAAGGCACGGACCTGAGATGCCGCCCACCGAGCAGCAACGCCTCTGGCAGGAGGCCGCTGAGCGCGCCATGGCCTACACCGCTTCCCTGCCCAGCTTCCGCTGCCGTCAGGAAGTCCGCCGCCTGGTCGCGTCCACCCGTCAGCCGGGGCAGTTCAAGGAAGCCGACGTGATCGTCAATCAGCTGCTTTTTGAGGACGGCAAGGAACGCTATCGCACCGTCGAGATCAATGGCCTCAAGGCGAACAAAGACCCGCGCGACGTCGGCGGCGTGCAGTCCCGCGGCGAATTCGGCACCATGCTCCGCGGCCTCTTTCAGCACGATGTCGCCGCAAAGTACTCCTGGGCCGGCCAGTCGATGGTCGACGGCGTCCTCTGCCGCGTCTTCGACATCGAAGTCGAGGCAAGCAAATCGAACTGGGTCCTCAATGCCTCGCTCCTGCAGGAGGTGCCCGGCTACAAGGGCCGCGTCTTCATCGATGAGGAGACGGGCATGGTCCGGAAGCTGACGATGGAGGGCGTCGGCCTTCGCAAAACGTTCCCGCTGCAGTCGCCGTCCCTGTCGCTTGAGTACGGCGTCGTCCGCATCGGTTCAGAAGATGTCCTGGTGCCCGTTCGCTCCGTCCTTCAGATGCGCAAAGGCCGCCAGATCGTCCGCAATGAGTCCCGATTCGTCGACTACCGCAAGTTCGGCGGCGAGTCCCAGATTCACTACGAACTGCCGAAATAGCCGCGCGCACACGCAGTGAGTCTTTTGTCACTGCTACCCTCAAGCTGATGCGCATCACTCTCGATTCCTCGAACCTGATGGCCCACATGGTGGGCGATGCTTCCGGCATCAAGCCCGCTGAACTCAAGGCCTCGGAGCGGCCCGCTCTCGCCGCCCTCACCGCCTTCCACAAAGCCGTCGATCAAGGACTTTACGGCTTCCCGCATCTGCCGTTCCAAGCCAAGCTGATCAAGGAAATTCAGGCCTACGCCCAGAAACACGCCGGCAGCTTCGACACCTTGTGCGTCGTCGGCATCGGTGGTTCCGCCCTCGGCCTCTGGGCGCTCGATTGCGGTCTCCGCGGCCCGCACCCCATCCAGGGAGAACACTCCGCGACGCGCCCCCGCATCGCGATTCTCGACAACGTCGACCCGGTCTTTGTCGAAGGCGCCCTCGCCACCATGCGCCCGAAGCGGACGCACGTCGTTGTCATCGCCAAGTCCGGCGCCACCGCCGAAACTGTCGCGACTTTCCTCATCGTGCGGGATTGGATGCAGCAGGCCCTCGGACGCAAGGCGGCAGAGCGCATCACCGTTGTCACCAGTGAAGGACGCGGGGATCTCAAGGTCCTTGCCACGCGCGAAAACTACGCCACGTTTCACATCCCCGACAACGTCGGTGGACGCTTCAGCGTGCTTTCGGCGGTGGGCTTGGTTCCGGCCGCACTCGCCGGATTGAACATCGCCAGGATCGCCAAAGGCGCCGCCGAGATGACCACGCTGTCCTGGAAAATGGACCTCGCCGAGAATGTCGCGCTGCAATCCGCCCGCCTGCAGCACATCGTCTGGACGGCGAAGTCGAAGTCGCTCCAAGTCGCGTTCCCGTACGCGAATCGCCTCTGGGGGACGGCGTTCTGGTTCCGCCAGCTCTGGGCGGAATCCCTCGGCAAAGCGAAGAATCGCGCCGGCGAGCTCGTCAACATCGGCCAGACACCCGTCGCCGCGCTCGGCACCACGGACCAGCACTCGCAGGTGCAGCTCTACATGGAAGGCCCTAATGACAAGACCTTCCGCTTCTGGACCGTCGACAAGCCCGCGGCGTCGGGCCGTATCCCGAAGGACAAGCCCGGTCTCGAAGGTTTCGACTATCTCGCTGGACAATCCCTCGCCAAGCTCATCGATGCCGAGCGCCGCGCCACCGCCGCCGCTCTCACAGAGCAGAGCCGCCCCAACTGCACCTTTGCCCTCTCGAAGCTCGACGAAGAACACCTCGGTGCCTTCCTCCAGCTCATGGAGTTCGAAACAGCATTCCTCGGCGAGATGCTCGACATCAATGCCTTCGATCAGGAAGGCGTCGAACTCGGCAAGAAGTTCACCTTCGCCCTCATAGGCCGCAAGGGCTTTCAAGAGTACTCCGGACGCTTCGACGCGTATGAGTCGAAGCGCAAGCGCTAGGTGGATTGCGGCGGCGGGCCTCGTCAGTCTCGCCGCCTATTTCGCCTGGCCCGTCACCACCCATCACGCCTCCGCCGCCACGCGCCTCGAGGAGTTCATGCCGGAATGGCAGTTCAGCGAGTTTCACTCCATCGAGATCGACGCCTCCCCGCAGCCGATCGACCACGCCATCCGCACCGTCACCGCGGGCGACATCTTCCTGTTTAGGACCCTCACCTGGCTGCGACGCCTCGGCCAGAATGCACCCGAGGGCATTCTCAACGCGCCGGAACGGCAGCCGATCCTTGACGTCGCCACCCGCACCGCCTTCCGCCTCCTGTCCGATGAGCCAGGCCGCGAGATCGTCTTTGGCTCACTCGTCGTCCATCCGCCGGACGTTCCGCCCAACGCCGCCCCCGAGGTCTTCCGTCACCCGCCGCCCGGCGTGGCAAAGGCCGTCATGAACTTCCGCATCGACGGACGCCGCCTCACCACCGAAACCCGCGTCTTCGCCTCGGACCCCGCCACTGCCCGCCGCTTCGCACTCTACTGGCGCCTCATCTATCCCGGAAGCTGGCTCCTTCGCCACACCTGGCTGCGCGCGATCCGCGCCCGGGTCACAGCACTTGCTGCACTCGATCTGCCTTCCACTCCAAGCACTTACCCGAGAGCCGCACGCACTGCGGGTCTGACCCGTGCCACTCTCCCCTCAAGAGCTGCCGCCGACTCCTCTGGACGGCAGTCGCCCACA
>CAYNDS010000122.1:4449-12896 GCA_964395885.1 uncultured Solibacteraceae bacterium | reverse complement strand
CTTCTCGAGCGCACTGATGTTGTTCTCGGCCTCGAATTTGCGAAGGGCTTCTTCAGCCGACTTGAGCTGGCCGCCCGCCTCCTTCGCCCGAGCCTGGAAGAAGTCCGGCATGTTTGCCTTGCGGAACTGCTTCAGGCGGAAGGTCTGATACAGCTCGAGCAGCCGGTTGAGAATCGGGGCGCCATACTCGCGGATTTCGACGCCCAGGCGGACAATAATGATGCCCGAGTTGCGCTCGGCCTGCACCATGACCGCCTGCCGCATTGCGGAAAGGGCCTTTTCGCGCGGCGTGAGCTGCTCCTTCAAGCCGGCCTTGATCATGATGGCGTCCTTCAGTTCAGAGAACCAGCGGACCACCTGCTTCACCTCGTAGCGAATGCGCGGAAGCAGCTTTTGCGGAACCGGTGGAGGCGGCAACGGCTGATCAAGCTTCAGGTCATCGATGACGGCCTCGTACAGGTCGTTGCTCGTCAGGATGTCCACTTCGGAGTTCACGTCCTGCGTCCGGTCGCCAGTGATGGTGACCGGTGTTGTCCGCGCGACGTTGTTCGTCATGGTTTGCTCGTTGCCGATCTTCACCAGCACCTTGGCGTACGACTCATACGTCTCGCTGCGGATGAACAACAGCCAGAACAGTACGCCAAACAACGTGAGAAAAACGATCAAGGCCATCGACCACGGCCGCTTGAAGACCACGGTGAGGAGATCGCGAAGAGAAGTCTGCCAGGAATCCATTGGCGGTGTGTGTCCGTTTGCCGGGCGGTAGCGCCCTATTGGACAAACCCTCCCAGGATGTAGTTGAAGCCAAAGTTGAAGCCGATAGGTAGAACCTGACGCATGTACTGGTCCACGAACTGGTTGATTTTGGCGATCTTTGTCTTGGGGACGAAAACCACGTCGAACGGCTCCAGCTTGACGTCCCCGGTTCCTTTGGTGGCGACGCGACGCAAGTCCAGTTTCTGGATGGTGGCCTTACCATCGGGTCCGTTGCGAAGCAGCATCACACTGCCGAGGTTGGCGGTGTTGCGGAAGCCGCGAGCCCGGATCACGGCGCTAAAGGCGGTCAGGCCCCGCATCAGACCGACCAGCCCGGGTTCGGCCACCTCACCCGCAACGAATACGTTGATGGCGTTACGCGGAACGAAGATCACGTCGGACGGTTGCAGCGGGATATCGGGCTTGCCCTGCACCAGAACCTCGGTCAAATCCAGGCGGGTGATGTTCTGCCCGCCAGAGCCGTTCTGCCGGACGAGAAGCACGGCGCGCGGGCCGTCTTCTTCCTTGAATCCGCCTGCCTGGATCACGGCAGCGGCAGCCGTCAACCCCCCGCCAAGCGGAACCAGGCTGGGGCGAACCACTTCGCCGCCGACGTAGACGTTCAGCGGGCTGAAACTCCTGACGGCGACAGTGACTTGAGGTTGCTTGAAGTGCTCCGAGTATCCTTCCGTAAGCAGCTTGCTGAGTGCTTCGGCCGTCTTGCCTGCCGCCTCCACTTCATTCAGCAGCAGGACGGAGATCTTTCCATCGGGCCGCACGCGCACCGCCTGATTCAGCTCCGGAATCAGCAAGCTGCGGATGTCTAACTCATCGCCAGGCCGCAGCGTGTATGCCGCATCCCTCGCGACCAAGGCCGCTGCAATGGCCTGGTCGAGACCGGCCTGTACACCGGGCGGAAGCACGGGCTGCTGGGCGCCCGGCGGCACCGGCAACGGCGGCGTCTGCGCAAGGGCCCCTCCCGCCAGGACCGCGAGGGCCCAGATCTGGCGTAAACCAATCATTCCGTTCGCAACACCTCTCCCGCGTTCGGCTTGGAGCCGTCGCGCCTCGGCCGGAGAATCCGGCTCACCCACAAGCCAACACGTGCCAGGGATGGATGCACGGCGTGAACGGCGCGCACCGCCCGTCCCATGGCTCCGTGTTCCTTCACACGCGTTTCCTGATCAAAGAACTTTCGCAACGCCTTCGCTGCTTTGTCTGCCTTCTCGCTGCCCCGTTCGGTGGGGATCACGGTCCCGATGCGGAAGACAGACACACGCACGTGCGGCGCTGCCGCCTCCAACCGCTCCAGTGCCTTCTCCTGGAGCGCCTTCAGCCCGCCGTAAATGACGCGATTCGGACTTTGCACCACGGCGAGCAGACTGGAGACGAATACGACGCGCAAGCCGGCCGTTCCGCGCGCCGCCGCGACTTTGCGAATCAGTTCCACCGGCCGCACCAAGTCGGCCGCAACCAGGCTGGAGAACTCCTCGATCGGGATCGCCTCGTCGCGCAGGCGCGAAGTGGCGGACGCCACGTTGATGACGCTCTCAATTTCGGTGAGGTCCAACGCCGCAATCGATGCCGCGAAGGCGTCCTGATCCGCGCTCAAGTCGAGAAGAAGAGTCTCGACGGCCAAGGCCCTGCGCTGCCGGCACAGATTCGCGGCGCGGTTCAGACGGATGGAATCCCGCCCCGCCAGAATCAGCCGATTGCCCGGGGCGAACTCCGCGGCTACCGCCGCGCCAATCCCCGAACTGGCGCCTAGAACGAGAAGCGTCATCCGGCGGCCGTCGCTGTCCTTGCCGGTTTCACCTCGCGAAGCGCTTCCGGCACTTCCGCACCCACCAGGTGGAATGCTTCCTCCATGGAGAGGCTTCGCGAAAACAAGATCACTTTGGCTGTCTCCAAAATGATGCGGAGATCGGCCCAAAACACCCGCCCCTGCCGGTAGCGGTCGGAATAAGCGCCTTCCAGGGCCAAGCGCTGTTCCGGCGAGAGGCGCAGTTTGCCGACCACCTGGGCGATACCCGTGATTCCGGCGGGACTCTCAAACCGCTTCCGCCAGTTCGGATACTTCTGCAGCAGCCGCACGTTCTCGGCCGGCAGCGGGCGGTTTCCGATCAGGCTCATGCCGTGCAGCAGCACGTTCAGCATCTGCGGCACCTCAACAATCTGCAGCCGTTCCAACAGCCGGCCGATCGGGGTGTAGACCTCACACGTGCGCGGAATGTCCAGGTAGCCGTCGCGCATGAACCGCTCGCGGAGGCGGTACTTGGGATCCTTCGCGTCGCGGACCATCGTGCGGAATTTATACACGGGGATGGCGCGCTCCGGCTCGACAAACCGCTGCGATACGTAGAAGATCGGGCGGCCTTCGAGGATCCAAATCGCCAGCGCGACCAGCAACAGCACGGGCGAGAGGAGAATCAGCGCGGCCGATGCCATCAGGCAATCGAATGCCCGCTTGAAGAGTTGACTCAGGCGCATTGTGCCTCCGCCATGTCCGGTCGGGAGACGACGCCTGCCAGTTGTTCGGCGGCGTCATCGATTCGGCGGGCGAACTCGGCCCAATCAAATTCCTTGGCGCGCTCACGGGCAGCCTCGCCTAGCCGGCGGACGAGCGCGGGGTCCCCGGCCAACAGTTCCATTTTGTCGGCGAAAGCCTCGGGCGTGGGTGGCACCAGATACCCGGTCTGACCGTCGACGATGGACTCGGCCGGTCCGCCCCGATGGGTGGCGATCACCGGCTTCCGCATCGCCATTGCCTCGATGGGCGCCAGACCCCAGTCCTCATTGAACGGCGGATAGAGAACGGCGTAGCAGCGGTCGAGTAAACCGAAGAGCTCGTCGTCCGACGGAGAGACCAGAAAGCGGATGGCGTCACAGCCCGCCGCCCGTTCCTGCAACTGCTTCAGGTATACCTCGCTCTTGCGATCCACAAAGCCAGCCATCGTCAAGGTAAAGTGCGAGAACTCCGGACGCCGTTTCCGCAGAAGCAAAAACGCGTCGATCGCCAGTTCCAGGTTCTTCGTCCACATGATGCGGCCCGGGATGAAGAAGTCCGTTCCCGAGGCGCCGGACGGGGTCAGGCGAGCAATGTCGACTCCGGGGTAGGCAAGGTCAATCTGGCCGGAGGGATAGAGCCCGTGCGCGGCAATGCGCTGCTTGACCTCGGAGCTGATCGCGATGACTTTCCGGTAACGGCGCCAGAGAAACCCGTCGGCCAGGCGAAACGCCACGGAGGCCGCCTTCACGAACGGCTCGCGCCACCAGCGTCCCGAGTTCTGCTGCAGATAGCGGTCGCGGTAATGCGGGTCGAAGGCGATCCGAAGCGGCGTGAAGCAGAGACAGGCGAGCGGTACCGGCTGACGGCGCATGGCCACCAGGTCGCCCAGGCCTTCGCAAAACACGAACAGGACCCGTTCTCCATCCCATGGCAGGTCCTGCCGGGCAATCTGCAAAGCCGCTCGGAGTGCTTGCGTGAAGGTTCGCTTGACGGAGACCTGCGGCATCTCGACGATACGCGCCTGCTTCAGGTCCGGAAAAGTGTTTTCCGGCTCATATCGATTGGTGAAGATGGTCCAGTCGTGGCGGGTGCGCTTCAGGAGCTCGGAAATCGTGCGTTCCGGGCCTCCGTAAAGATAGACCCAAGGGTAGTAAAGCGCCACCTTCAACCGGCCTTGGGAATGCGATTCCATCCAATCCTCCGCCACCGTGGCTTGCAACGGAAACACATCGAACGATGAAGATCTCCTCATCTCCCGACCCGTTTGTATCTAGCGAGACCCGGCGGCTTAGGTTGTCAGTATAGCCGAGTCCTCCGCAGTGTCGCGAGGACGGCCGGACTGGTACGGGGCAGTACCGGCGCTGGGTCGCCAGCGGCGATGGACGCGACGCAGCACAGCGTCCGCAAACCGTATGATGGAGAGCAGCACCTTCAGAGCTAGATTGATGTTTCGCCGCTTTTTTCCATTGCTTGCTGCTGTAACTGCCGCCCTCTCGGCGGATGCGCAGAGCACGTGGCGGTTTATCGGACCACAGACGATCGGGCGAGGATCCGCAGCATCGGCGGGCCGGATCAACGCAATCGTCCTCGACCCTCGCGATCCGGACCGGATCATCGTGGGCGCGGGAGGCGGAGGACTTTGGAAATCCACTGACGGAGGCGCGAACTGGAGGGCGGTCGGGGACCAGCTGCCTTCCTTGATCATCGGCGCGTTGGCCATTGATCCAACCGATCCGGACATCGTCTACGCCGGTACCGGCGAGACGGCGGCTTGCGATACCTGCTATGTCGGCTCAGGGCTTCTCAAGTCGACCGACGGCGGGGAAACCTGGCGCTCGATTGCCGGACCGTTCGTCGATTCGCTGGGCCGCGGCGCGCGCTTTGCCAGCATCGCCGTTCACCCGGTGGAGCAGAATGTGGTCCTGGCAGCGGTCTACTACGTCGGCGCGGCGGGGTTGCCAGGAATCTGGCGTTCGGCCGATGGAGGGGAAACCTGGCGGCCCGTCCTGAATACGAATCAGGGCACGGTGGTCCGATTCCGCTCTGATGAACCCGACGTCGCCTTTGCGGGCATCTTCGGCGAAGGCATCTATCGTTCTCGCGATGGAGGAAGGACCTGGCAGAAGCGGAACGGAGCCGAAGGAACGGCGCTGCCGGTCGAGAACACGGGCATTTTCGATCTCGCGATCGCGGCCAACCGTCCGGAGACAATGTACTCCGCCGTCTTCCGGTTCGACGAACTGGGGGGCAACTTCACGCTATTCCGAACAGAGGATAGCGGCGAGACATGGACCCCGCTACCCGCGACACCCCAGTACTGTCAGCCGCGCTGTCTGTACGCGGCCGCGCTGGCGGTGGACCCGGATGACCCGAACGCCATTTATGTCGCCGGTCAGGGCGTGTTTCGCAGTCTCGATGGAGGCTCCACGTGGGCGAACTTGAATCGGGGATCCACTTTGGTGACGCTCCGCGGGAGCCATCACGCGTTGGCTCTGCCCGGCGGGAGTACGCGCATCTACGTGGGATCGGATTCCGGCATGTTCCGCACGGAGCAGCGGGCGGACGCGCTTCCTGCGTGGCGGCAATTGAACGAGACGCTCGCGGTGAGCAACTTCTTCTCCTTCTCGGCGCACCCGGCGCAGGACAGGGCGGCGTTTGCGGGCTCCCTGGCCAGCGGGGTGGTGCGATTGGGGAGCGACGCCCGATGGGATCCGGGACCCTGCGAGGATGGCGGAGCCGCACTGACGCTGGGAAATGACGCCGAGACGGGGGTGGGCTCCTGCGGGCGTACGGACCTGCGGCGCACCACGAATGGCGGCGGCGCTTGGGTGCGCTCCTTCCTCGGACTGAACCTGGCGGATCGTTCCGCAACCCGCCCTCCTCTAGTGGCCGATCCGGTGAATCCGGAGCGCCTGTACTTCGGAACAGACCGCGTCTATCGATCGCTCGATGGAGGTAGCACCTGGTGGAACATCTCGCCGAGTTTGGCCGAAGGCAGCGTCGTGCTGACGTCATTGGCCGTTTCGCCGCTCGATCTGAAGGTCATGTGGGCCGGCGCCAGTGACGGCACGATCCGCGTGACGGAAAATGCCAACGCCGACTTGTTCGCGTTTTGGGAACAGCGTTCCACCGGATTGCCGGTCTCGCGGACGATCACTTCAATCGCGCCGGACTGGCGGGATTGGCGTTCGGCTTGGATTGCGACCTCCGGCTGGGCCGCCGAACGGGAACTTCCGCAAGTGCTGCGAACCACCGATCAGGGCTTGACGTGGAGCGCAGCGGGATCCGGCCTGCCAAACGCGCCGGTCTTCCAGATTGTCGCTGACCCGGATTTGCCGGGCGTCGTCTTTGCGGCGACCTTCCAGGGAGTCTACCGGTTGAGCGAACAAGGTCGGTGGGACCGTCTGGGCGAAGGCTTGCCCAACGCGGTGGTGCATGCCATCCACCTGCAGCGGGCGTCGCGGCGGTTGCAGGCGGCCACGCATGGGCGGGGTGTGTGGGAGGTCGACGTCCCTCTTCCGACGGGCGTTCCGCCGGCGACAGCGATCTCGCGAGTCAGTCCTTCCGGAGCGGCGGTGGGAAGCCCGCCCACCACACTGACGGTCGAGGGCAGCGGCTTCCTCCCGGGTGCCTCCGTAGTTTTTCACAATCAGCTGCGGGAGGCCACGTTTGAGAGCAGTTCGCGGCTGACCGTGCAACTCAGCCGGGCCGATCTTGAGGCTCCGCTGGTCACGCAGGTGAGCGTCTCCAATCCGGGCACACCGCCTGGTCCGAGCGTGAACTCACTACCCTTTGTGGTGACGCCGCAACCGGAGATCGACGCCGCCAGCTTTGCCGATGGCGCATCGTTGACCGCTCGCCCGGTCGCGGTGGGTTCCGTCGCCACCATTTCCGGACGCAACCTGGCAGTCCGCGAGCAGCGCGCGAATGCGCCGCCGTTTTCCTCCAACCTGTCCGGTACGACGCTTCGACTGTGGGGAATTCCGGTGCCGTTGCTGGCCGTCAGCCCGACACGACTTACCTTCCAGGTTCCGTGGGAACTGGTGGGCTTTGACGCCGTAGACGCGCTGGTGTCGGTGGGACCCTTTGTATCGGCCCGCCGCTCTCTGCGCCTGGCGCCCTTCAGTCCCGGGATCTTCACCCGGGACGGCAGTGGTTCCGGTCAGGGCGAAATTTACGTCGAGGAAGGGAACAATGTGCAGCGTCTGGCCGCACCCGAGGGAGTGGCGGAGCGTTCGCGTCCCGCTGAGCCCGGCGAACTGATCTCGATTTTCGGGACCGGCCTTGGCCCCGTCACGGACCAGCCGCCCACGGCCATCCAAGCCGCGGCAAACCCGTTGTCCGCCGTGCGGACGCCGATCTCCGTCTTCTTCGGCGAGGTCCAGGTGGGGGCGGTGTTCTCGGCGCTCGCGCCCGGTCTGGTCGGTGTCTACCAGGTTCAGGTGCGTGTTCCGACGGATGCTCCGCGGGGCGACGCTGTCCCGGTGCAGATCGCGGCTGAGGGCGCACGTTCGCAAGCGGTGACAATGGCGATCCGCTAGTTCCAGTACCGCCTCTGGCGAATGTGTGTCCGCGAAACCCTTGCGGGCGTGCGTAAGCGTTCGTTATGCTTCCATTAGTCAAGCACCGAACTCCTGGACCGTGGCCGCCGTGATCGCGCGCTGGTTCCGCCGATTCTCAACGCGACCGGTGTGTGGCTTGAGGCCCCAAAATTGTCAGGACAGAGTCCAGCATCCAAAGCTAAGCTTCGCATCGCATTACTCCATCCTTCGAATTGGCCCTACGTCCGTCGCGGCACCGAGCGCTTCATGAACGAGTGTGCGCAGTACCTGGCCAGCTGTGGCCACGACGTGACGGTCATTTGCTCCAAGCCGGGACCGGTCGAAGTGGTGGAACGCGACGGAGTGCGAACGGAGTACTATCGTCGGCTTTGGTCGCCCGCCATGGCGCGTTTTGGAGTGCTGGAGTATCAGACGTTTCCCCTCATCACGCTGCGTGCCATCTGGGGGCGAGGCTTTGACGTGTTGCACTGCCTCAATTTCGCGGATGCGACGATGGCCCACTTTGCCCGGCCGGTGCACGGGGCGCGAGTGTTGCTCCATTTGACGAGTACGCCTCCGACGGTGACGTATCGACGCGAGATGAGCGCTGGGGGCTCCTTGCTGGGATGGACCATTCGGCA
>CAYNDS010000122.1:0-4439 GCA_964395885.1 uncultured Solibacteraceae bacterium | reverse complement strand
CGCCGATGCTGTGCTGACAAACGGCAAGGAACAATCGGAGTATTTCGAGGCAAAGTTTGGCCGTCCGACTGTGCGGATGAAGCCGCCGGTGGACTTGCAGCGGTTTCCGTTAAGCCGGCAGCGCGATCTTGAGCAGCCCGTGATCGCCTGCGCGTCCGCCTTGGAAGATCGGCGCAAGGGAGGACGCGTGCTGATGCGCGCCTTCAACCTGGTGAAGAAGCACGTTCCGACCGCACGCCTGGTGGTTGCCAGCGGCCTGAGGGAGGATTTGCGCCACGAGCTGCTGCAACTGGTGGATCCCGATTGGCGAAGCTCAGTCGAGTTTCTGGGCAACGGCGCACTGACGGATCTTCCGAAACTGTTTGGCTCAGCATCGAGCGTGGTAGTGTCGTCCCTTTGGGAGAACTTCTCGCTGGTGCTTTTGGAAGCCTTGGCAACCGGAACTCCCGTCGTCGCGACTCGGCCGGCCAACGGCGACCATGATGTGGTGAATGCCGAAAACGGCCGTTTGTTCGACCCCGGGCCATTGGACGTGGCGGAGCCGAGCAACGCGGAAGGCCTTGCGCAGGCGCTGGTTGAAACAATCCACATGAGCAGACGGGCGGAGCAGCCCGAGTTGTGCCGCCGCAGCGTGGAACCACTCGGCTGGACGGCGCTTGGCCCCTCGTATGAGCAGCTGTATCGAGATTTGTTGAGAAAGGGAAGGTTGTGAGTCGGCACGAAGCGAAGGAGAAAGCACCGCGAATTCTGGTGGTGGGAGCGGGCCGGTTTGGCCGGCATCACATCCACACGTGGCAGGAGTTGGAGAAGGACGGTCTGGCCACTCTGGCGGGCGTTGTCGTCCGGCGTGAGGCTTCTCGCGCGGCATTGGAGCAGGAGTTCGGCGTTCCGGTCTGGACGAACCTGGAACCGGACGTGTTGGCCACCGCCGACGCAGCCGACATCGTCACCCCGACCGAGACACATGCCGAGGTGACGCGGCTGTTGCTGCCGCACATGCCGGTGCTGGTGGAGAAGCCCACCGCCACCATGATGGACGAGGCCGAAAAGATCGTCGAGTTTGCCGCCCAGCAGCCGCATCCGCTGATGGTGAATCACGTCTACCGATTCCACCCGGTCACCACCGGGCTGCAGCAACTGTTGCGCGAGATGGAGGGCGAACACACTCTCATCGAAGGATCGTTCACCAACGCAGACGGGCCGGAACTGAGCGGCGAGCGGACCAATCTGGAACTGCTGCACTACTTCGACCTGCTCGAGCAACTGCTGGGAAGGCAGTCGAGAAACTATTGGGCAGAGGGCGAAGGCGAAGGCCGCAAGCTCTTCCTGCGCTTTGACGGGAACGTCGCGGCGCAGCTTCGGCTGAGCGTCCGGAGTTCCTCCCGCGAGCGCGTTCTTCGGTTCCAGACGAACAGCCGGCTGGTCATCGCCGATTTTGACAAGTTCACGATCGACGTCTTCACGGAGAACTCCCGGGACAAGTTCATCTACGACCCGAATGACCGTCCGCTAAAGCGGAGCTTCCGGCACTTCCTGCGAGTCATCGCCGGCGAGGAAGCCACCTATCCCGATGCGGCGGCGGGCGCCCAGGCGGTCAGCGCTGCGTTGCGGTCCATCCCTGGGCTTCGCAAGGAGCGGGAACGGGTGTTGGTCATCGGAGGCGGCGTGTTTGGCGCCTCCAGCGCGTTGGAACTTGCCGAGTACGCGGATGTCACCATCGCGGAACGTCACTCGGAGCTTCTTCTGGAGGCCTCCACACAGAATCAGTGGCGGCACCACAGCGGCTTCCACTACCCTCGCAGCCCCGAGACCATTCGCGAGGTGAAGGAAACGCGGCACGAATTCGATGAGTTGTATGGCGATACCGTCCGCTGGAACGTGCCCTGCTACTACGCCACGGCGATCACTGCGAAAGAGATTACCGCCGACCGCTACCTGCGCTTCTGCCAGGCGAACCAGTTGAACTTCGAGGAGAAGCTTCCTCCGGACGGCGTGATCGACCCGCGGATGGTGGGCCTGTCCTTGCTCACGGACGAGGGTGTGATCGACATCCCGAAGCTCCGCAGCCGCATGCGGAAAAAGCTGGAAGCACATCCCTCGATCGACCTCCGCCTTCGGACCGAGGTCACGAACGCGGAAATCCGGAAGGACGGCAGCAAACTGATCCGGTACCGGCGCGAGGGTGAGAACGAGCGCTCTGAGATCTACGACTTTGTTGTCAACGCGACGTACGTCAACTACAACCGCCTGGCGCGTTGGATGGGCCTTCCTGTCCGCCGCATGCGGTTCGACTACTGCGAACTCGTTAACGTGCAACTGCCGATTGACGACGTCTGCGTCACGATTCTCGACGGCCCCTTCATGTTTTTTAATGATACGGCGACCACCGAGATCTACACGTACTATCAGTACCACCAGGGGTTCCTGCAGAGCCGGATCACCAGTGATGGTCTGCCGCCCCAGTGGCGGAACACGCCGGATAACCGGCACAATCAGATCGCGGCTTCACTCCCGTTCTACCCGATCCTGCGGGAGGCAAAGATTCTTGATACGTGGGTAGGCATTCGCGGCATTCTGGTCGCTCCGGAAGATCCGGATGGGCGTCCCACGGTGATTCAGAACCACGGGTTCGGCTGCTGGTCGGTGATGGGCGGCAAGATCGGCACTTGCGTTTCGAATGCCCGCGAGATCACCGGCTCCATCTTCCCCGGCGCTGCGGAAGACTTCGCGTCCCGACGTCGGGTGGTGGCCTCTGTCTAGTACCGGTGCATCGTCCTGACGGCTGCGGTTTCATATAATTTCCATATGCGGAAGTGCACATCTTGGCTCCGGCTGATGGTGGCCGGCTTCGGATGCGCGCTGGCCAGTCTGGCCGCGACACCGCCCCCGATGCCCACCGACAACCTGGTGGTCAACCCAGGCTTTGAGCGGGCGTTTCGAAAGGGTGAGTGGGACTTCTTTCTCACCACCAGCGAGTACGGCGCCCCGTTGCGCGACCGTAGCTGGAGAGCCACCGGGTCCTTCAGCGGAAAGCTGGTTCCGAACAACCGGAATCATGCCGGTTGGGAAGCCTATGAACTGGCCATCAGCCAAAATCTCGACTTAAAGAAGTATGTTGGCAAACCGCTTTACTTTGGAGGCTGGTTGCGCGCGGAAGGCGGAGCAACGGCGGTCATCCGCATTCTGGCGGTTCTGAAGCGCGGCGATATCGTCATGCGCGAGCTGACCAATTCCACCGCCACCGCTCAGTATTGGGAAGATATCTTTGACGTTCCGCTCGCGGAACTCACCAATCTCTGGGTGACGGTCAGCGTCAAGGGAAAGCGCGGTGCGGCTTACTTTGATGACATCATCGTCAGCCCTTCCTATGCATCGCGGATTGAGAAAAAAGGACAGCCTGACCCCGGTCCGCCGCTGACTGCAACCATCTCGGTCGACCCGGAACAGGTGGTACGACGAGTTCCGCCAAAAGTCTACGGGCTGAACATCGAGTACATCTACAACGGACATACCACTTGGAACAAGTACCTGCAGCGGTTGGATGACCGTCTCGTCGACCTGACAAACGGCCTGGGTCTGACGATGCTCCGCTTCCCTGGCGGGGTGTTTGCGAACCATTATCACTGGCGCGACGGCGTTGGTCCGTATCCGACGCGGCCCATCACCCTAGTGGAGCCTCGGGCTGCGCTGACGGAGCATGGATTCGGAACTGACGAAGCTTGGGAGTTCGCCAGACGTATCGGCGTGGAAGACATGATGGTCACGCTCAACGCCAACACGGGCACGCCTGAAGAAGCCGGCGATTGGGTGCGCTACATGAACAACGGCTCTCGCCGCGCTCAGTATTGGGAGGTCGGCAACGAGCTTTATCTGCGCCTCGCCGAGGCTGATGGGACTCCGAAGGAAGTGACTCCGACGCAGTATGCCGATACATTCCTCGCGTTTGCGGAGAAGCTCCGCGAGGCCGATCCCAGCATCAAGATCGGCGCTGACATTGAGTTCCACTTCCCCTTCTACGGCTGTGCGCGGAGCGACGCGAATGGTTGCTGGACGGACGTCCTGTTGAAGCGCGCAGCCCATCAACTGGACTTCGCCTCTGTGCACAATGGCTTCGCCCCCATCGGCCTGGCGCCGATCACCGGCTTTGATGCGAACTGGGATGTGCGAACGGTCTATTCCACGACGTTGGCGTTCAACTTTCTGTTCACTCGCCTGATGGACGGGTTGGCGAAGCGGATCGACGAACTGGCCGGCGAGCACGCCAAAAGGATCAACATCGCCGCAACGGAATGGGGTCCGCTCTACACCTACGACACGACCGACCGATTTTCCGATCACGTCAAGACTCTGGGGTCCGCTCTTCTGGTCTCCGTGACGATGAACGCAATCGTGTCCCACCCGAGGATCGAGTCGGCAAACGCGTTCCAGATGATGGACGA
>CAYNDS010000121.1:1433-13143 GCA_964395885.1 uncultured Solibacteraceae bacterium | reverse complement strand
CAGGTCTCTCTTGCCGTTGCAGAGCAAACAAACGGCCGCTCCGGAGCGAAAGAAAAACCAAACGCCAACAGAAAGCCGGGATGCGACGCACGCTCCCGGCTTTGCCCTGCCCCCTCTCGCCGCCCGCCAACGCCCGTAGTGTCGGTGTGTCTCCGCGCGGCCGTGTTCCACCTTGTGCCGTCTGTCGGCGGCTTCGGTCACCCCAACGAACCCACTGTCCCTTCCGGCGCAATCTGCCCAGCCGCTTCGAAGACGGCGTTCGACTTTCCCGGGAGGGGAAAGTGTCCGCTGCACCGCGGACGCGCCTCCGGCAACTCGGCTGATCCGCGCGCGACGTCGCGGTGTATTCTAAAGGCAGCCGAAGGACGGATGCTCCCTCGATTCCACTTTCGTGCATCCGCCAGAGTCGCTTGGAGCCTGGGCGATCGAAAACCGACCACGCTCGCGGCACGGCTAGGAGATGGAGAGGCAATGGAAGACTCAAACAAGCTCCCCTACTTTTTCCTGGGATTGGGCGTCGGCGTTGCCGCCGGCATCCTCTTCGCCCCCAAGTCCGGCGAAGAGACCCGGGAGTATCTGAAATCGAAGGCCGGCGAAGGCCGCGACTATGTCCGGCGCCGCACCGAAGAAGCGCGCGAGAACGCCGGTGACTTGGTGAACCGCAGCCGCGAAGCCCTGCAGCGCCAGCGCGACAATCTTTCCGCCGCAGTCGAAGCCGGCAAGAAGGCCTACCGCGACTCAATCGATGAGGCTTCCGCCGGATGACGGAACCCCTTCTCGCCTGGGCCATCGCCGCCTTTGTCGCTTTGGCCGCGATCTCCATGCTGATGCAGGCGCTCGCCACGGCGCGCATCTATCGGACCGTCCGCGAAATGCAGCAGCAGGTCTCGCCGCTCATTCCACAGGCCGAAGCGACGCTCGAAAGCGCGCGCCGCACGCTTGCCGAGTCTCAGGCGCAGATGAAGGAGATCTCCACTCGCGCGATCGCGATTCTGGACTCCACCCGCACGCAGCTCGCCCGGGTCGAGGAGGTCGTTCTCGACGCCAGCGCCCGCGCCAAAAATCAGTTGGAACGTACCGAGATGGTCGTCGAAGACACCGTCACGCGCGTCCACGAGACGGTCGCCGCGCTCCATAACGGCGTGCTGAAGCCCATCAAGGAAGTCAACGGACTCGCCGCCGGTGTGCGCGCAGGCGTCCTTCACCTGCTCAAGGGACAGCGCCCCAACGTGGACCGCGCCACGCAGGACGAAGAGATGTTCATCTAGCTCCCGCGAGCGCCGCCCGATTGGTCGACATCCACAGCCATATCCTGCCGGGCATTGACGACGGCGCCCCCTCGCTCGACGTCAGTCTCGACATGCTGCGCATCGCCGAGCGCAGCGGCACCACCGACATCGTTGCCACCCCTCATGCCAGCCCCCGCTATCCGTTTCACCCGGAAACCGTCGCCGCCGCGCTTGCCCAGCTGCGCGCCGCCAACCCCACCTCCGTTCGCATTCATCACGGCTCCGATTTCCATCTCGATTTCGACCTGATTCAGGATGCCCTGGCCCACCCGACGCGCTACACCATCAACAACGGAAGATTTCTCCTCATTGAACTTTCCGATGGCGCTCCCCTTACCACTGTTCGCCCGACACTGCAGGCCTTTGTGCCCCGCCGAGTCACCCCGATTCTGACCCACCCGGAGCGTTACCTGTCGCTACGCAACCAAGTAACGATGGTGGGCGAGTGGCGGCAACTCGGCTGTCTCGTCCAGATCACGGCCGGGGCACTCACCGGCGCCTTCGGGTCCTCAGCACGGAAGTTTGCCGAGCAACTCCTCCGCAATCAATGGGTTGACTTTGTCGCAAGCGACTCTCATGACACTGCGGGAAGGTCGCCCGACATGGCAGCGGCGTTTGAGGCAACCGTCCGCCTCCAGGGAGCGGACACGGCGGAAAGAGTCTTCCGGCAGAACCCCAGTAAGGTTCTGGATCCATAGAGCTTATACGAGTTTTAATCTCAGATTTAGATCACGCAAAACCTAATTGTCACTGCTTTAACCGCCGATAACCTTATGGGGACGAGATGGGAATCGCGGAACGAATCTGTGGGGCGCTGCTCGAGTTTGACGAGAACCCGGCGCTCGGGCGGCGGGAGATCCTCCAGGCCTTTGAGGCTGCGCCGATGCATTTTGCCGCAAACGCGGCCGTCGCACTCAAGCGTCATCCGGAGAGTGCGGGGGCGCAATTTCTCGTCGCGCAGTTGATCAGCAAGCGGTTGTTGGAGACGGTCCTCGTCGGTCCGGCGGGACTGAAGCCGAATGAAGCGGCGCCCGTGCTCGCGCTCGCCCGCCGCGTCGACCCAGGCTATGAAACGCGCACTCTGAACGAACTCGGCCGCGACGCCAAGATGGCGCCCTCGCTCATCCGGCTGCTCGAAGTCATTCAGCTCTCCGGCCAGAAGGCGCAGGCCGAAAACACCCTGCAGCGCATGCTGAAGCATCCGGATCCGCACATCCGATCAAAGGCCGTGCTGCTGTTGGGCCGCATCCATAACTCTGCGGCCTGGGTGCGGGAGCGTCTGGGAGATCCCGACATCCGCAGTCGCGCCAACGCGATTGAGTCCCTTTGGGGCAACAGCGACGGGGAGTCCGTCGCGCTGTTCCGCGCCGCCGCGGCGGATAAGGCGCACCCCCGCGTCGCGATGAACGGCCTGGTAGGTCTGCATCTGTGCGGCGAAACCGAATGCCTGGCCGAGTTGGAACACTGGGCCGGCTCTTCCGACCCGCACCATCGCCACACGGCGTTTTGGGCGATGGGGCGCCTCGGCGACGGCCGCTTCCTTCCCTTCCTCGCCTCGGCGATGGGCGCCGCGCAGGGCGAGGACCGGACACGCCTGTTCCAGACCATTCGCGCCATCCGCACCTATCGCGACTCCGTGCAACTGCTCGGCACGCTCCAGATCCATGTCTATCTCGGCCTGACGGATCTCGACGGCGGCCGGCGCATCCGGTTCGGCGTCTGGGAGTCCGGCCGGCGTGAGATCCTGAGCCGCGACGCGCTCAGAGCCACACAGTGCATCGTCACGGAGGAACAGACCTCGATTCTGCGCTATCAACTGCAGGCCGAGACGGCCGGCGAGGGGCGCCTGACGTTCCTCTGGCCGCAGGAGGCAGGCGGTGTCTGGCAGGCGGCGCGCGACGGCGCCGAAGGGCTGCGGCGCGACCCTGCCGTGTTCACCTGGCAGACGTATGCCAACGGCTGCCTGCCCTCTTCGCTGAGTTCCGCAGTCGCAGCCGCGCCGCCCGGAAGCCATCTGGTGCTGGCCGCCCATCCCGACGAGCCGCTTGCCCTTCCGGCGGACCTTCTCGCGCAAGCCCGGCAAGGCCAGGCCCGGATCTCCGCTGTTTTGCCGGAAGCGGCGCCCTCCGCCGACGCCCTCCGCATCGAGCAGTTGTGCCGCGACACGGGCGGCAGTGCCCTGCGCTTCGACAGCGAAGAGACGCTCGCCCACACCGTTGATGCCGCCATCGTCGGACTGCAGTCCGTCTTTGAGCTGCGCTATCAGGCGCCCCAGGGGGAATCGAACGACTTTCCCGAAGTGCGCCTCCAGATTCTGTGTGAAGCCGGCGCCGGGGAGAAGACCTTCGTCCTTGCTCCCGCTCCGCTCTAGACGGTCCGCTCCGCTCTTGACGGTCCCGCTCCGCTCGGGGCCGTCCGCGACGCCGCCCGGCCCACCGCCCAGTAGACTGAAGCTGTGCTGGCCACCACGCTTCTCGCCGCTTCTCTCTTCGCCCAGCAAACCGATCCGCAACTGTCCGAAGCGCAGCGAATCTCACAGCAGGTTCGCGAGGCGCGTCTCGACGTCTCACGCGCCTTCCGCGTGCGCGACCTTCTGCTCACCGCCGATGAAGCCCGCGTCTACCTGAACGAAGGCATCCTCGTGTTTCTCCAGCCGGTCAACGGGCGGACCATCGGCGCCGTCTTCACCGCTGAGGTCGAGGCCGGTGACGCCGAAGTGCTCGTCCTGCCGCCCAGCAAGGCAGAGCGCCAATCGCTCGCCAAGTTCACCAAATCGCCGAACCTGGATGAACACTTCCGCTCCGCGCTGTTTCTGTTCACCAACGCCGCCGGCGAACGCCTTCAGGCGGATCTGGCGGCCTCGGAGTGGGCCAAGCCCGCGCCCGAAGAAGCGCGCCTCCTCGAAGCCTCCTGGAACCCGACGATCCGCAACGTCGCCGCCAGCTTTGAAATTCGACTGCTGGACGACCTTCTCTCCGGGCGCCCGCCCGCCGAAGGTTTCTTTTATGCCGCCTTTGCGGGCCGCACGCTCGGCAACTTCGACCTGATTGTCGACCCGCGAGACCCGCGCCCGGTCAGCCTGGGTCAGCTCAGCACGCGGAATAACCGCACGGTGTTCGACATCTGGACGCATTTCCGCTCCCGCAAGAGCGGTCCGCCGCTGGCCGCCACCGCCTTTGCCATCCGCGGCTATGAGATCGAGTCCCGGTTGGGAGAAGACCTTCACGTCAGCGTCACCTCGCGCATCCGGATTGAGGCGCCGGCCCCCCTGCGCGCACTGCCCTTTGAAATCTCACCCCGCATGACCGTGAGCAGTGTCGAGGTGAACGGCCGCCCCGCCACAATCTTCCGGCGCAGTTCGCTGCGTCTGGCCGCCGTGCGGCAGGACCAGAACGAAGCTTTCCTCGTGGTGCCGCCGGAGCCGTTGCCGCCCGGCCCGCACGAGATCGTCGTGCGCAACGAAGGCGACGTGATCACGCACTCCGGCAATCAGGTCTACTTCGTGGGGGCGCGCATCAACTGGTATCCGCAAAGCGGCCTGCAGTTTGCGCCCTATCAGCTGACCTTCCGCTACCCCAAGCGGCTGAACCTGGTGTCCTCCTGCGAAGTGGTCTCGGAAAAGACAGAGGCCGCCGAGCATGTCACCGTGCGCCGCTGCCAGCAGCCCGTGCGGATCGTCGGCTTCAACCTGGGCGAGTATGCAACGGCCAGTCTGTCACGGCAAGGCCTGCGCGTCGAGGTGTTCGCCAACCGCAGGCTGGAAAGCGCGCTGGAGCCGCGCATGATGGCTCCGCCGCTGCCGCCGCCCACCGGACCCGCGCCGCCGGGCGCGCGACGCCGCTTTGAGCTGCCTGCCGCGCCGCCGCCGCCTTCGATGCCGCTCAGCCCGACGGCGAAGCTCGAAAAGCTCGCCTCCGACGTTGCCGAGGAGTTTCTCTGGATGACCGAGAAACTGGGCCCGCCGCCGCTGAAGACGCTATCGGTCTCGCCCATTCCCGGGCAGTTCGGACAGGGCTTTCCCGGTCTGCTGTATTTGTCGACGCTCAGCTACCTGGACGTGGGCCAGCGCTTTGCCGGAGAGACCCGCCTGTTCTTTTCCGAACTGCTGCACGCGCACGAGACCGCGCATCAGTGGTGGGGCAACTCCATCACCGCCGCCGGCTATGAGGATGAGTGGATTCAGGAGGGGCTGGCCAGCTACCTGGCGCTGGCCACGCTCGAACGGCGCCACGGCGTCAAGGCGCTGGATTCCGTGCTGGAAGAGTACAAGGGTCGCCTGCTGGCGAAGGACAGTGACGGCGAGCCGATTGAGTCCGCCGGGGCGATCCATCTCGGCACGCGGCTGCAGCCGTTCAGCACCTGGCGCACGATCACCTACGACAAGGGCGTCTGGATCATCCACATGATGCGGCGCCGCCTCGGCGAGGCGCTGTTCTGGCCCATGCTGCGCGACCTGGCACAACGCTACCAGGGCAAGTCCCTGTCCGCCACCCAGTTGAAGGCCGTCGCCACGGAATACCTGGCCAAGCAGCCGAACACGCCGGAGTTCTACCGCAGCGTCGATCCGCAATGGGACCGCTTCTTTGAAACCTGGGTGGAGGGAACCGGCATTCCGCAACTGCGCCTGCAGGCGAGCGTCAAAGGCACGGCGCCCCGCATCACCGTTTCCCTTTCCGTGACACAGACGGGCGTTCCCGACGACTTCACCGATGCGGTCCCGGTGGAGATTCAGCTGCCGCGCGGAAAGCGGATCACGCGCTGGCTGGTTACGTCGTCGGAGACGGCGCGGACCACGGTTCCGGTCGCGGGGGCTGCCCCGAAGACGGTGCTGGACCCGTCCGGAGCCGTGTTGCGTGACTAGTCCGCACGGCCCAGTCGACGATGTAGTCCATGCAGTCGAGGAAGTCTGCCTTGTTGAAGAACGCGTGCGCACCGGCGGTGAAGACCGCCTGCCGCATCGGTTCGCTGTCGCTGCTGGAAAGCACTACGCAATGGCAAGGGTAGTGCTGCAGCGCTTTGAGAATCTCCAGACCACTGGCGTGCCCGATTTGCAGGTCGACGATCGTCAGGTGAGCCGGATCCTTTGCAAACCATGCCGCAAAACCTTCGGCCGTATGGGTATGCCGGAACTCGAAGCTGGCGGACATGCGCCCCTGCAACTCGTCCAGAACACGGTCGAGAATCAGGCGGGAATCGTCGATCAACGCGACTTTCATGTCAGTGTCCTCCGAAGGCCAGAGAGGTCGATATAGGCCTCAGGATAAAACAATCATGGACTGTCGCGACAGTTTATTTCTTAGGTGATCAGCTTCCGTTCCAGCGCGTAACGGATCATGTCCGCTGTCGTATCCAGCCGAAGCTTCTGTAAGATTCTGCTTCGGTATGTACTGACCGTCTTAATACTCAATCGCAAATCGTCTGCCAGAGCAGTCGGAGTTTTCCCGGATGCCAGGCCGATGAGAATCTGCATCTCGCGATCCGACAAGGCATGGTGCGGCTCAGCATGCTCCGGATTGGTCATCATTTCCGCGAGGCTTTCGGCCAGGGACTCGCTGATATAGCGCTTCCCCTCGCGAACGCGTTGAATTGCATGGACGAGGTCGGCTGCGGGACGATCCTTCGTGACGTAACCATCGGCACCGGCGCGCAAGGCGCGAACCCCGAAGTCGCGATCCGCCAATACGGTGTAGACCAGAGTGCCGGAAGAAGGACTAGCGTCCTTGCAGTGACGCACCAGATCCAGACCACTGGCGCCCGGCAGATTCAGATCCAACACGATGACATTCCAGGCTTCCTTCGCCACCTGCTCATCTAATTGAGCTGTGGAGCTGGCTTCGCCGAACTTCGCCTCGGGAAATTCCTCGGCGAGCATCATTCTTAGACCCTGGCGAACCGCCACATGGTCGTCGACCAACAGAATCGAAAAGCTCACTAACTTGCTGTCTCCACTCTCACTAAAGTGCCGCGTCCATTGGGACCGGCTTCCACCGTTGCCACACTGCCCGCCAACCGCGCCCGTTCCTTCATGCCGAAAATGCCAATCGACCGGAAGTCGGTGACCTGCTCGGCACGGATCCCTTGCCCGTCATCCAAGACTGTCATTCTTACCGCGCCATCCTTGCGGTGAATCATGATCGTCACAGTTTGCGCCTTCGCGTGGCGGATGATGTTGGTTAGCGCCTCCTGGGCGATGCGAAACCAGGCGATCCGCTGTTGAGGCGAAAGCGACTGCTCAATATCTTCATCTGCCTGTATCTCACAAAGCAACCCAGTTCGCTGAGAAAATTCATTGAGTTGCCAGCGAAGTGCAGCTACCAAGCCAAGCTGGTCCAGCAGCTCAGGACGAAGCTCCATCGCCAAACGACGGACATCCTGAATTGCCTGATCAGCCTGCTTCATTGCACGCTGTAAGGGTTCCTGGACATTCTGGCCACGCTCCAGCCTACGCAGGGCCATCGTGATGTCGATCTTGATGGCGGTGAGCGATTGTCCGAGCTCGTCGTGGATGTTGCGAGAGACCCGGAGGCGTTCCTCTTCGCGGATCTGCTCCAGGCGCTCCGCCAGGTTCTGAAACCGGATTTCGGCCTTCTGAACGGAGCTCAGGGCGGCCTCCCTCTGCTTTATAGACCGGTTCAGGCGGACGATTGTTACGAAAACGAGAATCAGCGAGACCGATGCGGCGGCAAGACTGGTGACGGCGGCATCTACTTCTCTGGCATCGGAAGTCGCTCGCTTCTGAAGACCGGCGCTGACGGCAGCGTCTTCTGCAACTTGCTTGCTGGTGCGAAAGCGCTCAAAGGCGGCCTCATCACCGGCAAGTTCGGCAAGAACGGCAGCGCGCTGGCCGGATTCATTTTGTCTAACGCTGCGTTCAGCAAATATGAATTTCTCTTGCAGATTCTTTTGGATAGCCGGCAGCATTTCGGTACCGGGAACAGAATGGGCGGTCCGGGAGAGCTCTGTCAGTATTCGCCACACGTTGTCGCGTTCTTTCTGAAATCGGTCCTGATACCGTTTTTCGTTCGTCAGCAGGAACGAACGGTGAGCCGTTTCCGAGGCCATCACGGCGGCGGCGAGGCGATCCAGACGCTGTGTGAACTCCTGTACCTGCCGCAGAAAAAGGCCGGTCTCGGCGGCGTGGCGCGAATACTGATAGGCCGTTCCCAAGGCATAGGCCAGAGCGAGCACGGCGAAGATGAGCGGGATGGTACCTGCCCAGCGGGGAGAGGCTGATCGCATGGTGGACTCTGCCGTGCGCATGGAAGGTAGGCTTGCAGGCCGGGTTCCGGGCGCACGAAGTGTAAATCACCCATCGTATCGAAATGCTGGTGAGGCGCGCGCGTTATCATCACACTCGTGCCTGAACAGACCGAAATCGCGGTTCCGTCCGTATCGTTGCTGATGGTCATCCGGGATCAGGCGGAGGCGGCGCGGCGGACGATGGAGTCTCTGCGCGGGGCGGCGGAGACGGGAGAGATTGAGGTGGTGGTGGTCGATTTGGCGTCGCGCGACGGCTCGGCGGCGCTCGACCAGACGTTCCCTTTCGTCCGCATGCTGCGGATGCCGAAGAATTTCGGCTCGACGCGCGCCTGGAATATCGCCACACGGACCGCGGTCGGGGAGTATCTCTGTTTCTGCCAGGCGGGAACCGTGTGGGAAGCGACAAGCCTGCCGGCGCTGCGGGCGGCGTTGGATGCCGATTCCGAAGCGCTGGCCGTGGCGCCGGCGACGGTGAACGCCGCGGGCGAAAGCGTGATGCGACGCCTGCCGCGTCTGTCGGCGGCGGAGTTTTCGCGATTCTGGCAACGCGGCGAACTGCCGGCGGCCGCGGCGGCGGGCGACAACTTTGAGTACCTGGTGGGCGCGCCGATCCTGATCCGGAAGCGCTCGGTGGCGGGGATGAACTACCTGGACGAGCGCTACGGCGAGTTCTGGTGGGATGCCGAGCTGTGTCTGCAAATCCGGCGGGCAAACAAGCGGCTGAAGATCGTGCCGGACGTGGTGGTGCGCGGGGACGGCTGGCAGCAGCCCTTTACGGGCGCCATCGACCGGCGGAGCGCGGAGCTGTCGGCCGATGCGGCCAATGGAGCGGCCCAGTTTCTTGGCAAGCATGCGGGCTTTGCCGCCGGGCTGCAGTTCCGCGTGGGCGCATTGCTGGGGGCGCTGGCCTCTGTGCTGACGCTGGCACAGGCCGGGCCGAAATTGCGGCGTCTGCTCATGATCGCGTCCGGACAGCGCATTGACGGAAATCAATAAGCCCTAAAGTTCGTTCGGGCCTCCGCCGATCAAGTGGCCGGAGGGTGAATGGACTTCTGGATTTGGATTGCGTTGCCGCTGGTTGTGGCGCTTGGGTCGGCGCTGCTGACCTACGGGTTGATGCGGGAGCAGACCGTGGCCGCGCTGGCCCAGGAAAAGGCCCTCACCCGGCAAGCCGAAGCGCTGTTGCGGGCGCAGACCGAGGCGGCGGAAGACCGTGTCCGGTCAGCGACGGAAGCAGCCCGGAACGTGGGCATGGAACGCGTGCTGGGAGACCTGCGCGTCGAGGAACGGCGCTTTGCGCGAAACAACGCCGTCGTGGTGCAGGAGCGTTTGCTGTATCGCAACCTGCCGCTGTCCAACTGGATCGAGCATGAAATGGCAGCCGCCGCGGGATCCGGCACGGAGCAACCGGTGCTGCGTCCGACGGTGTTCCCGGTAGCCGCCGCGACACCCGCACTGCCGGAAGCCACGCGGCTGATTGAAGCCACGCCGGCTACTTAAACAGCAAAAAGCGCGCACCGATCACGATCAGAAACACGCCGTAAGCCTTTTTGACCGCATCGCCCGGCAGCGACAGCATCACCTTGGCCCCGAAGTAGGCGCCGATCACCATGCCGACCGCAATCAGCGCGGCATAGCGGATGTTGATCGCCCCGGCGCGATAGTACTCCATCACACCGAGCAGACCCACCGGCGGAATGATCGCCGCCAGACTGGTCCCGAATGCCTCGCGGGCATTCAACTTCATCACCAGGATGAGGAAAGGGACGATGATCAGCCCGCCGCCAATCCCGAACAGTCCGGCGGCAACGCCCGCCAAGAGACCTAATCCAAGTAACAGCCCTGTTTCCATGCGAGTCCGAGTCTAGCAGGAATGAGCGGTTGACAGTATCGGGTTCGCCAGTCCAAAATAGCGAACAAAAGGCGAAGATGCGGCCCATTACTCCCTTGCTTTCGACCCTCCCGCGCGGCGCGATTACGGAACTGAGCGGAGCGGCATCCAGCGGCCGGACGGCGGTGGTGCATTCGTTGCTGGCAGCGGCAACGATTGCGGGGGAAGTGGCGGCATTGGTGGATGCCGATGACAGTTTCGATCCGGGCGGGGCGCAGGAACTCGGGGTCGATCTGGGGAAACTGCTGTGGGTGCGGTGCGGACGGGTTTTGGAGCATGCTTTGAAGGCGGCCGACATTCTGCTGCATGGCGGGGGGTTCGGGCTGGTGGTGCTGGATGTGGCGGGAATCGCGCCGAAGGAGTTCCACCGTGTGCCGGTGTCGTATTGGTACCGGGCGCGGCGCGCGGTGGAGCATACGCCGGCGGCACTGGTGGTGGCGGCGCAACAGCCGCAAGTGCGGCAATGCGCGACGCGGCAGATCGAGATGCGGCGGCGCGAGGTGATCTGGACGGGGCAATCACCGTTTGAATTGCTGGAAGGCGCGGCGTATGAAGTGGTGGTGCGCAAGCCGTTGACGGTGTCGCAACCCGTGATTCTGCGGGCGGCGGCGTAAGGACGGACGGCGATGTACGCGGCGGTGCATGCGCGGAAGGCGGGTTCGCCGGAGGATCTGCTGGCGCTGGCGGCATTGTTTTCACCGTCGGTGGAGAGAGCGAGCCCGTGGACGGTCGTCTTTTCGATTGCGGGGTTGCGGCGGCTGATCGGGGGGCCGAACGAGATTGCGTCGGCGATCTCGCGGCGGGGCATGGAGTTCGGCATCGAGGGCAATCTGGCGGTGGCGGCCAATCCGGATACGGCGCTGCTGGCGGCGCGGCATGTGACGGGGGTGTCGCTGATTCCGCCGGGGCAGGAGGCGGAGTTTCTGTCCCGCCTGCCGATTGCGGCGTTGACGGATGCGCCCGAGGTGCAGGCCACGTTCGCGCGTTGGGGAATCGCGACGGCGGGCGAGTTGGCCGCGCTGCCTCCGATCGGGCTGGTGGAGCGTCTGGGCGCGGAGGCCGACCGGTTGCGGCAGTTGGCGTTGGGCGTCGTGGACCGTCCGCTGGAGGTTGCGCCCGCGGCAGAGGACTATCGCGCGCAGTGCGAGTGGGAGCATCCGCTTGCGCGGGTGGAGCCGATTCTGCTGGCGATTGCGCCGCTGTTGCGCGAGTTGGCGGGGCGGCTGGACCGGCAGACGCTGGCGGCTTCCGAGATGCGGCTGCGGTTTCG
>CAYNDS010000121.1:0-1423 GCA_964395885.1 uncultured Solibacteraceae bacterium | reverse complement strand
TTTCGCCTGACGCGGGATCGCGAGGAGACGCGGCCGTTTTCCCTGCCCTTGCCGACGCGCGACGTGGCGGTGCTGCTGAAACTGATTCAGCTCGATTTGGAGGCGCATCCGCTAGGGGGCGCGGTGCGGGCGATCGAAGTGGAGTTGACGCCGGTGGCGCCGCGCACGGTGCAGGGCGGGCTGTTTGTCCCGCAGGGTCCGGAGCCGGACCGGCTGCAGAATGTACTGGCGCGGTTGGGGGCGCTGGTGGGGGAGGATCGCGTGGGGTCACCGGAACTGCTGGATACACACCGTCCGGATGCGTTCCGGGTGCGGCCGTACCGACTGGCGCCGCCGCGGGATGTGGGCGAGATGCCGGATACGCTGCCGTTGAAGCTGTCGTTGCGGATGTTCCGTCCGGCGCTGCCGGCGCGGGTGGAACTGCGGCAGGAGCGTCCGGCATGGGTGAGCGCGGCGCGTCTGGAAGGGCACATCCGCACCGCCGCCGGACCGTGGCGCAGCAGCGGAGAATGGTGGGCGGAAACCGCCTTTGGCCGCGATGAGTGGGACGTGCTGCTGCAGGAAGGCGGGCTGTACCGGCTCTCTTTGCGCTATGAAGAGCGGAAGTGGTTCGTCGAGGGGATGTATGACTGAGGCACCGGTGACGGTGGCCTTGCTGCGGGGCGTCAATGTCGGCGGCCGGAATCGCCTGCCGATGGCGCAGCTTCGATCGATTTGCGAGTCGATCGGGGGCACGCAGGTGGAGACCTACATTCAGAGCGGCAACGTGGTCTTTCGGGGGAGCGCCGCGGGCCTTTCCGAGGCGATCGAACAGGCGACCGGGCTGAGGATCGCCGTGGTCAGCCGAACGCTGCCGGAGTTGGAATCCCTGGTGGCGGCCGATCCGATGGCGGACGAGAACGGCGAGGACGGGGCGAAGGTGCTGGTCTACTTTCTGGGCGCGGCGCTGTCGCCTGCCGCACGGGAGGCGATTGCGAGTCTGCCGCCGGTTGCGGAGCGCGTGTGGGTCACTGGAGCGCACGTCTGGATCGACTTTCCGAACGGCATGGCGCGGCCGGAGTTGAACGTTGCCCAGCTGGAGCGGCTGTTCGGGGTCACCGCGACAGGGCGCAACTGGAACACGGTGCGGAAGCTGCTGGCGATGGCGCGCGCGGTGGCGGCGAGCGGGCGTCCTTAGCGGGGCTGGAATTCGAACAGGCGGCTGGGGAAGTCTTCCGGGAGGAACAGGAGGCGTCCGTCGCGCCAGGCCATGCCTTCATGCGTGTAGACGAGGCCGCGGTCCGTCTTGCCGGTGACGAGGCGGCGGACGAGTTTCAGGTCGGGCAGGGTGACCCAGTCGAGAGCGCCCGCCTCGCGCGAGAGGATGCCGGAACCCATCAACAGGTCGCCGTCCATTTTGAGGTCCTGCCAGGCGGTGGGGATG
>CAYNDS010000120.1:12449-13364 GCA_964395885.1 uncultured Solibacteraceae bacterium | reverse complement strand
TCTCGATCAACCGCGTCACCAAGGTGGTGAAGGGCGGCAAGAACCTGAGCTTCTCGGCTCTGGTCGTGGTCGGCGATCCGTCGGCGAAGGTCGTCGGCTTCGGCACCGGAAAGGCGAAGGAAGTTCCGGCGGCGATCAAGAAGGGCATCGAGGCGGCGAAAAAGAATCTGCGGCGCATCCACACCGTGAAGTCCACCATCGGCCATCCGGTGCTCGGCCGGTTCGGCTCCGGACTGGTGTTGCTGAAGCCTGCCCCGGAAGGAACCGGCGTGATTGCCGGCGGTCCGGTGCGCGCCGTGATTCAGAGCGTGGGCATTCCGAACGTGCTGACAAAGTCGATTGGTTCGCACAACCCGCACAACGTGGTGAAGGCGACCATCGCCGCGCTGACCGGATTGCGTGACAAGGGTGAAGTGGCCGACATGCGCGGCCTGGCAGTGGAGAAAGTCAATGGCTGAGACGCAAACGGCGGCCGGCGCCAAGATTAAGATCCAGCTGTATGCCAGCGTGGCGGGCTGCCCGGAAAAGCAGCGCGCCATCGTGCGTTCGCTGGGGTTGAAGAAGTTGAACCGGATCGTGGAGCGGCCCGATGGACCGGAATTCCGGGGCATGGTCGCCAAAGTTCCGCATCTGCTGCGCATCGTCGACTAGGACAGAGAAAGCCATGAATCTCAGCAATCTGAAGCCGCCCGCAGGGCAGAAGCACAAGAAGCAGCGCGTCGGCCAGGGTATGGGCACGGGCCGGGGCAAGTACTCCGGGCGCGGCGCCAAGGGTGCCCGCTCGATCTCCGGCTATTCGTTGATGCGCGGCTTTGAAGGCGGCCAGATGCCGCTGCACCGCCGCCTGCCGAAGCGGGGCTTTACCAACCCGTTCCGCGAGGAGTACGCGATCCTGAATGTGGGGCGGCTGAACGT
>CAYNDS010000120.1:0-12439 GCA_964395885.1 uncultured Solibacteraceae bacterium | reverse complement strand
ACGGTCTTGAGACCGATCAGTTCTCGCCCGAGTCGGTGATGGAGTCTGGTCTGGTGAAGAAGCTCGGCAAGGGTCTGAAGATCCTCGCCCATGGCGAGGTCACGCGCCCGCTCACCGTTCGAGCGCACGCCATCTCGGAAGCCGCCGCCGCCAAGATCAAGGCTGCGGGCGGCAGCGTGGAAGTGATCGGGGCCTAAGCGCCCCGGCTTCTGTTTGCAGCTTGCTTGAGGCGTAGGACAATCAACCTATGAAGTTTTTCGACGCCGTCGCCAATGTGTTCCGCATCCCGGACCTCCGGAATCGCGTGCTGTTCACCCTGGGACTCCTGGCGATCTA
Organism: uncultured Solibacteraceae bacterium; assembly: GCA_964395885.1. Lineage (GTDB taxonomy): Bacteria > Acidobacteriota > Terriglobia > Bryobacterales > Bryobacteraceae > JAPKYZ01. The sequence continues at coordinate 12,103 of CAYNDS010000120.1, read as the reverse complement.
CCGGCTGGGCGGCCACATCCCGACGCCCGGCATCGATGCCAACCGCCTGGAGCAGTTCTTCCAGCAGAATGCGGGAAGCGTCTTCGGCTTCTTCGATCTCTTTTCGGGCGGTATGTTCCGGCGCTTGACCATTTTCGCGCTCGGCATCATGCCCTACATCACGTCCTCGATCATCCTGCAGTTGATGACCGTCGTCGTGCCGACGCTCGAGAAGCTGCAGAAGGAAGGCGAAATCGGCCGTCGCAAGATCACACAGTGGACGCGCTACCTGACCGTTCTGCTGGCCTTTGTGCAATCGGTTGGCATTGCGACCATCCTACAGAATGCGTCTGACCCTTCGACCGGCGGTGGGTTCGTCATCAATCCCGGCATCGGCTTCATCCTGATGACGATGATCTCGTTGACCACCGGCACCGCCTTCATCATGTGGCTGGGTGAGCAGATCACCGAGCGCGGCATCGGCAACGGCATGTCGCTGATCATCTTCACCGGCATCGTCATCGGGCTGCCGCGGGCGATGGGCGAAATCTATAACAACGTCTTCGTTACCCGGCAGTGGAACGTCGTTCAGGTGCTCATCATTCTGCTGATGATGATCGCTGTCGTCGCCCTGATCGTTCTCGTCGAGCGCGGTGAGCGCCGCATCCCGGTGCAGTATGCCAAGCGGGTCGTCGGACGGCGGATGATGGGTGGGCAGTCGACGCACCTGCCGCTGAAGGTGAACGCCGGTGGCGTAATCCCGGTTATCTTCGCGCAGAGCCTGCTGACGATTCCGCAATCCTTCCTTCAGGTCGACTGGGTTCGAAAGAATCAATGGCTATCGGGGATGCTGGGAGCCATCGGTCACACGCAGGTGCTGTACTTCATCCTGTACACAGCGCTGATCGTCTTCTTCAGCTTCTTCTACGTCTCGATCATCTTCAACCCGAACGAGGCGGCGGACAACATGCGGAAGTATGGCGGCTTCATTCCGGGCATTCGCCCGGGGCGCAACACTGCCGAGTACATGAACCGCATTCTGACGCGGATCACGGTCGTCGGCGGTCTCTATCTGGCGCTGCTCAGCCTGCTGCCGGAAATCATGATCTCCGGGATCAAGCTGCAGCGGCTGCCCCTGATCGGCAACTGGATCGATGCCACCTTCCCGCGCTTCCTGCTGGATGGCCTGGGTGTGTCATTCTATTTCGGCGGCACATCGCTGCTGATTGTGGTCGGCGTGGCGATGGACACGGTCAATCAGATCGAGGCGCAGCTGATCATGCGGCATTACGAAGGCTTCACGCCGAGAGCGGGCCGTATCCGCGGCCGGCGCTCGGGAATGTAGTCTTCACAAAGCGGAGCAAGAATGGCCCCGGGCGAAAGCCCAGTTACGGCGCTGGTACTATTTGGTCCCCCAGGTTCGGGGAAGGGAACGCAAGCGAAGATGCTCACGCACTCCCTGCGCTACCCGCATATCTCGACCGGCGACATGCTTCGGGAACACATCAAGCACGGCTCACCGGTCGGGCTTCGTGTCCGCGACCTGTTGAAGGCGGGCCAACTGGTACCCGATGAACTGGTGAACGAGATGGTGGCCGAACGCATTGTACAGCCGGACTGCCAGCACGGCTTCATCCTGGACGGCTATCCGCGCACCACGCAGCAGGCGCGCATCCTCACCGGACTGCTCTCGGCCCGGGGAATCGACTACCGCGTCATCCATCTCAAGGTCGACGCCGACAAGCTGGTGCGGCGCCTGACCAACCGCCGGCAGTGCCCCCAGTGCGGCACCCTGTACAACGTCCTGCTGAAGCCGCCGATCGTGCCGGGGCGCTGCGACGTCGAAGGCGCGCGGCTCATCATACGAGAAGACGACCGCGAGGACATCATCCGGGAGCGCTTTGCGCAGTATGAGAAGCAGACACGGCCCGTGCTCGACTACTACTCGCAGAACGGGAGCTTTCACGAAATCGAAGCCAGTGAAGCGCCACCGGATGCCATCTTCCGCGAGATCACGGAGTTCCTGGAAAGCAGCCCGACTTGATCATCCGCAAGAGTCCTTCTGAACTGGAAAAGATGCGGGCTTCCGGCCTGCTGGTCCATCGCATCCTGCACGCCTTGGCTGGGATGGTCGGGGAAGGCGTTTCGACCCACGACCTCGAAGTCGCCTGCGCCAAGATGATCGCCGATGCCGGGGCAAAGCCCGCCTTCAAGGGCTACTACTCGGCGGCGGCGGGCACGAAGTACCCGTTCACGCTCTGCGCGTCGGTGAATGCCGAGATCGTGCACGGCATGCCGTCGCCGAAGAAGGTGCTGCGTGCCGGGGACATCATCTCGCTCGACACCGGCGTCTCGTTGAACGGCTACTTTGGCGACTCGGCGGTGACAGTTCCGGTGGGCGAGGTCTCCGAAGAGACCAAGAAACTGCTGCGCGTCACCCAGGAATCGCTGGCGCTGGCGATCGAACAGGTCCGTGTCGGCAACCGGCTCTTCGACATCTGCGGCGCAGTGGAAAAGCACGTCGTGTCGAACGGCTTCTCGATCGTGCGGGAGTTCGTCGGGCATGGCATCGGAACAACGCTGCACGAAGAGCCGCAGATCCCGAACTACATCGACCCGCGCAACGACAACCCCCGGCTGAAGGAGGGCATGACGCTCGCCATTGAGCCGATGGTCAACGCCGGGCGGCCCGAGTCGAAGGTCCTGAAGGACCGCTGGACGGCCGTCACCAAGGACGGGCGCTACTCGGCGCACTTTGAGCATGTCGTGGCCGTCACCGCGGACGGGCCGTGGGTGCTGACCCGTCCCTGACCTTCGGGCGCGGCTCCCCCCTGCCGGCTCTCATGTCGAGCGAAGAAGGCCAGCACGCGCTCCTCAAACTCGCGGGGCGCCACCGCGGATGCCTCCGTATGGCCGGCGCCTTCGACTAGCCAGAGAGCCGCGCGCGGATGCCTGCTCGCAATTCGGCGGGAATGCTCCGGCGGTGTGCGATCGTCCCGCAGGCCGTGGATCAGCAGCAACGGACCATCGGCTGAGGCGACGGGTGACGCCAGCGTCAGGTCGACGCCATAGCGCCACCGGGCTGCCAGAAGACCGCTCCAGACCAGCCACTGTGCGGCGGGTACGGTCAGCCAGGCGGGACCGTCCATCCACTGCGCGATGCGGTAGCGTCCGATGGACGGCAGGTCAGCAAAGGAGCACTCGGCCACCACCGCGCGGAGGGGTGAGGGCTTTGCCGCTGTCTGCAGCAACACTGCGGCACCGAGCGACTCACCAAGCCCGTAGAGCGCGCGGCAGCCATGGCGCTCCATCCACGCCAGCCATCGCAGCGCATCCTGCCGTTCCCAAATGCCGAAGCTGATCCGATCGCCCTCGCTCTCGCCATGGGCGCGCAGGTCCGGCGCGAGTACGGAGTAGCCAGCCCGGTTCAGGAACGGCGCAAAGCCCGCCGCGCTGCCCCGCGAATCGGAAATCCCGTGCAGAACCAGGACACACCGCTCCGTACCCGAAGCGGGCAGCCAGGAAGCCCGCAAGGCCAGTCCGTCATGGCTCGGAATCGCCACCGGTTCGCCGGGCGCCGCGGCCGTACGGCGGCTGACCTGCAGCGTCGCTTCACAGACGACGAGGCCGCCCGCGGCGGTCAGCAGCGCTGCCAGTCCAAGAGCGGCGAGAAGCCAAGCGTACACGTCCTGCTGTACGGGTGCGGCGGTGCGAGTGTTCCCGAAACTGCCTAGAACAGGCTGGAGCCCGAGGCGAAGTAACGGCCCAAGCCCACCGTGAAGATGCAGTTGCCGAGGATGGCGTGCTCGACCGAAACCAGCAGCAGCGAACGGCTGCGCTGGTAGGTCGTCGCAAAAAGCCAACCGCCGGCTACCGTGAGTACCACCGAGATGAGGTTCCCGAAGATGACGTGCACGAAGGCGAATGCGGCGGTGGAAGCCAGGATCATCGCGGACTCCGTTCGGAAGAGCGGCTGGTAGCGGTGGAAGAAGAACGCCCGGTAAACCAACTCCTGGGGGTAGACGCTGAGAATCGGGTACAGGAACATGACGGCGGCCCAGGATTTGGGCGCCTGACGCAGCAGGTCGAACAATTGCTCCGGGGCGAAGACGAAGACGGCCAGACCCAGCAAGCCGGCCAATGCCGCCGCCCGCTGCAGTACCGCCCAGACCAGGTGCCGGGCGCCATCCAGGTTCCACAGGCGGACCCGTTGGAAGCTGTCGTCCCGGAACAGGTAAAGGGTCATGACGGCGGAGACAACGATGAGGACCGGGATCGGGACGGCCGGTACCCAACGGAAGACGAACAGCAACGGCAAGCCAATGAAAAGAAGGGCAAACTCTGCCCAGAGAAGAGACGCTCGCCAATGGTTCCGCCGTGGATGCATCGATGACCTGTCGGAAAGTGTCACGAGACCGTAACACCCTCTCATCGATCTTTCTGATGCAAGCGATAGCCCGTGGCGTTACAGGTTCGTAACAGGCTTCACGTCCTGGGCAGCATAAACTAGGCAGATGCGGTGGATCTGGCTTCTCGTCGCGGCGCAGGGAGCGGCTGTGGCGGACCCGTACGCATTTGCGGATGCGCAGAGCTTTCTGAAGACCTACTGCGCGGCGTGCCATACAGGGAAGGCGGCGGTGGCGGGCTTTGATCTGGCGAAGTACCCGGACGCGGCCTCGATGATGGCGGCGTCACGGCGCTGGACGGCGGCGGTGAACCGGGTGCGGGAGCACGAGATGCCGCCCAAGTCGGCGAAGCAGCCGGGGCTTGACGAGCGGGAACGCTTTGCCGCGTTCTTCGACCGGGAGATTCGGGCGGCCGCTTGTGCGGACGGCATACAGGCGCCCGCAGCGCCGATGCGTCGTTTGAACCGGAATGAATACGCAGCTACGCTGCGGGATTTGCTGAACATACACGTCAATGCGGCGGCGGCACTGCCGGCGGACGGCGCCGGCGGCGAAGGTTTCGACAATGCCGCCGAAACACTCTTCCTCTCACCTGTACACGCAGAGAAGTACCTGGAAGCAGCGAGGACGGCGCTGGACTATGGAATCAAAGACCCAAAATCCCGCGCGCGGTTTGTGACCGACCCGGGCGAAGGGGTCGCACCGGAGGAGGCCGCGCGGAAAACGATTGCCGCTTTCGTGCCGCGCGCCTTCCGGCGTCCGGCGCGGGACGGCGAGGTGGAACGCTATCTGGCGCTCTACCGCGGCGCAGCGGCGCGGAAGGAGTCTTATGAAGACTCGATCCGGTATGCGCTGGAAGCGATCCTGGTCTCGCCGCAGTTCCTGTTCCGGCTGGAGCCGCCGAATCTGACGGGTGCGCCGCGAGCCTTGGACGGCTACTCCTACGCCAGCCGGCTGTCGTACTTCCTGTGGGGCAGCATGCCGGACGAGGAACTCTTCCTGCTGGCCAGCGAAGGGAAGCTCAGCGACCCGTTGGTGCGGCGCGCGCAGATTGAGCGCATGCTGAACGACCAGAAGTCGCGCGACTTCGCCGAGAGCTTCGTTGAGCAATGGCTGGGCACGCGCGAACTGGGCCGCGACATCAAGCCGGACGCGAAGCTCTTCCCGCAGTATTACGACAAAGAGATCTCGGGCGGGATGCGCTATGAGCCGATCATCTACTTCCAGGAGATCCTGGCGCGCAATCTGTCGCTGTTGCGGTTCATTGATTCCAAGTACACGGTGGTGACGAAACCGCTGGCGCGGCACTACGGGTTCGACCTGAAGGATCCGGCGCTGCGCGGCTTGCGGGAACAGCCGCTGCTGATGGACCTTCCGGCGGGCAGTCACCGGGGAGGAGTGCTGACGATGGCGGCGGTGCTGGCGGTCTCATCGTATCCGCATCGGACGAGTCCGGTGCTGCGCGGCAAGTGGATCCTGGACAACTTCCTGGGCACGCCGCCTCCCCCGCCCCCGCCGAACGTGCCGAAGCTGGACGAGGCGCACGAGGGAGCGGCGCCGGCAACGGTGCGGGAGCGGCTGGCCCGGCATCGGGAGAATCCGGCATGCGCGGGCTGTCATGCGCGCATCGACCCGCTGGGCTTCGGACTGGAGAACTACGACGTGCTGGGGCGGTGGATCACGGAGCAGGCGGGCCGCCCGATTGATGCCCGCGGCGAGCTTCCGGACGGAACGCGGTTCGACGGCGCGGCGCAGTTGAAGGCAGTGCTGATGGAGCGCCGGGACGTGTTCGTCACGAACCTGACGGCGAAGATGCTGGGCTATGCGCTGGGGCGGGGGCTGACGCTCGAAGATCAGTGCGCCGTGGAGGCGATCGTGGCGAAGCTGAAGGCGAACGACTATCCGGCCCGGCTTCTGATAGAAGAAATAGTGAGCAGCGTTCCGTTCACGATGCAGGCGGCATCGAACGTGCCCGCGGCAGTGTCGAGGAAGTAGGAGAGCCGAATGAAGAGAGCGATCACGCGAAGGACTCTGCTGCGCGGGGTGGGCGCGGGACTCGGGCTGCCGTGGCTGGAGGCGATGGCCGCCACGCCGAAGAGCAAGCCGCCGGTGCGGATGTGCGCGATGTACATGCCGAACGGCGTGCATCCGGACACGTGGACGCCGGGCGGGGAGGGCCGTGAGTTCGCGCTGTCGCCGACGCTGGCTCCGCTGGCTGACTTGAAGGACCACGTCCTGGTGCCGACCAACCTGTGGAACGCGGCATCGAAGGGCGGCGACGGGCACTACGTGAAGATGTCGGGCTGGCTGACGTCGACGACGATCACCAAGACGCTGGGCGTCGATATCAGCTGCAACGGGACGTCGGTGGATCAGGTGGCGGCGCAGCGGGCCGGACACCTGACGCCGCTGGCATCGCTGGAACTGGGCACGTCTCCGGCGACGACGGGCGTCGACCGCAATGTCGGCTATACGCGGGTCTATGGCGCGCATATTGCCTGGAGCGGGCCGACGACGCCGCTGGCCAAGGAGATCCAGCCGCGGCTGGTGTGGGAGAGGCTGTTCCGGGCGACGCAGCCTCCGGAGGCGACGGCCAAGCGCGACGCGCTGCTGCTGGACCTGGTGTTGAGCGACGCCCGGGAACTGCGGACGCAACTGGGCGCGACGGACCGGCACCGGCTGGACGAGTATCTGACGGGCGTGCGCGCGCTCGAAGAGCGGCTGACGAAGGCGACGCGGCCGGAGCGGCGGGCCTGGAAGCCGCTGGCGGCGATGGACCCGGCGCGGAAGCCGGGCGTGCCGAAGGACTACGACGAGCATGTGCGCCTGATGATGGACATGATCGCGCTGGCCTTCCAGACGGACACGACGCGCATCGCCACGTTCATGTTCGCCAATGAAGTGGCGAACACGAAGTTCCCCTTCCTGGAAGGGGTGACGGATGCGCACCATGAGGTCTCGCACCATCAGCGCGAAGCAGACAAGCTGCGTCAGTACGAGCGGATCGCGCGGTGGCACATCGAGCAGTACGCCTACCTGCTGCGGCGTCTGCGGGAGATGAAGGAAGGCGAGCAGACGGTGCTGGACAACGCGATGGTGCTGTGGGGATCGGGCATACGGGACGGTGACCGGCACGACCCGCACAATCTGCCGCTGGTGCTGGGCGGCCGGGGCGGCGGCAAGATCCAAACGGGGCAGCATCTGGTGGCCGGGCCGGACACGCCGCTGGCGAATCTGTTTGTGACGATGCTGGAAGCCTTCGGCACGCCGGTGGAGCGCTTCGCGGACTCGACGGGGAAGCTTGCGGGCGCCAGCGTCTAGCATGACGCGGGCCGGTGAACTGGCGGCGCCGTACCGAGTGACGGACGGGACGAGCTTCCGGCTCTCGCAGTACAACCCGCGCGACACTCACAGCCTGACCGATAAACAGCACGGCGAACGTCTGCTGCGCGAGGGCGTGGAGTGGCTGGCCGAAGAACAGCAGAAGCTGTATGCGCAGAACCGGTGGGCGGTGCTGCTGATCTTCCAGGCGATGGACGCGGCGGGCAAGGATGGCGTGATCCGTCATGTGCTGAGCGGGGTCAATCCGCAGGGCTGCCAGGTGTACTCGTTCAAGGCGCCGACGCATGAGGAACTGGACCATGACTTCCTGTGGCGCAGCAGCAAGGCTCTGCCGGAGCGGGGCCGAATCGGGATCCACAACCGGTCCTACTACGAAGAGACGCTGGTGGCGCGGGTGCACCCGGAGATCCTGGCGGCACAGCGCATTCCGGAGCGGCTGGTGACCCGGAAGATCTGGTCCGAGCGCTTTGAGGACATCAACGCCTACGAACGGTATCTTTCGCGAAACGGCGTGCTGATCCGGAAGTTCTTCCTGCACGTGTCGAAGGCGGAGCAGAAGAAGCGGTTCCTGAGCCGGTTGAATGAGCCGGAAAAGAACTGGAAGTTCTCTGCCAGCGACGTGCGGGAACGGCAGCACTGGAGGGCGTACATGCGCGCGTACGAGGAGATGATCCGGCATACGGCGACGCCGCATGCACCGTGGTACGTGGTGCCCGCCGACAACAAGTGGTTCACGCGCGTGGTGGTGGCAGCGGCGATCGTCGAGGCGCTGGAGTCCTTGCGGCTGCGCTATCCGACGGTGAGTAAGGAGGCGCGGAAGGAGCTGGCGACGGCGCGGGCGATGCTGGAGGCCGAGGCGTAGGTTCCGTTTTTTTGGCGAAAACGAGCCGGAGTGAGACAGGGTGTGACATTTGCCGGAGCGCGGTGGCTCCGGATTGAGAATGCACCCGAGGGGAACGCGGCGCAATGCAGCGTGTCCATAACCTGTTGAGAGCAGAGAAGATGGAGGCCCGCGCCGCAGGTGAACGCGGCGCGGGCGCGGGGGGAGCGGAAGCCTTACCAGTCGACGACGCTGCCGTCTTCGTCGTCGTAGGACTCGGGGTTGCGCCAGTCGTGGCCGATTTTGTCGGCCATGGCATTTTCGTCGAGTTCGATGCCGAGGCCCGGCGTGGTGGGGAGATCGAGGTAGCCGTCACGCACGGTGAAGGGTTTCTTGAGATAGCCTTCGCCGAGCGAGACCTGTTCCTGAATCAGGAAGTTGTTGATGGAAGCGGCCAGCTGGACACCGCTGGCAAGCGAGATGGGCCCGAGCGGGTTGTGCGGGGCGATGGTGGCGTAGTAAGCCTCGGCCATGCCGGCAATGACGCGCACCTCACTGATGCCGCCGGCGTGGCACATGTCGGGCTGCAGAATGGTGGCGGCCTTCTTTTCGAGCACCTCGCGGAAGCCCCACTTGGTGAAGACGCGCTCTCCGGTGGCGATGGGGAGGTGCGTGCCGCGGGCGATTTCGGCCATGATGTCGTGATTCTGGGCCTGGCAGGGCTCTTCGATGAACATCGGGTTGAAGGGCTCCAGTTTCTTGATCAGCACCTTGGCGAGAGCCGGGGAGACGGCGCCGTGGAAGTCGACGCCGATGTCGATTTCCGGGCCCATGGCCTGGCGCAAGGCGGCGAATTTCTCGATGGCGTAGTCGACGGCGGCGGGAGTTTCGACGTAGCGCTTCCAGTTGCGGCCGCTTGCGCCCTGGCGCGGGCTGGCCGGGCCGGTCTTGAAGGCGGTGAAGCCTTTTGCCTTTGCGGCGCGCATGGCGTCCGGCGTACCGGCGTGAGCATAGACGCGGACGCGATTGCGCGTCGGTCCGCCGAAGAACTCATAGACGGGGATGCCGAGGGCTTTGCCCTTGATGTCCCAGAGGGCCTGGTCGATGCCGGACAGGGCGCTGGTGAGGATGGGTCCGCCGCGGTAGAAGGCGTGGCGGTAGATGGCCTGCCAGTGGTGCTGGACGGCGCGGGGGTCCTTGCCGACGAGATAGGGTTCGATCTCCTTGACGGCGGTGGCGCAGGTGAGGGCGCGGCCTTCGGTGACGGGTTCGCCGAGGCCGACGATGCCGGCGTTGGTATGGATCTTGAGAAAGAGCCAGCGGGGCTTGACGAGGAAGGTTTCGAGCTTGGTGACCTTCAGTCCTTCGGCGGGCTTGACGGGCGCATTGCGGACGGCTTGCTGCGCCTTTGCGAGTTGTTCTTCAGTCTTGACGGTGATGCCGGTGGCCGCAAAAAGACCGGCGATCGCCTTACGGCGGGACACGCTCATGGTGGGGACGATATCACACCGCTTTGGGCGGGGCGCGCGGGTCAGGAGGCGGGCAGGGTGAAGGAGAAAGTCGCGCCCGCGCCTTCCTGGCCGGTGGCATGGATTTCGCCGCCGTGGCGCTCCATGATGGTCTTGCAAATGGCGAGGCCGATGCCGGTGCCGGGGTACTGTTCGCGGTGGAGGCGTTTGAATATGCCGAAGATGCGATCGGCGAATTCCGGGCGGAAGCCGATGCCGTTGTCCATGACGTCGATGCGCCAGAACAGACCCTGACGTTCGGCGCGGATGGCGATGCGGGGCGGTTGATCGGGCCGGCGGTACTTGAGGGCGTTTCCGATGAGGTTCTGGAAGACGCGGGTGATCTGAGAACGGTCAGCGGTGACGCGGGGCAGCGGCTCATGAACGACGGTGGCGTCGGCTTCGTTGAGCGCGGCGGCGAGGTCGGCGAGGGCGTTGTGGACGGCTTCGTTCAGGTTGACGTTTTCCGGGACGCGTTCCGACTCCGAGGTGATCTGAGAGTACTCGAGGAGGTCGCGGATGAGATTGCTCATGCGGAGGGCGGCTTCGCGGGCAAAGCCGGCGAACCGGCGGAGGTCGCCGTCGAGATCACCCGCCTTGAGGTCGAGCAACTGGCTGAACGCGGCAACGGTACGGAGCGGCTCCTGAAGGTCGTGACTGGCGACGTCGGCAAACTGCTGGAGGTCTTCGTTGGAGCGGCGGAGAGCCTCTTCGGTCTGCATCTGCTTTTCGACGTCGGTATTGGTACCGAACCAGCGGACGACGCGGCCTTGGGCGTCGCGGAGGGGAATGGCGCGGGTGAGGAAGCGGCGATAGCGTCCGTCGGCGCCGCGGAGGGGGAAGATCATTTCGAACTCCTGCTCACTGGCGACGCTTGCACGGTAGCGGGATTCGACAGCGTCGAGGGTGTGGGCGGGGTGAACGGAGCGCCAGCCCCGGCCTTGCATCTGGTCAAGGGTGGTGCCGGTGTACTCGTACCAGCGGCGGTTGTACCAGAAGATGGATCCGTCGGGGTGGGCCATCCAGGCCAACTGCGGCATGCTGTCGGCGAGGTCGCGGAACTGTTTTTCACTCGCGGCGAGGGCGTTCTCGATGTGCTTGCGTTCGCTGAGATCGAGGATGAAGGCGGCGGACTCCTCGCGTGCGGGTCCGAGCAGGGCATAGCCGATCAGGACGGGGACGCGAGTGCCATCCTTGCGGATGTACTCCTTTTCATAAGGTGTGCAGGCGCCTTTCTCGCGGGCTTCGAGGATGCGTTCGGCGTCGATGGGGAGCCATTCCGGCGGGGTGAGGGCGGTCCAGCGGAGGGCGCCGTCGCGGAGGTCCTGCTCAGAGTATCCGGTGATCTCGAGAAAGGCGCGATTGACGTATTGGACGCCGCCGTAGATGTCGCCGGCGAGGACACCGATGGGAGTGTTTTCGAGAGTCTGGCGGTAGCGCTCTTCGGCGAGTCTGCGATCGGTGATGTCCATGAGCGTGCCGGTGACACGCTCCGGATTGCCTGCTTCGTCACAGAAGACTCGTCCGTGGGAAGAGATCCAGCGAGTGCGCCCATCGGGAGCCAGGACGCGGCATTCCACCGAGTGTTCCGCACAGTCACGGATGGATTCCTCAAAGACTTGCCGGACCCAGTCACGGTCGTCGGGATCGATGCGGCTGCAACACTCTTTCAGAGACATGCTTCCTTCGGCGGGAATGCCGAAGAGCCGGGCGGTGGTGGCAGTGCCGGTGACGGTGCGGTCGGAGAGGCGGAGCGTCCAGAGACCCATCTGTCCGGCTTCCAGGGTGAGCAGGAGCGCCTCTTCCTGGCGGCGGAGGTCGAGTTCCACCTCCTTCTTCTTTGTGATGTCGAAGACGACGCCGGTCCAGCGGATGCGGTCCTCGAGCGAGGCAAAATCCGTTCTCGCCTGTAGCCAGCGTTGTGTTCCGTCCGGACGGACGATCCGGAACTCGTGATCCAGGCTTTCGAATTGGGTGCTGAAGGAGTCGACTTCCTGGCGGACACGGTCGCGGTCAGCGGGGTGAACGAGGGCGAGCCAGCTTTCGAG
>CAYNDS010000119.1:4716-13440 GCA_964395885.1 uncultured Solibacteraceae bacterium | reverse complement strand
GTCTTACACGTTCACGACGAACTTCACGAAGATCGCCGGACGGCATGAGTTGCGCTTCGGCTACGACCTGATCCGCCACGAGTTGAACCACTGGCAGCCGGAAATCGCCAATCCGCGCGGCGCCTTCAACTTCAACGGCCAAGTGACGGTTCGCGAAGGCACGACGACAGCGAACAACTTCAACTCATTCGCCGACTTTCTGCTCGGCTTGCCGAATCAGGTTTCAAAGAGCCTGCAGTACATCACCATGACCGGCCGCGAATGGCAGAACGGATGGTATGCGCGTGATCGCTGGCAGGTGAATCGCAACCTGACGGTGAACCTCGGACTGCGCTACGAGTTCTATCCGCTGATGACGCGCGCCGACGGAAAGGGACTCGAGCGGCTGGATATCGACACCATGCAAGTGTTCCTTGGCGGGTACGGAAACGTGCCGCGGAACGCCGGAATCGGCGTCTCCTCGATGCTGTGGGCGCCCCGGCTGGGCGTCGCCTGGCGGCTGAGTGATCGATTTGTCGTGCGGTCCGGCTATGGGCTGACGTATGATCCCCTGCCGTTCAGCCGTCCGCTGCGCGGCTGGTACCCGCTGACGATCTCGCAGAATGAGCAGGCGAACAGCTTCCAGTTCGTGCGGCCTCTTTCGCAAGGCATTCCGAACTTTACCGGTCCGGACCTTTCAACGGGCGTCGTGCCGCTGCCACCGAACGTGGACGAGCGCACGCCGGGCGACTTCATCCATCGCGGCTACATTCAGACCTGGAACTTCACGGTGGAGGGCCGGGTCTTGAAAGATACGGTCGTGAGCGCCGCATACGTCGGCTCTCAGGTGACACACCAGCTGGCAGACCGCGACATCAACGCCGCGGCTCCGGGTGCCGACGCGACGGGTCGTCCCTACTTCTCGCGGTTTGGACGCCGCATCGCGCTGAACTACTGGGACGGCTGGCTGTCCAGCAACTACCATTCACTGCAGGTCGCCTTCAACCGCCAGGCGTCGCGAGGGCTGTTCTTCAAAGGAGCCTACACGTGGTCGAAGGCGTTGAACATGGCCGACGACACGGGTTGGGTGGGCGTGAACTTCAATTGGAGTCCGGCCATTCGACGAAACTACGCAGTTGCCGGCTACGACCGGACGCACAACCTGCAGTTTGCCGCCATCTACGACCTGCCCTTTGGCCGGGGCCGCCAGTTCCTGCAGAACGGCTTGTTGAGCCACCTGATTGGGAACTGGCAGGTGAATGCCGTCTTCTACACCTTCAGCGGGCAGCCGTTCACGGTGACGGCGGATGCCGGCAGTTTGCGCGCGCCGGGCAACCTGCAGACCGCGAACCAGGTCACGCCGGAGGTGCGGGTGCTGGGCGGCATTGGACCGGGCTCCCCGTATCTCGATCCCGCGTCGTTCTCTTCCGTGACGCAGGCAGCCACGTTCGGCAACACGGGCCGGAACGCATTCCGGGGGCCCGGTGTGGTGGGCGCCGACGGCGGCATCTTCCGGGTCTTCCCGATTCGCGAACTGGCGCGGCTGGAGTTCCGCGCCGAGGCGTTCAACCTGACGAACACGCCACGGTTCCTGACGCCCTCGGCGAACGTGTCCAATCCGGGCAACTTCCTGCGCATCACCGGGACGCGCGACGACAGTGACCGGCTGTTCCGCTTCGCGTTACGGCTGGCGTTCTAGGGCTTCTCTACCCAGCGCACACTCTTCGGAGGCGTGCGGTCGCATGCCATGGAGTCCGTCATGCCGCTGGCAATCAGCGCGCAGGCGTTCTCCGTGGCGGTGCGGAGTGCCTGGGCTTCATTGGGGCCGGCGGCGGTGCGGCATGCTGCGCGGCCCTTAAACTCCATGCAGACCTCCACGCGGTACTGCGCCTGACCCATCGACGAGTAGATCAGAAAACCAACAAAGGCCACGACGGCCAGCGTGATCCAAACGGCGGGCTTCATGCGTGCTATGCCTCGGCGAAGAAGCCGGCCATGCGGCGGAACTTCAGATACCGGTCTTCGACCAGTTGTGTGCGCGACATGGGGGCCAACTCTTCGAGCGCGGCAGTCAGCGTGCGCGAAAGCGCGTCAGCAGCCGCATCCCAGTCTTCCTGCGCGCCCCCCGGAGGCTCGGCAATCACACCGTCGACGATGCCGAGCGGTTGCAGGTGATCCGCCGTGAGACGGAGCGCCTCCGCGGCCTTTTCCGCCTGCTGACTGTCGCGCCAGATGATGGCGGCACAGCTTTCCGGCGAGATCACCGAGTAGATCGCGTTCTCGAACATGAAGACACGATTGCCGACGCCGAGCCCGAGTGCCCCGCCGGAGCCGCCTTCTCCGACGACGACAACGATGATCGGGACGCCGAAGCGCGCCATTTCCCGCAAGTTGACGGCGATTGCCTCCGCCTGGCCGCGCTCCTCGGCATCAATGCCCGGATAAGCCCCCGGGGTGTCGAGCAGGCAGATGATCGGACGGTTGAACTTGTCGGCCATGCGCATGGCCCGAAGCGCCTTCCGATAGCCTTCCGGCTTCGGCATTCCGAAGTTGCGGTGGAGCTTCTGCTTCGTATCGCGGCCCTTCTGCTGCGCGCACACCAGCACTTCCCGCCCGCCAAGGCGGGCCATTCCGCAAACGATCGCCGGGTCGTCGGCGAAGGCGCGATCTCCATGAATCTCGGCGAAGTCCGTGAAGACTTTTGCGATGTAGTCCAGCGAATGCGGGCGCTTGGGATGGCGGGCAAGCTGTACCCGCTGCCACGCGAGGCTTGCCGGATAGGGTGCGGGGACGGGAGGAGTCATCGGGTGGGACAGGGCGTCTCTTCAGGGTAGCGGAAAAGCCATCTGTGCAGCAGCTCAAAGCATCTGCACATTTTATGACATGAAAATCTGATGGGTTCCAGGGGCCAAATACCCCCAAAAGTGTGTCATTGACGGTATGATGAACGTAATATCACGACTGCCAATCACAGTCGCGGTGAGCGCAAGTGCCCCGCGGTACTTGCGAGTCCCTTCAGGAGGTCTGTCTCTTTGCGTCAATGGATATTGATTCTCGTTTCGTTCCTGGTGATCTGCAGCGGAGTCTCCGCACAGATTACCGGAGAACTGGAAGTACAGGTGGTGGACGCGTCCGGAGCTGCGCTACCGGAAGCGAAGTTGACCGTCACAAACAAGGAAACCGGCACGGTGCGGCGCATCGACGCCGATGGCCTGGGTTCCGCCCGCGTTCCGCTGCTGGCAGTGGGCACCTACGAAGTGAAAGCAGAGAAGGGCGGTTTCGGCTCGGTCCTGGCGCAAGCGAGCGTCTCGATCGGTAACGTGACGACCGTCCGGATCACGCTGCAGGTGGCGTCCACGGAGCAGAGCGTCACCGTGGAAGAAGGCGTGGAGCTGATCAACACCACGCAGAGCCAGTTGCAGACCACGACATCGACCAAGCAGGTTTCCGAGCTTCCGCTATCGGGCGGTGTTCTGGCGATTGCGGGTACGACGCCCGGCGTGGTGCCGGTGACGACGCGTAACCCCTTCCTGGGTCTTGGTTCGTACAATTCGAACGGCGGGCGTGGACGAGGCAACAACATCACGATCGACTCCGCCACGGCAACCGACGTTTCGACGACGGGTGGAGCGGGCCTGGGTACGATTCCCGAGTACATGATCGCGGAAATCAACGTGATCTCGAATAACTTCTCGGCCGAGTTTGGCCGCAACGCTTCGTCGCAGTTCCAGATCATCACCAAGAGCGGCTCCAACGAGATCCGTGGGCAGCTCTGGGAACAGTTCCGGAACAACGTTCTGAACACCCGCGACTACTTTGACCGGACGGGCACCGCGCCGCCGCTGCGGAACAACCGCTGGGGCGCTTACCTGGGTGCTCCGATCATCAAGAACAAGCTGTTCGTGATCGGCCACTACGAGCAACAGAAGATTCGCGGCCTGGGCGGCACACGAATTGCGACCGTCTGGACCCCGGCGCAGGTGGCTTCGATCACCGATCCGACGTCCCGGCGTTTGTTTGAGCAGTTGGGCGGTTCCCGCTACACTTCGCCGAGCGGAACCACGTCCAACGCGTCGCCTTTGGCCACGAACTCGATCGCGGGCTCGATCCGCGCCGATTGGGTAATCAACGACAAGCAGACGCTGTTTGGCCGCTGGGCCATCCAAGACCTGCAGGAGCTCTCGCCCGGCTTGACGTTTGTCGGCGGGAACCTGCCGACGGGTGGCGCGGGAAGCCAGAATCGTCCGCAGAACGCGACGTTGAGCTACACCAACGCGCTGACGCCGCGTCTTGTTTGGAATTCGCTGATCGCGTTCGGGCGCAGCCGTCCGGGCTTCGCGCCGCTGGAAAGCTTCGGCGGCCCTGGCATCACGTTCCAGGATGGAACGGCGTTCATGGGCATCTGGGCGGGCATTCCGCAGGGGCGCGTGCAGAACACGTATCAGTACTACACCAACGTCACGTGGAACATCGGCCAGCACACGATCAAGGGCGGCTACGATCTGGGCCGGGTGCAAGCCAACAGCTACTTCGACTCGAACGTTCGGGGTTCCTGGACATTCGCCAACTTCGCGGCATTCGCGGCGGGCACTCCGGCTGTCTATTCGCAGCGATTCGGAAACTCCGTGCGCGGCAACCGCGTGTGGACGAACTCGGCATTCATCCAGGATGACTGGAAGATCCGCCGCAACCTGACGCTGAACCTCGGCCTCCGTCTGGAAGTTGCCGATGGCGTGACGGAAGTCAACCAGTTGATTTCGAACCTGGACCTGCGGGGAACTGCCGCACTGGGTGGGGCTGGTACCGGACCGCTGGGTTCGATCTCCACGGGCGGCAAGATCTTCAACACGAACTGGAACTGGGCTCCTCGCCTGGGCCTGGCGTGGAATCCGGGCGGCGGCCGTACCTCGATCCGCGCCGGCTATGGTCAGGCTTATGACTTCATCTTCCTGAACCCGATTACGAACCTGCGCTTCGCGCCGCCGTTCATGTACAACTTCTCGACGGCGACGTTTGGCGGCGCCGATAGCTACGCTGCCATTGTGGCCGGAACCAGCGCGTTCCAGCGCACGGGAGCCGCGACGGTGGGCAACTACGGCACGACCGTTCGCAACTTCGGCGGCTTCTCGCCGGTGGATCAGGGCCTGCGGAATCCGCAAGTGCACCAGTGGAACCTCACGATCGAGCGGGAGCAGTTCGGCATTCTGTGGCGTGCCAGCTACGTCGGCACGAAGGGGAACTTCCTGCAGCGTGGCCGCCCCATCAACATCCTGAATCCGGCGAACCGCTTCACTCCGCCCACCACGCCGGCTGAGGAAGCGGCGTTGATCGCCTCAGGTCGCCTGACCACGATTAACGCCGGTCTGAATGCCGGGCCCACGCTGCCTTCCAACCGCATCGACCCCCGCTTCCTGGGTGTGACGCTGATCGAGAGCTCGGCGAACTCCAACTACCACGGCGTGCAGTTCTACGCCGCCAAGCGCTTCAACCGCGGTCTGTCATTCACCGCCAGCTACACCGGCGGCAAGTCAATCGACGACAACTCCGACGTGTTGGGCGTTCTCGAACTGGACTCCTCGGCACAGCAGAACCCGTTCAACAACCGCGACAACCGCGGCTTGAGCGCGTTCGACGTCACGCACCGCTTCGTGGTGACGCACAACTGGCTGATCCCGGGCTTCAACAGCAGTTCCAACGGGTTCCTGCGCTACACGCTGGGCGGATGGGGTCTGAACGGCATCTGGTCCACGCAGACCGGGTTCCCGCTGCCGCTGTTCTCCGGCGTGCGCAACACGGCTCCGCAGTTCCCTGAGCCGCTGTTCTGGGGCGCCGGTGGCGCGCTGCGTCCGAATCTGGTGGGCCCGCTCAACCTGACGCTCACCCCGGACAGTGGTGGTCCGCAGGCAAACAAGGTGACCGGTTCCGGCCTGGAGCAGCCGCTCATCGGCAACTTCGGGACGCTGGGCCGCAACGTTCTCCGTCAGAACGGCATCACGCAGTACGACATGAACATCCAGAAGGATTTCAAGATGCGGGAGCGCTACACGCTGCAGTTCCAGGCGCAGGTCTTCAACCTGTTCAACCAGGCGAGCTTCTCGCGTCCTGGCACGTCGCTACGCGCGCCGGCCAACTTCGGCTACTACCAGGACACGAACACGAACACCCGCAACATCACGCTGGTGCTTCGCTTCATGTTCTAAGTCGGTTCTTCCGAAAAAAGCCCGTCACCCTCACACGGTGGCGGGCTTTTCTTTTTGGGTGACGTCCACCACCGCCAGTTCCTGTGCTGCGGCGCGCGCGCGCAATCGCTTCTTGTCGAACTTCCCCACGCTCGTCTTCGGCACTTCGTCGATGACGCTCCAGCGTTCCGGCAGCCACCACTTCGCCACGCGCCCGGCCAGAAACTGCCGCAGTTCTTCGAGCGTCACCGCGCTGCCGCTTCGGATCACCACACAGGCCAGCGGGCGCTCATCCCAGCGCTCGTCCGGCACGCCCACCACGGCCGCCTCGACGACATCCGGATGCGCCATCAGGTGATTCTCCAACTCGACCGAGGAGATCCACTCGCCACCGGACTTGATCACGTCCTTCGACCGGTCCGAGATCTGGAAGAAGCTCTCGTCGTCGATCGTGCCCACGTCGCCCGTCTTGAGCCAGCCATCGTGGAACTTGTCGGCACCCTCATCGCCGAAGTAGGTACCCGTGATCCAGGGTCCGCGCACCTCAATTTCGCCGATGGAGTGGCCGTCAGTCGCCACGACGGTGTCGCCGTCGCAGAGGCGCAGTTCGACACCGGGGATGACGCGTCCGGTCCGGGCCAGGTAGTCGGGTTCCGTGCCGGGTGCGGCGTCCTTCGGCGGGAAAGAAACGGCGCAGATGGGACTGGTCTCCGTCATGCCCCAACCCTGGAGCAGAGTCACGCCATGTTCCTGTTGAAAGCGGTCCTGGAGCGCGCGGGGGACGGCGCTGCCGGCGGAGAAGGCCAGACGGAGGCTATCGAACTTCACGCCGCGTTGCTGGGCAAACCGCAGCGCCTCATTCCAGATCGCGGGTACGGCACCGCAGAACGTAATCCGCTCCTCGGTGAGGAGGCGGGAGAGCGGCTCGGCCTGCACGAATCGGCCCGGCAGCACCATGTCGGCGCCCGCCATCCAGCAGGCGTACGGCAATCCCCAGGCGCAGCAATGGAACATCGGCGGCACGATCAGCACCCGGTCGCGGTTCTGGATGGCGAAACTGTCGGCCATGGTTAGCGCCATGGCGTGCAGGTAGGTGGAGCGGTGGCTGTAGACGACGCCCTTCGGGTTACCCGTGGTGCCGGAGGTGTAGCACATCGAGGCCGCGGCACGCTCGTCCACCTCAGGGAAGTCGTCGGTAGCGGTCTCGGCGGAGAGCAGTTGCTCATAGCCGGCGGTCTCGACGCCCAAGTCAGCCGGGGCGTCTTCCATGACGATGGCCAACCGGACGCACTTCACCTTGGCCAGAACAGGAGCGAGCATCGGCACCAGCGTCGGGTCGACAATCACGACGGAGTCTCCGGCATGTTCGACGATGTAGGCGAGTTGGTCCTCGTGCAGGCGCAGGTTGAGCGGGTGCAGCACGGCGCCGATCATCGGGACGGCGAAGAAGAGTTCCAGGTGCTCCTGCCGGTTCCAGCTGAAGGTGGCGACACGGTCACCGGGAGCGACTCCGGCACGGCGAAGAGCCGCGGCGATGCGCAGGGTCCGTTCCGCAACCTGACCGAAAGGGGAACGGCGCATCGTCGCGCCATTGAAGCTGGACGCGTGGCTTCGTTTGTGGATGGAAGCCCCATGCCGAAAAAGGGAGTGGATGGACAGGGGTGCGTCCATCATCGTGCTGCGCATTGGGCCGCCTCTCATGGAAGGCGATTGTATCCGGGAACCTGCCCGGGCTGCGGAGGGCTAGGCGAGCGCCTGTTCGACAGGGACGCCGTCGCGGTTGGTATCGCTATACTGCACCAAGCCGCGCCGCGTTTCTTCCATGGCGGCGATCGTCGGCTTCTTGGAGGTGGTGGGCAGATGGCTGCGGGCGCCGTTCTGCAGTTGGCGGGCACGCTTGGCGGCGACGATGATGAAGCGATAGGTGGACGATTCCGGATCATCCGGGATCGAGTTGGCGGAGGTGGGTCGAAGAATTTCCATCGGTCTTCCTTGCTTTAAGCGTGAGCCGTATCCGTCTCAAACGTTTCGAGGATGGGCGCCAGGCGCGCCGTCATGCGGAAGCGACGTACCCGCTCCGCCGTCACAATCGCCTGCAGCGACGCGACGGACTCCTCGATATTGTCGTTGACGATCACGTAATCGTACGCCTCGTAGTTGCGGATTTCGTTGGCCGCTTCGCGCAGCCTCCGGGCAATGACCTCTTCGGAATCTTCCGACCGGGCCCGCAGCCTCTGCTCCAGAATCTGCCGGGAAGGGGCAAGAATGAAGATCGAGACGGCGTCCGGGATCCGCTTCTTTAATTGTGCCGCACCCTGGACATCAATGTCGAGCACCAGGTCGTGGCCCAGAGCCTGCGCACGCTCCAGGATCGAAATGTGCGTGCCGTAGTAGTTGCCGAAGACGGAGGCATGCTCCAGGAACTCGTCGGCCGCGATGCGGCGCTCGAACTCGTCGCGTTCGATGAAGTGATAGCTTTCACCATCTTTTTCCGTGCCGCGGGGCCGTCGCGTGGTGAAGGAAATGGAAAAGTCGAGCCGGGAGTCGGCCTCGAGCAGGCGCCGGA
>CAYNDS010000119.1:0-4706 GCA_964395885.1 uncultured Solibacteraceae bacterium | reverse complement strand
TCCGGAAGGCGCGGAGACGATGAAAACCGTGGTCATTCGACGTTCAGGGATTGCTCGCGAATCTTCTCAATTTCCGCCTTCAACCCGAGCGCAATCTCGGTGATGGCAAGGCCCGCTTCGCCGGAGTTGGCCGTCTTGGCGAGCATGGTGTTGGCCTCGCGGTTCAACTCCTGAAGCAGGAAGTCCAGCTTCTTGCCAACCTCGCCGCCGGCCTTCAGAAGGGTACCCAACTGCTCGACGTGCGTGCGGAGGCGGGTGATCTCTTCGGCGATGTCGGAACGCTCGGCGAGCAGAGCAGCCTCCTGGGCGACGCGTGCCGGATCGAGCTTGATTTGGAGCTCGGCCAGACGCTGCTCCACGCGGCGGCGGATCGCTTCGACGGCAGTGGACCGCAAGCCTTCCAGTTTCTGGCCGGCCTGGAACAGGGCGCGCTGGCGCTGCTGCATGTCGGCGAGAATCGCGAGACCTTCCCGACTTCGGGCTTCGTTCAACTCTCCCAGGGCGTCTTTCAGCGCGGCCACCAGGTCCCGCTCGACGGAAGCGTCGGGTTCGGCTGCGGGAGCGGCGGTCAGCATCCCGGGCAGGCGGAGCGCGACGTTGAGGTCCGGCTCGCCGGAGAAGCCGAACTCGTTCTTGAGGGCCTGGAAGGCCGAACTATAGGCGGCCAGCAGTTCGCGATTGACCCCCGCACCGGTGGTCTGCCGGGGTTTGTCCAGCATCACCTGAACGTTGACGTGTCCCCGAAGCAGAGATGCTTTCAGGACCGCACGCAGGGCGGGTTCATAGGGTTCAACCGCCGGCGGAAGCGCGAAGTGGAGATCCAGTCCGCGATGGTTCACACTGCGGACACTGAAGGTGACGTCGCCCAGCGCGGTGCTTCGCCGAACGCGAGCGTACCCGGTCATGGAGCGCAGGCTCATGACAGTTCCACCGTGGCGAACTGCAGGTCGTGCAGCCGCCGGTAGACGCCGTTGGCCGCCAGCAATTCTTCGTGGCTACCGGCCTCGACGAGGCGGCCCGCTTCGAGCACCGCAATTTTGTCGGCGCGGCGGATGGTGGATAGCCGGTGTGCGATCACAAGGACCGTTCGTCCGCTCATGAGATTTTGTAGAGCCCGTTGCACCAGGATTTCGGATTCGGTGTCGAGGTGCGACGTGGCCTCGTCAAGAATCAGGATAGGCGCATTACGGAGGAGAGCGCGGGCGATGGCGATTCGCTGGCGTTGTCCGCCGGAGAGTTTGACGCCGCGCTCTCCGATTTGGGTGTTCCAGCTTTCCGGCAGACGCTCAATGAACTCCAGTGCGAGAGCGTGGCGCGCGGCCTCGCGGACCTCCTCGTCGGTGGCGTCCATGCGTCCGTAGCGGATGTTGTTGGCAACGGTGTCGTCGAACAGGAAAGTCTCCTGCGCGACGATGCCGATCTGGCATCGCACGGAAGCGAGGGTGTAGTCACGGATGTCGCGGCCATCGATGAGAAGGCGGCCAGCGGTCAGGTCCCGAAAGCGCGGCACCAGATTGGCCAGCGTGGTCTTGCCGGCACCGGACGGTCCGGCCATAGCGACGACTTCGCCGGCAGCAACCGTCAGGTTGACCTGCGAGAGAGTATCGCGGTCCAAGCCGGGATAGCGGAAGGACGCATTCTCAAAGACGATCGCCTGTGAAAAGCGCACCAGCGGCACGGCGTGCGGAGCGTCGGCGATCTGCTCCTGCCGGTCCAGGTATTCGAACACCTTCTCTGAAGCGCCGCTGGCCTGTTGAAAGATGTTGTGAATCCCCGTGAGGCGCTTCACCGGCTCATAGAGCATCAGCAGCGCGATCACGAAGCTGGTGAACTCGCCGGCGGTCATCACGCCCGCCTGGATGCGGAGCCGGGCATAGCTGACCAGTCCGACGATGGTCATCGCGCCGAAAAACTCGATCAGCGGCGAGGCGAGGGCTTGCTGGGCGACGTAGCGGAGGTTCGACTTTCGGAGACGCTGCGCCGTGCGGAGGAACTTGGCCTGCTCAAAGCGTTCCGCACCGAAAGCCTTCACGACCTGGTGCCCGGCAAGCGCTTCCTGCAGAACCTGATTCAGTTCGGCGGCGTCGTCCTGGGCTCGGCGGGTGGTGCGGCGCAGCCGCTTGCCGATGCGCGCCGTCGGGATGAGCACGAACGGGAGCAGCGTGACGCTGACCAGCGCCAGTTTCCAGTCATGCTGCAGCAGTACCAGCATCAGGCCGATGGCGGAAAAGCTCTGCCGCAGCCAGTCCGCCAGCATGTGCGACGAAGCGACCTGGATCTTGTCGATGTCGTTCATGATGGACGACATCAGACGCCCGGTGGAATTCAGTTCGAAGAACTGCGAGTCCTGAGCCAGGACGCGGTCAAAGGCGCGCTGCCGCAGATCAGTCACCGCGCCCATGCCGACGACGTTGATCAGATAGTTGCCCGCATAGTCGCACACCCCCTTGGTCAGGAAGACGGCGACGATGCCGATGGCGACCATGGTCCAGACGTCCTGCAGCGACTCGGGGAAGAAGCGATCCAGGCGGAGTTCGATTCCGAACTGAGGCAGCGTGAAGACCGGAACCTCGCGGCGCCCGGGGTTGGGATCGAGGACGCGATCGAAGATCGGGCGGATGAGCAGGGCGAGGGAAGCCTGCGCCGCTCCTGCCAGCGCCATCAGGACGACAGCGGCGGCGAGCGACGGCCAATACGGGCGGACGTAGCCAAGCAGCCGCTTCATCGAGGACCGCTCGGCCCCTGGCAGGTCAGAGGCATGAAAGGATTCTTCTTCAGGGTAGCGGTTCCGCGGCCCGGATTCGGGCGAGACGATTCAGGCCGGAACTAGTTGTCCTGCTCGACACCGCTGTTCCAGTAGCGCTGCATCGCCGCGGCGTCCGGTACCTGGAGGGGGCGTACCAGGCGGAATCCAAGCCACTGCGCATCGGTGTGATACCAGATACTCTTCGGCAACTGCGGATCCTGCTGCTTCCAGGAGGGGTCACTGGCGAGACGTGCTCCACAGCGGAGGGCGGCCGGACCGTCGTTCCAAGACCCGCCGCGCGCGACATGCGGATACGGCTCAGTCTGCTTCACCCAGGGGTTGGCAACGTCACCGGCGCGATAGGGCGCGTATTGGTCCAGAGTCCATTCCATGACGTTGCCGTGCATGTCGAACAGGCCCCAGGCGTTGGGTTTCCTGGTGCCCACCTTGGCGTACCGCCCGCCGGCATTGGCGCTGAAGACGGCGAACTCACTCAGCTTTGCCGGGTCTTCGCCAAACGAGTAGGCGGTGGTGGCGCCCGCGCGGCAGGCGTACTCCCATTCGGCTTCCGTCGGGAGACGGTAGAACTGTCCCGTGCGGGCGCTCAACCACTGTGCGTACTTGTTGGCGGCGTGCTGCGTCATGCTGATGGCGGGAAAGCCGTTGATCCCCATCCCAAAGCTCATCTCGACATAGGGCCGCGTCGGACGCGAGATGGCATCCACCACCGGGTCATTCAAGTCGCTGTCCTTGGCCTGTTGGGCGAACATAAACAGGCGGTACTCGTCCCAGGTGACCTCATGCGTCTGCATCCAGAACGGAGCAATGGTGACCTGCCGCTGCGGACCTTCGTCCTTGCCACGGCCTTTTTCCGTCTCCGGAGTGCCCATCGTGAAGGTGCCGCCCGGAATCGGTGTCATGGAGAATTGGACACCCGTGGCGCCAATGGTGGACCGGTACGGTTTCATTTCCGCGGCGCTGCGCTCCGGTTGGTTGCGAACGATGCGGGCGTGCAGTTCGGCCACGACTGCCGCTTCACTCAGCCGGGTGGAGACCGGTTTGCCGACACGAGCATTGGCGGGCCACACTGCACCTTCGGCGATCCATTGCCGGATGGCGCTGCGGTCTTTCTCGGAAAGCATCGGCCCGCCGGGCGGCATCGCCTTGCGATCGGTGGCGGGCAGGTTCAAGACGAAGTAAAGAGAACTGGCGTCCGGCTGGCCGGCAACCACGCTGCGACCCAGTCCCGAACGCGAGGTGACATGGATGCCGGCGGCGGGCCGTTCTGCACCGTGGCAGGCCAGGCAGTTCTTCTCCAGAACCGGCGCGACATCACGCGAGAAATCGACGGCTGCCGCCAGCGGAAGGGCTGCAGCCAAGAGGCAGAGTACGCGCATTAGACAAACTTCGTGCGTCCGGGACGCGCCAGCGGCGGAACCTCCCAGGCGCCCTTCCAGTCGAGCGACGGCGGCACGAGAGACTCCTGCGAGTTCAGCGCCTGATCCCAGGTGATCTGCTGGCCGGTGTATCCGGCCATGCGGCCCATGATGGCCAGCATGGTGGAGGTGGCCATGCGCTCCCCATCGTTCAATGCGTCACCGCGCCGGATGGCCTGGAACAGAACATCGTGCTCGCGCTGATACATGTCGTACTTCTGGCCGGAGAAGGACCACATCTCGTTGCCGGCCACATCGAGGATGCGCGGAACCGGCCCGCGTCCGATGATGATCTGGCCCTTGGTGCCCTGGATGTAGTCGGCATTCTCGTTGTAGCAGCCCTCGATCTGGCGCTGTCCGACGAAAGCACGGACGTTGTTCGGATAGAGGTAGTTCACCTCGATGTGATCGAAGATGTTGCCGCCTTCGGCCGGAATCTGCCGCCCGCCGACCGCGACACAACTGACGGGAGGCTTGTCGCGGAACGCCCAGGCGACTTTATCCACAGTGTGAACGGCCTGTTC
>CAYNDS010000118.1:0-13459 GCA_964395885.1 uncultured Solibacteraceae bacterium | reverse complement strand
CGGCGTTCTTTCTGCTCGCCGGCTTCTTTGCCCATTTGCTGTTCCACCGCCGTGGCGTTCGTGCGTTCGCGACGGACCGGCTCCGGAGGATCGGGATTCCCCTGATGATTGGCTTCTTTGTCCTCGGCATCCCCTTTCGCATTCTGTATCTGATGGGAATGCGGTCGGAGAACATTCTTCCTCCCGGCGTGCCGGACCTGCCAGCATGGCAGTTAGGGATCGGAATCTACTTTACGCCCGCGGCCTACGCAGGTCCCGACGCGTTCATGATGCACCTCTGGTTCCTGTACTACCTGCTGATCATCTACGTCGTGTGGCTGACGGCGCGGCACCTGCTGCGGCCCTCAGAGGCAATGAAGCAGCGCGTGGACTCCTGGTTCGGCACCCTGCACACCAACCCGGCCGGACTTCTGCTGCTGGCGGCACCGCAGGCTTTGGCCGTGTGGCTGAACCACACCAGCCTGTGGGGCATTCATTCACCCGTGGTGGACGCGGTTCCGGATCCGGCAGTTCTGCTGGTCTACACCTGCTGGTTCGGCTTCGGCTGGCTTTTGCGGAGGCAGCCGCGGCTGATGGAGGTCTGGAAGCAGCGGTGGGCGTTGCACGCGGCTGTGGGAATCGCGCTTGCCACGTGTTTGTTTCTCTTCATCTTCCGCCCGTACTCGGACGGCAGCATGACCGTTGCGGGAACGGCCGCAAAGTCGCTGGGATGGCTTGGCGGCGTGTATGCTGCGGGAAGCGGATTGGCGGGGGTGCTGCTGGTGGGCGCCTTCGTCGGCTTATTCGAACGGTACGCCAGCCACTACAACGCCAGGGTGCGCTATCTTTCCGAATCCGCCTACTGGGTCTACCTCGTCCACTTCCCGATTGTGCTGGCGCTGCACCTCGTCACCAAGCCGTGGCCGCTTCACTGGTCGTTGAAGTTCCCCGCCCTCACCATCGCGGTCGCGGCGCTGTGCCTGGCCACGTACCATCTGTTTGTCCGGAGGACCGTGATTGGGACGTTGCTGAACGGCAGAAGGGCGGAGCCTCTCAAGGCGGCGGTCAGCGCGGCCTAGTTTTCGAGGGGGGAGGCGTGCCGGACGCGTTCTCGCCGACGCCTCAGCGGGGACGGACGGTGGACAGTCCGCCGTCGACGCCAATCACCTGGCCGGTGACAAACGACTGTTGCGGGTCGAGCAGCCAGGCGATCGCGGAAGCCACATCGTCCGCCGTGCCGATTCTTCCCAGCGCGTGCATTGCGACCGACGCCTTGAGCGCTGCCTCATTGCCCGTGATGCGCGAGGCCAACGGCGTGTCGGTGAGCCCTGGGGCGACGCAGTTCACACGAATCCGCTGGGGCGCGTAGCTGGCGGCGGCAGCCAGAGTCAGTCCGATGACGCCACCCTTGGCAGCCGAGATCGCATCGTGATTCGCCAATCCGACGCGTGCGGCGGCGGTGGCCATCAGGACCACGGATCCCCCGCCCTGGCGCATGACCTTCGCGGCGGCGCGAACGGTCGCCCAAGCGGTGGTGAGGTTCGTCGCAATCGTCTCTGCCCATTCGGCTTCCGAGATGAGATGCGACGGCTTGAGGAAGATGGAGCCGGCAAGGTTGACGATTCCGTCAAGCCGGTCAAAGTGCCGGACCGCTTCCTCCACTTGCTCCGGCCGCGTCGCGTCGAGCACGCGATACGGCAGACCGAGCGAGGCGAGGGGCGCTTCCTGGCGGCCGCAGGCCAGTACCGCATGGCCGTCCAAGCGGCGCAGCAGGGCACGGCCGATTCCGCCGGCGGCACCGATCACGACATAGTTGCTCACATGGGAAGGGATGCCGCTCCGCCGGCGTCGGGTGCTCTTTCCGCGAGTGGGCGAATCCTAGTCCTTCGAGCCCTGCTCAAAGGCGGAAAGCAACGCCTGGCGATCCTGTGCGGTCAAGGGTGCCGGCCGGTCATTGCCTTCGAAGGCTCGGCAGAGTTGCGCCACTCGCCGCAGCTCTTCGACCTCGGTGTGGCAGGCGTCGCAGCGGCGGAGGTGCTGTTCGATGAGGCGGCAGAGATCTCCCCCCGCCTCGCCATCGACAAAGGAGGAAAGTAGTTCCGCCACGCGAGCGCACTCGTCAGGCATAGGGCTGCAACTCCTTGCGCATAGCAAGGCGGGCGCGATGCAGCCGTTGTTTGAGGTTGTCGACGCTGATGTCGAGGATCTCCGCCGCCTCTTCACTGCTGAGTCCTTCGACATCGCGCAGCAGTACGACGGCCCGATAAGATTGCGGCAGGTTACGGATGGCCTGGGCGATGGCCTCGTTGCGCT
Organism: uncultured Solibacteraceae bacterium; assembly: GCA_964395885.1. GTDB lineage: Bacteria > Acidobacteriota > Terriglobia > Bryobacterales > Bryobacteraceae > JAPKYZ01. The sequence goes on along the minus strand of CAYNDS010000118.1, from coordinate 11,167 downwards.
GCCGCCGGAAGAGCTCGGAATCGGGCGGCGCGTCGTCGCTGGCGATCTGCCGCGCCGGTCCGGTGTCGCGCGCGGCTGTGTAGTCGTCCAACGAGAGTTCCTGCTCCGGGGCGAACATGCTGCGGCGCCGCTTCATCAGGCAGACGTTCTTGGCGATGCGGAACAGCCACGGCTTGACCTTCGCCGCGTCCCGCAGGGTATCGAGGCTTTGAAAGGCTTTCATGAGCGTGTCCTGCGCCACTTCCTCGGCATCCTCCCGAACACCGCACACGAGGTAGCTGTATTGGAACAAGCGCCGCTGAAAACGGTCGACGAACGGGTCGAACGCCTGCCGGTCACCGGAAGCGAGCGCCCGCGCGAGCGCTTCGTCGCTGGCTGCCGCATCGATCACTCCTCGATTCTGCCAGATGCATTTCAGCGGAGAACGTGACAGTGTCACGTTTCCCGCCAGAGTGCATCTTGCCCGGTTGTGAACACTCGATTGCTTCTGTTGCCGCTGGCCACATCGGTTCTGGCCCAAGAGCCGCTGACGCGGCGTGGAACCAACGAGTCGCTCACGCTGCGGCAAGCGGCGGAACTGGCCCTTCAGCAGAATCCGGCATTGGAAGCTGCTTCGGCACAGACGCGAGCGGCGCAGAAGCGCACCACGGTTGCGCGGTCCGGGTACCTTCCCACCGTTCACTTTGTGGAGTCCTTCGCGCGCAGCAACAACCCGGTGTTCGTGTTCAGTTCGCTACTCACGCAGCGGCAGTTTGAAGCAGGAAACTTCGCGCTCGACCGGCTGAACCGGCCGGACTTCCTGAATAACTTCCAATCGCAAGTGGGCGCCGAGCAGACGGTGTACGACTGGGGAGCCACGCGGAGCGCGGTGCGCACGGCGGAATTGGCTAGTGAAGGTGCCGGGTTATCGGAGCAGCAGAGCCGCATGGCGACACTCGCCCGGGTGGCGGCAGCCTACAGCGCCGGCGCAATGGCACGTGCCAGTCTTCAAGCCGCGCTGGAGGGGCTACGCTCCGCACAGGCAGACCGGGAACGGGCGCAAGGGTTGCGTGACGCGGGACTGACCACGAATGCGGATCTGCTTTCCGCGCAGGTGCAGGAGGCGGCAATGCAAGAGCTGACCATCCGGCGGCGGTACGAGATACGGGTGGCCGACGCCGCGCTGAACGAGCTCATGGGCCTGCCATTGGATTGGCCGGTCCACTTGCCGGAAGGCCTGACAGTGGCGCAGGTGCCGGAGGAAGCGCCCAATGGCACCGTAGCCGCGCGCCCCGATGTACGCCGTTCCGAACTGGCGTTGGATGCGGCGCGGGAGCAGGCGAATGCCGCGCGTGCTGCGCTGCTGCCTCGCATTTCCGTGCGCGGTGCGTTTGAGGCCAATCGGCAGCAGGTCTTCTCGAACGGTGGGGTGAACTGGTTTGCATCCGCGACGCTGCGATGGAGTCTCTTCGACGGCGGGGCGAGTCGCGCCCGAGTTTCCGAAGCGGAGCATGAGGCAGTGGCCGCGGAGGCGGGCTTGCGGCAACAGCGCCGGCATGCGGAATGGGAAGTACTGGAGGCTTGGGCCGCCGTGCGAGCCGCCTCCGAACGCATCCGTGTGGCGGAGGCTGCCATTGCGCAGGCGAAGGAGAGCCTGCGCATCATCAAGGATCGCTACGAAGCCGGCCTAGCCACGATGAGCGATCTTCTGCGGAACGAGTCGGCGTTGCTTGAGACGCGAACACGGAGGCTAGCCGCCATTCACGAGCAACGCGTGGCGGCGGCGCGGCTGGAGCTATCGATGGGAACGATTTCGTTGGATTCGGAGGCAATGCGATGAAGAGGATCGTTCTGGGAGGTCTCCTGTTGCTCGCCGGATGCAGCCGAAGCGCGACGCCACGGGCGGAAACGGCCGGAGAGAAGGAGAAGACACCAGTAGCCGTGGTCACGGTCGAGGAAGGCGTCGAGGCGGCAGTCTACCAGGTGGCGGGAACAGTCCGCGCAGGGACGAGCGCCGCACTGGCGAGTCAAATTGTCGGCGCGGTTCAGGAGGTAAACGCCGTGGCGGGCTCTCGCGTGACGGCTGGGCAGTTGCTGATTCGCCTTGACGGCCGGGAGGCGGATGCGGCGCTGACCAGAGCCAAGGTGGCAGTGGAAGAGGCGCGCCTGGCAGGCGAAGAATCCGCGCATGCGATTGCGGCGGCGGAGGCGCAGGCCCGGCTGGCACAGAGTACGCTTGCGCGGATGGCGTCACTCTTCGAGAAGAAGAGCATCGCGCCGCAAGAGTTCGATGAGGCCAGAGCTAGGTTTCAGCAGGCAGAAGAGGCTGTCCGAATCGCACAGGCGCGTCGGTCGCAGGCGGAGGCCCGCATGGGGCAGGCAGAACAAGCCGTTCAATCGGCCGCCGCAGCCAGAAGCCACACCGATTTACGGGCGCCGTTCGATGCCTTGGTGGTAGAGCGGCGGGTGGAACCCGGGCAGGTCGCCACTCCTGGAACACCGTTGCTGATCGTGGAGCGCGCCGGGGCGTATCATCTGGAAGCTGCGGTCGAAGAGACGATGCTGCGGCAGTTCGGAACCGGGCAAAGAGTCAGCGTCGCGCTGGATGCCCTGGATGTGACGCTGCCGGCAACCATTGCCGAAATTGTGCCGGCACTCGATCCGGCTTCTCGTACCTTTCTGGTGAAGGCGAGTCTCCCTCCGTCTCCGCATTTGCGTACGGGTTTGTTTGGCAGGCTGCGGATGGAGACAGGGACACGCCCGAGCATGCGGATTCCTGAGTCGGCAGTAGTACAGCGCGCGGGCTTGGAAAGCGTCCTGGTCGCCGACCGAGGCGTCGCCCGCATGCGGGTCATCACCACGGGAGACAGGCGTGAGGGCCGAGTGGAGGCGCTTTCCGGCCTTCGTCCAGGTGACCGGATCATCACGCCCAGGCCGGAAGGGCTTTACGACGGCGCCGCAATCGAGGTGAGGCCATGACCGATCGAGAGCTAGGTTTGGCCGGGCGCATCGCGCAAGCGTGGCTGGCGTCACCGCTCACGCCGTTGGTCATCGTCGCTTCGCTGCTTCTGGGCGGCTTTGCCGTATGGCGCCTGCCGCGAGAGGAAGAGCCGCAGATCATCGTCCCGATGATCGACGTTTTTGTTGGAATGCCCGGGGCGGGCGCGGCCGAAGTGGAAGAGCGCGTTACCAAGCCGATGGAGAAGTTGCTATGGGAGATCCCGGGCGTCGAATACGTCTATTCGCAATCGCAGCCGGGTGGCGCCCTTTCGATCGTTCGGTTCTCGGTGGGTGAGGACGAGGAGCGCAGCATTGTCAAGCTGAATCAGAAGCTGCTCGCGAATCTTGACCGGGTGCCGCCGGGCGCGACGCAGCCGCTGGTGAAGCCACGGTCGATTGACGACGTTCCGATTCTTGCTCTCACGCTGGCCAGCCGCCGTCTGAACCCGGCGGACCTGCGGACCTTGGCCGCGCATTTGACCGACACCATCAAGCAAGTGCCCGCAGTGTCGGCTGTGGAGGTGATCGGCGGACAGCGGCGCGAGCTATCCGTGAACGTCGACCCGTCGCGGGCGGAAGCCTTCGGCGTCACGCCGGGCGAGATTGCGGCGGCGATTCAGGCGGCCAATCGGAAAATGCCTGCGGGCGCCTTCTCGCAAGCCGGCCGGGAGATCGCGGTGGAAGCGGGCGAACTGCTGCGTTCCCGCGACGATGTCAGCGGCGTCACGTTGTCTGCTCCTGGTGGGCGGCGCGTCAAGGTGGGCGACGTTGCCGTCGTACGCGATACCGCGGAGGAACCCTCGCACTACGTCAGCTACGCCGATCGAAGCGGCTTTCGCGATGCCGTGACGCTGGCGGTATCGAAACGAAAAGGGGCAAATGCGATTGAGGTGGCCGAAGCAGTGATTTCGCGCGTCAAGACGCTGGAAGGGAGCGCAATCCCGACCGACGTCGAGATGCACATCACGCGGCAGTACGGCGAGACAGCGGCCGACAAATCGAATGAGTTGCTGCTGCACATGGCGATTGCCGTCATCTCGGTGACGGTGCTGGTGGGCTTGACGTTGGGTCTGCGCGAGTCCCTCATCGTCTTTGCCGCAGTTCCCGTGACACTGGCCTTGACGCTGACGGTCTTCTATCTCTACGGCTACACCCTGAACCGGATCACGCTTTTTGCTCTCATCGTTTCGATCGGCATCCTGGTGGACGACGCGATCGTGGTAGTGGAAAACATCGTCCGCCACTGGCGCATGCCGGAGAATCAGGGCCAGCCGATTGCCACCATCGCCGCGCGCGCGGTGGATGAAGTTGGTAATCCGACGATTCTCGCCACGCTGACTGTGATCGCGGCCATCCTCCCGATGGCGTTCGTCAGCGGCTTGATGGGGCCGTACATGCGCCCGATTCCGGTCGGTGCGACGGCGGCAATGATCTTCTCGTTACTGATCGCGTTCGTGGTGACGCCGTGGGCGGCAGTGCGTCTGCTGAGGAAATCCGGCCACGGCGGCCACGGGCATTCGGGCGAGGACGGGCTGACGCGGCTCTACCGCCGCTTCATGGGTTCTCTGCTCGAGAAGCGGGCCAGCCGCTGGCTGTTTCTTTCGACAGTCACGGTGCTGCTGGTAGCGGCGATGGGTTTGGTCGCCATCGGGTTCGTCAAGGTGAAGATGCTCCCGTTCGACAACAAGAGCGAGTTCCAGGTGATTGTCGATCTGCCGGAAGGCGTATCACTCGAAGAGACGCAGCGCGTGACGCAGTTGCTGGCAGCGGCCGTGCTGGAGCAACCGGAAGTGACGGAAGTGCAGACCTACGCCGGTCTCGCCGCGCCGTTCAACTTCAACGGACTGGTGCGCCACTACTACCTTCGCAGTGGCGCAAACGTCGCCGACATCCAAGTGAATCTGGTGGGCAAGGATGCGCGGAAGCGGCAGAGCCACGACATCGCAAAAGAGGTACGAGAGCGGCTTAGGCCATTGGCGGACCGAAACGCCGCCAACGTCAAGGTGGCCGAGGTGCCTCCGGGTCCGCCGGTTCTGCAGACGCTGGTGGCAGAGATCTACGGTCCGGAGGCGGAGCAACGGCAGCGCATTGCGCGGGAAGTGCGCAACGTATTGGAGTCAACCGGAGGCGTGGTGGACGTGGACTGGTATGTCGAGGACGACCGTCCGAAACTGAGCGTCGCGATCAATCCGGACAAGGCGGCGCGTGCCGGTGTGACCGAGCAAGCCGTGGCGCGCGCGCTTCGCATCGCGTCCGCGGGCGAGGTGGCGGGGTTGCTGCACGCCTCCTCGGCCGAAGACGTTCCGATCCGCGTGCAACTGCTGCGAAGTGCCCGCACGGGTGAGGATCGACTGGGTGCCCTTCGCGTGAACGGAACCAGTGGCCAGAGGGTAGCGTTGCGCGAGATTACGGATGCGACGACCAGTGCGCAGGACCGGACGCTCCATCGCAAGAACATGATGCCCGTCACGTATGTCACGGCCGACGTGGCCGGGGAGGTTGAGGCTCCGGTCTATGCCATTCTGCAGGCCGCACCAAGGATCGAGCAGATTCGCACGCCGAACGGCAAACTGGCCCTCCGGACGGCGTCGCTGCCGGAGGATGCATCCCGCTACGAAATGAAATGGGACGGCGAGTGGCACATCACCTACGAGGTTTTCCGCGATCTCGGGATTGCCTTCGCCGCCGTGCTGGTTCTGATCTACATCCTGGTGGTGGGCTGGTTCAAAAGCTTCCTCACGCCCATCGTGATCATGGCGGCAATTCCGTTCTCGCTGGTGGGCATTCTTCCTGCGCACGGGCTGATGAATGCGTTCTTCTCGGCGACCTCGATGATCGGCTTCATTGCCGGAGCTGGAATCGTGGTCCGAAATTCGATCATTCTGGTCGACTTCATTGAACTGCGCCTGAGTGAAGGTATGCCGCTGGCCGAAGCGGTGATCGACGCCGGGGCGACACGGTTTCGCCCGATGGTCTTAACGGCTGCGGCGGTTGTGGTGGGCTCCGCCGTGATTCTATTCGATCCGATCTTTCAGGGGCTGGCGATTGCGCTGATGGCGGGCGAAGTGGCTTCGTTGCTGCTGTCGCGCATGACGGTGCCCGTGCTGTACTTCCTGGCGAACCGGGACCGCCCGTCGCGCCAGGCACAACCGGAAGCGATTCCGATTTCATTGGAGGCTTAGAAATGACGATTCATCAAATGCTGCGTGCCATCGCGGGCACGTTCGTTCTCGTCAGCGTGGCGCTTGGCTATCTTGTCGACCCGCGCTGGTTTCTTCTCACGGCGTTTGTGGGGCTGAACCTGCTGCAGTCCGCCTTCAGCGACTGGTGTCCGATGATCACCCTATTGAAGCGTGTCGGCTACGGCGAACAGCGGCGCCGAATCTGATCGGTCGCGAATGTCGCGACGGAGGTCCGCGCGGAGAGATGGATTGTGATGGAGCCGGCGGCGAGAATCGAACTCGCGACCTTCTGATTACAAGTCAGATGCTCTACCAACTGAGCTACACCGGCACACTGATGCAGCGCCACGTCGATCTTGGCCTGCCCCGTCTGTTCCATCATAGCGGACGCCCCGCTCGGGCTTCGCTAGTGCGCGCAGAGCCGAACGTGGGCCGTGTGATGGCGCCCATGCCAGGCATAAAGGGCGAGCGTCAGGTCGAGGCGGCGGAGTCCGAGTTCGGGATGGCGGAACGTCTTCGCCCAATCGGCTTCCACCATCGCCTCCATCACCACGACCCAGCGGCGGTGAAGCGATTCGAGCAGTTGCAGCGAAGTCTCGACCGGTTCATGTCGCGAGTCCTGGAGGTTCGCCCAGCCATCCTGATCGTAAGGCTTGATGATGGGGTTGTCTTCCGTCAGGGCAAGGCGGAAGCGGAGGTAGGCGTTCATGTGAGAGTCCGCCACGTGGTGGACGACCTGCCGCGCGGTCCAGCCACCCTCCCGGTAAGGCGTGTTCAGCCCGCGCGCATCCAGTGCTTGAGCGGCTTCGCGGAGTTGAGCGGGCAGGATTCGGATTTCGTGCAGCAGCGCGGTGCGGGCGGCGGCGTCCAGAGAGTCCGGAGGCGTGAAGGGGCCAACCGGGAAGCGAGCATCCATGCAAACAGGGTAGCCAAGGAACCGATTACCCTAAAGAGCAGAACCTGATGAAACGCCGCCTGCTTTATGGCGCCGCGACGCTGCTGCTTCTCCTGTGCGTGGCATTCGTGCTGTGGCAGGGATCCTTCCGCACCGGGCCGTACGACCCGGAGAGCTTAAGCCAGGTCTTCCTGTTCTGGGCTGTTTCCACGCTGGTCTTCATCCTGACCGTCACGCTGGGCTTCATGCTTTTCCGAACGGGGTTCAAGCTCTATCTGGAACGGCGGTCGGCCCGCGAAGGCTCGCGCATGCGAGTGAAGCTGGTGGCAGGCGCATTGGCGTTGAGCTGTCTGCCGGTGGTGTTTCTGGTTTTGTTCAGCGTGCAGGTGCTGAACTTCAATATCGCCCGCTGGTTCACACGGCCCGCTGTGGACATCCAGGCTGATCTGGCGGAGGTGTCGCAGGCGTTCCACGGGGAAGTGCTGGCCAAGGCGGACGCGCAGGCTCGGTGGCTGGCCGCGCTGGCCGTAACGGCCGAAGTGGTGGGTGGCGAAACCTCCCCAGCGCAGCTGTCGGCCATCTGCCAGGCAAACGGTGTGCTGGAAGCGTGGGTGACGCGCGGCGATGATTCCCGCCTGACGCTGTACAGTTCCTCGGAGCGGCCGGCGGCAAGCGCGACGGGGCACGCGATGTTGGCCGATGCGCAGGGCCTTCCCGCCAGCCGTCTCACCGTACGGGTTCCGATGGCGGTGGAACTCGATCAGAAGCAGCAGCACCTGGAGCGTTTGATCGCGGAGTTTGATTCGCTGGCGAAGCGGCGTAAGGAAGTGCGCAGCTTCTACCTGCTGCTGCTGGCGCTGATCACATTGTTTGTGCTGTTCGTCGCGACGTGGGTGGCGCTACTGCTGGCGAAACAGATCTCGTCCCCGATCGCCGCGCTGCTGGAGGCGGCCGGACAAGTGCGGGCGGGCAACCTGGGCTATCGTGTGCGAGCAACGGCGGTGGACGAGCTGGCCGCGCTGGTCCGCGCCTTCAACGAAATGACGCAGGACCTGGAGTCGAATCAGCGTGAGTTGGAGCGGCGGCGGCGCTTCACCGAGGCGATCCTGGAGAACATCCCCTCCGGCGTGCTTTCCATCAGCAATGATGGACGCATCCTGAAGGTGAACCGTGCCGTCGCCAGCATCTTTCCCGCGAGGGACGGTCTGCCGCCGGCGCATATCGAAGATCTCTTCTCGCGCGACGATGTACCGGAGATCCGGTACCTGCTCAAGCGGGCACGGCGTACGGGCGTCGCCAGCCGCCAGTTGGAAGTGGAGCGCAACCGGCAGAAGGTGCCGCTCTCCGTACTGGTTTCCGCCCTCGACGAGAACGTCGCATCAGGGTACGTGGTGGTGGTCGAGGACACCAGCGAAATGCTGCGAGCGCAGAAGGCGGCCGCGTGGCATGAGGTGGCACGGCGTGTCGCACACGAGATCAAAAACCCGTTGACGCCGATTTCGCTTAGCGCTGACCGGATCGCCCGGCAGTTGGAGAAAGGCCCCTCAGCGGAGTTTCCGCGGATCGCCGCCGAGTGCGCCGCCACGATCCAGCAGGAAGTGGAGACGGTGCGCTTGCTGGTGGATGAGTTTGCGCAGTATTCGCGCTTCCCGGTGGCGCATCTGGCGCCGGGCGATCTGAATGACGTGGTCCGCGCCGCGCTGGCCGTTTTCGAAGGGCGGCTGGAGAACGTCGAGGTGTACCGGAACCTGGGCCATGACCTTCCGCCACTGCTGCTGGATTCCGAACAGATGAAGCGCGTCGTGGTGAACCTTGTCGACAACGCGGCGGAGGCGATGCAGGACTCCGCGCTGCGACGGCTCTATGTCGGGACGCAGCAATCGACTGACGTGGTGGAACTGGTGGTCTCCGACACCGGACGCGGCATCGATCCGGAGGACCGCGAGAAGCTCTTCCTGCCGTACTTTTCGACCAAGGGACGGGGCACGGGGCTGGGCTTGGCCATTGTGGCGCAGATTCTGAGTGAGCATCGGGCATCGATCCGCGTGGAGGACAACGTTCCTTCCGGGGCACGATTCGTGATTGAGATTCCAGTACCGGGCTCGGGCGACGTACCCGCGCACACGGAGCCGGAGTCGGTTCGGGAGACGGTCGGGTGAAGCAACCGCGGGTGTTGATAGTCGATGACGAGCCGGCGATCCGGCAGACCCTGGCTGGCGTGTTGGGGGACGAGGGATACGCCACGCAAGCCGTCGATTCCGGCGAAGCGGCGCTGGAGGAACTGCGGCGGCACAGCTACGACGCGGTGCTGGTGGACATCTGGCTGACCGGCATGGACGGCCTGGAAACACTGGCGCGCATCCAGGAGATCGCCCCCAGCGAGCGCCCAGCCGTCATCGTGATCTCCGGGCACGGCAGCGTCGATGCCGCCGTGAAGGCCACGAAACTGGGCGCGTACGATTTTCTGGAGAAGCCGCTGACGATTGAGAAAGTCGCCGTCGTCGTGAAGAACGCACTACAGCAGCGGCGGCTGGAACGGGAGTTGGCGCGTGTCACGCCGCCCGGCGATTCGCGGAGTCGCATCATCGGCGACAGTGTGCCGATGAAGGCGCTGCGGCAGCAGATCAGTCTCATGGCGGAGACCAACGGCCGTGTTCTGATTTTCGGGGAAAGCGGCACGGGCAAGGAGTTGGTCGCGCGCGCAATCCACGAGCTGAGTCCGCGGCGGCAGGAGGCGTTTGTCGCCGTGAACTGCGCGGCCATTCCGGAGCACCAGATTGAGAACGAGCTCTTCGGCTCAGAGCCGAAGACCGGCAAATTCCAGAAGGCCGACGGCGGAACCGTGTTCCTGGATGAAGTGGGGGACATGAGCATCCGCACGCAGGCCAAGGTGCTGCGCGCGCTGGAAGAGCAACGGATTGAGCCGGTGGGCAGCGATGCGCCGCTTCAGATCGACGTGCGCGTGATTGCGGCAACCAACAAGAACCTGGAAGACCAAATCGAGCGCGGCAACTTCCGCGAAGACCTCTACTACCGGCTGAACGTGATTCCATTCCACGTCCCGCCCTTGCGAGAGCGGCTGGAAGACGTTCCTCTGCTGGCGGATCACTTCCTGCGCGAATTCACGTCGGCTTACGGTCGCAAGCCAAAGGAACTCACGCCGGACGCCTATCGTGCGCTGGCTGAATATGCGTGGCCGGGCAACGTACGGGAACTGAAGAACCTGATGGAGCGGATCGTCATTATGAATCCGCAGGTGCGCGTCGATTCCCGTCACATCCCGCTGAACACGTCACGCCGCCCGGCAATGGACCGACCTGTCGATCACTTCAGTTCACTTGCGCAGGTGCGCGAGGCAGCGGAGCGCGAGTACATCCTGAAGAAGCTTGAAGAGACTCGCGGCAATGTCTCGCGGACGGCGGAACTGCTTGGCCTCGAACGGTCCAACCTGTATCGCAAGATGAAGGCGCTGGGGATCACCGCGAAGGAATGACCGCCGCGTCCGATGCACGCATCGTTCCCTCCCAGTCGTACGCCATCCGGTTGCCGTCAATGCGGAATGGCGTGAATCGGACTTCCGCCACTTGCCCCTGTTTGGCAAACCGCTCCAACCGGGGCCGTCTGGGCGTGATCACCGATTCCCAGGTGGACCGCACTCTCTGTCCGGACGCAGTGAGGAGTGTGGAACTACCCCGCTCGCGAATCAAGTTCCCGTCTACTGTCCAGTCGAGACGGTAATCGGCAACGCCCACGACATCGACCGGTCCAGCGTAGGTTCCGCTGACATCGATCTTTGTAGTCCAAGTCCGCTCGCTTTCGGGCCGCACGTCCGCGCGAAATTGCAGAGCGCTTCCCGAAATCTCCGGAAACGTCAGCCGGCGCTCGACCTGATAATCCCCGCCGGTTGCCTCAAAGAGCGTCACCCAATCCTGGCCCGCCAGACCGGCGGCCGTGTGATGAGACGTTCAAGTATGCGTGCCGAGTGTCGCGGGAGTGAACCTGTCGGGCAACTGCGTGAAGGTGCACTCGGAGGATCCTCCACGACCGACCTTGAGGGTTGCCGTCACGGTGCCGGCGAAGGGTGCGCCGTTCACGTTGCCTTCAATCACCG
>CAYNDS010000117.1:3772-13613 GCA_964395885.1 uncultured Solibacteraceae bacterium | reverse complement strand
GGCGGTATCGGCGCACTAATTGAGAACTTCCGTCCGCGAGAGCTTTGGCTCTCCGGCTTGGGACAAAGCCCCGATCTGGATCGCCTGTTGGACGCCGCTCGCACGCATCAGGTGACAGTGCGCCACCTCCGCCGCGGTCCGCCATTCGCCCTCGGCGGAGCCTCGCTGCAGGTTCTCGCGCCCTCGCCGGACGCGGCGCATGACGGCGCGCCACGCAACAATGACTCGCTTTCGTTCATCGTCCGGCACGGCCGCCACGCCTTCCTGCTCACCGGCGATGCCGAGCGCAGTATTGAGGAACAGATTGTCTGGGAAGCCGGCGTCGGACCCGTTCAGGTGCTCAAGGTCGGACACCACGGCGGCCGCACTTCTTCCACCGAAACCCTGATTGGCGCCACCCGTCCGGCTTTCGCTGTCATCTCCGCCGGAGCCGGAAACCGCTACGGTCACCCGCACCCCGAGGTCATTGACCGGCTCACCGGCGCCGGTGCCATGGTCCTGCGCACCGACCGCGACGGACGCGTCACGCTCCGCACAGACGGGCGACGCATCACGCTCGATACCCATCGCTGGTCGCATCTGCGCTAAGCGCTACACTCGGATTTGGAGGGTAATCGATATGCGTGATTCTGGCGAAAACATTGTTTGGTTCCTGGCGGGTGCCGCCATCGGAGCCTCCCTCGGCCTGCTCTTTGCCCCGCAATCCGGGGAAGAGACGCGCCGTCTACTGAGCGAAAAGGCCAGCGAGGGCCGCGACCGCATCGCCGAACGCAGCCGCGAAGCCGTGAATCGCGGACGCGAGCTCTTCGACAAGGGTCGCGAGTTCGCCGACGAGGCCGCCGACATGTTTGAGCGCGGCAAGAAGCTCGTCCAAGGGTAATCGGAGCACGAATGACCCTGGCGCAACTGCCTCCGTTCGTCAACGAGGCCTACCGGGACTTTTCCTTGCCGGAGCATCGGCAAGCCATGTTGGACGCGCTCGCCCTGGTCGCCGGTCAGGCCGGGCGCGAGTACGATCTCCGAATCGGAGACCGTACCTGCCGGACCGATGACAAGATCCGCTCCGTCAATCCCTCGCGGCCTTCCCAGATCGTCGGCATTCATCAGAAAGCCACGCCCGACATGGCACGTGAGGCGATTGCGCTGGCGTACGACTACTTCGGCACGTGGGGGCACACGTCTCCGCAGCATCGCGTCGAACTTCTGTTCCGCGCCGTCGAAATCCTGAAGCGCCGCAAGAGCGAGTTCAACGCCTGGCTCGTCGTCGAATCCGGCAAGAGCTGGAACGAAGCCGAGGGCGACGTCTCCGAGGCGATCGATTTCTGCGACTACTACGCGCGGCAGATGCTCCGCCTGGCACAGCCCGAGGAATTGGTGCAGATGCCGGGAGAGCGTGACCGCATGGTCTATCTGCCCCTTGGCGTCGGAGTCATCATTCCACCGTGGAACTTTCCGCTCGCCATCCTTGCCGGCATGACCGTTGCCGCCCTGGTCACGGGAAATACCGTTGTGATCAAGCCCTCCAGCGATACGCCGACCATCGCCGCTCAGTTCGCTGAGGTCTTGCTGGAGGCAGGTTTCCCCCCGCAATCCTTCTCGCTGCTGACGGGTTCCGGCGGCGCGATCGGAGACTTGCTGGTGTCTCATCCCAAGACTCGCTTTGTTTCCTTCACCGGTTCCAAAGAGGTGGGTCTCCGGATTGTCGAACTCGCCGCAAAAACGCAACCCGGCCAGAAGTGGATCAAGCGCGTCGTGGCGGAGATGGGCGGCAAAGACGCCATCGTCGTCGATGCCGATGCTGATCTCGACTCAGCCGTCGCCGGTGTCGTCGCGTCCGCCTTCGGTTTCCAGGGCCAGAAGTGCTCGGCTTGTTCCCGCGCCATTGTGCATGACGCGATCTACGACGACTTCCTCGCGCGCCTCAAGCAGCGCGTCGAGTCCCAGGTCACCGTCGGACCGGCAGAGGACCCCGCCTTCGCCATGGGACCCGTCATCAACGACGGCGCGCGCCGCTCCATCTTGAACTACATCGAAGTGGGCAAGACAGAAGGTCGCCTGCTGACAGGTGGCGCCCCCGCTCCCGGCGACGGCTATTTCATTCAACCGACCGTCATTGCCGATATCGAAACCTCCGACCGGCTCTTCCAGGAGGAGATCTTCGGCCCGGTTCTCGCCGTGGCCAAGGCGCGCGACTTTGATCATGCGATCGCGATGGCCAACGACAGCGAGTACGGCCTGACCGGTGCCGTTTACACCTCCGACCCGCAGAAGATCGAGAAGGCAAAGCGCGAGTTCTTCGTCGGCAACCTTTACATCAACCGCAAATGCACCGGCGCCATGGTGGGCGCGCATCCGTTTGGCGGCTTCAACATGAGCGGTACGGACTCGAAGGCAGGCGGACCGGACTACCTGCTCCAGTTCCTGCAAGCCAAGTCGATCGCAGAGAAAATCGCCTGATGCGCGGCGTGGCCAAGCAGCACTTGCCCACGAAACTCTGCGCCGTCTGCAACCGGCCCTTCACCTGGCGCAAGAAATGGGAGAAGGTTTGGGACGAGGTTCGATACTGCAGTGAGCGCTGCCGGCGTCACCGTCAGCCGCGCTCACCGAATTCCAATCAGCAGGTTACTTCTTCAGCCGGCTGCACGCCGTAACCGCACCGGTCACGTCGATCGCCGCCGGACCCTGGTCAATGTGCTGCACCTTGCCGTCTGCGTCCACCACGAAGGTGAACCGTCCCGCCATCCCGTTCGGCAGCAGGATCCCGTACTTCTTGACCGTCTCTCGCGTCGAGAAGTCACTCAACATCGGAAACGTCGACTTGATGTGCTCTGTCGCCCAATGATTCAAGCTCGGAAGGGAGTCCGTCGAAATGCCGAACACCTGCGCGCCTGCTTCCTGAAATTTCGCGATACCAGCCTGGTACGCGGTCATTTCCTTCGTTCAACCACCGGTGAAGGCAGCCGGAAAGAAGGCGAGCACCACGGTCTGCTTCCCGCGGTAGTCGCTCAACTTATACCGCTTGCCGTCCGTCCCCGCCAGTTCGAATTCCGGCGCCATGTCGCCGATCTTCACCGCGGGCGTCACCGCCGGGGCTTGGGCAAACGCCAGTCCGGCGCCCACACCCAAAGCACCGGCCGCAGCCAACGCTCTACGTCGATTCACGAATCGTCTCCTTATCAAGGAATCTCCCGCAGTTGTAACACACCTCAAGCCAGCAAAAGCATTTCCCGCTGGATCTCGCCGGTCACCACTGCATCGCTTTCCCGAACCAGAACGTTCACTTCACTCCGAATCCCGAACTCCGGCAGATAAATGCCGGGCTCAATCGAAAAGCAGGTATTCGGAATCAGCCGCCGCTCGTCATGCGCTTCCAGGTTGTCCATGTTCGCGCCGGATCCGTGAACGTTGGTTCCGATCGAATGACCCGTGCGATGGAAGAAGAAGTCACCGTATCCCGCGCGCGTGATCACGCTCCGCGCCGCGTCGTCCACTTGAAAGCCGCAGATCTCGCGCCTGGCTCCGACCGCCGCCTGAGCCGTCTCGATCGCTGCATCGCGAGCCCCCGTCACCACGGCAAACACGTTCTGCACACGATCCGGCACCGCGCCGCCACAAAAGCCCATCCACGTAATGTCGTAAAACACGGAGTCCGCCTGATCCAGCTTGGCCCACATGTCGATCAGCACCAGACACCCCGGTCGAATGACCGCGCACCGCTCCGCCGAGGGCTCATAGTGCGGGTCGGAGGCGTTGGCATCCACCGCCACAATCGGCCCATGATCGGTGACGAGACCCCGCAGCGCAAACTGCCGCCGCACCAGTTCCCCCACCTCCCACTCCGTCGGCGTTCGACCCGCGGCAAGTTCCGCCGCGACGAAGCGGAATGCCTCCCGCCGCGTCTCATCCACCCGCCGGCCCGCCTCAGAATGGGACTCGACTTGATTGCTCGTCCAAACGGCTTCAAACTGCTGCACCAGGTCCGCGGAGGAGACCACTTCCACGCCCAGCGAACGCACCAGTTCCACGGTTCCGGCGTCCACCTTGGCCACATACGGAATCGCGCAATTCGGCGAATACTGCATCGCCACTTTGCCCTGCCCGCTGACCAGGCGCGCCAGTTCTGCCCCCAGGGACTGCCAGCCGGAATAGGTACGCGTTTCGCCCGGAACGCTCGCCAGATTCTGTGCCTCAATGCGATGGACCAGCTTTCGCGGCTCACCCTTGGACGGAATCAGATAGAACCACCGGCGCGAGGCATGCAGCGAAAGCGGCAGCCCCAGCACGCGGTAGGCGATCGGGTCCACTTGATGCTGATCGACAAACAACCACGCATCGATTCGCGCTTCACGCAGCGCATGTTGGATTTCTGTCAGGCGCATCGGCTCACTTCGATACTGGCATGAAGATTGGCGTATCCGGCGATCGCCTTCGGCTCCACAACGGAAAACGAGATCACGTCGTCACGCCAATCCTGGCTGCGTCCATCCTCGTGCTGCGTGGCAATCGTCAGAGAGTAGTCGTGCCCAGACAGATGACAGGGAAAATGGAATCGCACCCGCACCAACTCGCCCGGCGCTAACGGCGGAACAGCGATCCCTTCCACTTTGCTGTTGGTTCCGTAGACGTCGATGCCCAGCCGGTCGCGAATCAACAGCCCAGCCATCCATTGCTCCGTGTGCTCGCGCGCACGAACTGACAATTCGACGGTCACCGTCTCACCGGCTTGGAATGTGGATTGACTGGCGCCCGCTGCGTTCAGCAACCGGATTGCCTCAATCACCGTGACGCCGTCGCCATGCGGGCGGCGCGATGCGTCCTCGCGCGCCGTGGGCGGTTCATCGGAGAGCACGCGCGCGACATACTCGTCGCACACCACGCTCGGACGGTCGAGAGCGGCAAGGCTGCCCTTCCAGATCAATGCCGCGCGATGCGACAAGCGCTTCACCAGGCCCAGATCATGCGACACGAACAGAATCGTCTTCCCCAGCGCCGCAAACTCTTCAAACTTCCGCACACAGCGCGCCGCGAACCGCGCATCTCCCACCGCCAGCGCCTCGTCGACAATCAGAATGTCCGGGTTGTCATGCGTCGCCGCCGCAAATGCCAGCCGCACGTACATCCCGCTCGAGTATTCCTTCACCGGACGGTCGAAGTAGCGCCCCAACTCCGCGAACTCTTCGATCGCCGCCAGGTACGACGCATCCGCTGTGATGCCCTTCAGCCGCGCACTCAGCAATACGTTCTCGCGCCCAGTGAACTCAGCATTGAACCCGGCGCCTAACTCCAGAATTGCCGCCACGCGCCCCTCAACAGTGACGCTGCCCTTGGTCGGCTTCAGGATTCCCGAGACCACCTGCAATAGCGTGCTCTTGCCGGACCCGTTCGGTCCCACAATTCCCAGCACCTCTCCCGGCGCCACCACGAGATCAATGTCCCGCAGCGCCCAGTGGACATCGGGCTGCAAGCGGCTCCAGCCCAGTGCGCCCGCCAGACGATGTCCCGGCGAGCGGAACAGCTCAAAGCTGCGGGAAACATGGCGAAGCTCGATCAATACCGACAGGATACGCTGAACGCACTTGTTACAGACGCAGCGTCACGGTCAGATCACGCCCAGGACGCCCCGCGCCGGAGCCCGGCACCTCCACCACATCCACTCCCACCACCGCCTTCTCCGGCAGCAGCGGCAGATCCGTACCCGAGAGCGTTTCCGAAAGCAAGCTTCCCGCCGGAATCGTGAGATCGCAGTAGGGCTCGCCGTCCAACGACAACCGCAGCGCAATGGGACCGCCCATCGGCGCCTCTGCCACCGTCGCAAACACGTCGCGCACCGACACCCGATGCGGCACCGGGACCGCCGGAATCGCTGCCGATTGCACCGCCAGATAGCCCTGCGACTGCATCACCAGCGCCCCGCCACGCAGCGTGCGCAGCCCGAAGTCCGTGTTGCTTGTATACGCGACTACCGCCACTGGACTGTCGCCCTTCGTGTTCGTGACATACAACGTTGCCGCCGCAATCCGGCAGTTCGCGAGGTCGAAACGCGCCGTGTACGTTCCGCTCGCCGGAGAGCCAAACAACCCCTTCGCAAAGGGCGCGATGCAGGTCATCTGCGCAAGCGGGTACACTCGCGTGTCCCCTGCCTGTGCTTCGGCTATGGAGCCAAGCGCCGCCCGCGCCACTTGCACTTGCGTCCCCGCCACGGACTGCACCGCGAGAATCTCGCGTCCAATCTGCAGGAAGGAGCCCACCGGGACCGTCGCAGGCCCGTTCAGCTGGATCGTTGTCGCCGTAGCGGGAATCGCGCCGGTCAGGCGCAACACCGCCGCATCGGTCAGTTCGTTCCAGTAGAAGAGGTTCAGCGTTCCAGCCGTCACGGAGCGGGTGTTGGCAAGATCCGCAAAGCCGACACCGCCCAACTCCACCCGGCCGTTTCCTCGCGCGTCCAGGCCGAAGAACGGACGTGGAGGCGCCTCCACATCCAAACCATCGCCCGCCGCGCCGCCCACTTGCCACCGCGTCACCACCGCTTCCTCCGTTGAGGACTCCTGGTCTCTCGCGTTGGCCGCAAGACCGAGTATCTGCACCACGGCACCGCGCCGGTTTGGGATGGGGAAGCTCACCGTCTCCGTCTGCGTCGAGCCTCCAAACCGCATCGGCTCTACAACTGCGAATTCATCGCCCAGCCCCGGCATCACGGTCCAGTCCGCGTCCACCACCAGCGTGGTTGCATCGTTCGCCACCACACGGCGTTCCTGACCGCGCCCGGAACCGCTCATCATCCGTACAATCTGCCCTCGATACTGGTCCGTCTCCATCAGAAGCGATGCATGCGAGACGCTGCGCGCCGTACGCGCTATCACCGCGCAGGGCGGCTGGAGTTCCAACCGCCAGTAGAAGTTCGCATGATCAAAGTTGGGATCGGGCGGCATCACCGGCAAGCCGGGCAGACCGTCGTCGCGAAACGTCGACACACCAGGAGCCACGCTTCCAATGCGCCGCAACGTCGAAAGGCTGCTTCCGCGGTAGATGTTCACCGCCGCGGTACCGCTGCGCGCGCGAATGCCACTTAACGTAATCGCATTCGTGTTCGTGCCGGCGGGAAGCACCGCTTGCGCGGCAAACGACAGTCCGCTCTCGCCCCCGCCGGTCTCCGCCGCCGCCACAGCGTACAGTAGCCGCTGTGCGCCCCGCAGTTGCCCACCCGTCTGTTCCATTTGTGGCTGCAGCGCAAGCACCGGAATCGCCAGGCCCGGCGCAAACGTGCGTGACGGAGGTACATAGAAGGTACGAAGGCTCAGCTGCCCGCTGCCATCCGCGCCGGTGGCAGACTCCTCCTGCACCGCGAATTGCGACCCGTTCTCCGCGGCGCCCATCAGCGACCGTGGCGTGCCATCATCTGCCCTTCGACCGCGCCGGCCCCCAAACCCGTCGCTTGTACCGTCGTCTTCATACCAGGCATCGTTGTGAATTTGCGCGCGAATCAGCGCCGTCTGAAAGTTCAATCGTGGCGATACGCGCAACACACGAAACAACTGTCGGTCGAATCCTTCCTTGGCATAGGTGAGCGTGATCAGGTCACCCGGCCGCACGCCGAGCCCCTTCATGCTCGTCTCGAACTCGACGTGGAGATTTCCCTCCACCGCCTTCAACAGCGCCAAGCGGCAGAGACGCCTCGCCTGATCCGGATTCGCGATTCCGAGCGCCGCAACGGTACCCGCCATCTCAAAGCCCTGCGCCGCCACCTCGTCGGTTGCGGTAATCGACAGGCTGTCCTGCTGATAGTCGTTCCACTCGTCCTGGAACTCGACACTCACCCGGTTCAGCGTGTCCTCACTCGGGCGGCGCAGCACACGCAGGCTGGATTCGCCATTCGGTCGCCTCACAATTCCGGACCGTCCCGCCGTTCCATCGCCGAACTCGTAGGCAGGCCAACCACCCGACAGCGTCAGTGCCGCGTTTGTCGTCTCGCGCCGCACAGGCTGCTGTCGCGAAAGCCGGTCCTCCACCATCACCTGCAGTTTGCCGTCGGCCGAGTATCCAAACATCAGATTGGCCGCCTGGCGGACTCCTCGCAGCACCTCGGCCGCACTCTGCTTTCGAAGCAGAGCCACGTTCGCCTGATACCGCGGCACGGACACCGTGGCGCCACTCCAGTCCCTGGCCTGCACCGGACTGGCACACACCGCCGCCGCTTCGGAGAAGCTCTTCAGGTCAAGTTCACTCAGCCCCCACCCGACGCGCCGCAGCGCATCCAGAATCACCCACGCAGGATTTGCCGAGTGCTCTTCGCCCGAATAGTTGCCTTCGGCGTCAAAGACCGAAAGCTTCAAGCCCCGTACCAGCACCTCGATCTTCGGCGCGGCACTGCCGTTCGCCAACCGGTTCGGCGCGACAACCGACAAGTAGGCCAAGCTGCCGAACGGATCCCCCGCCGGCTCCCCCGCCGAGTTGGCAAAGTTTCCGTCGAAGTTGCCGGTCCGGTTGCCCAGCGAGACAACGTTGTACCAGCCCGTCGATGTCATGTTCTGTCCGGCGACGCCTTGCGGCATCTCGACGCCATTCACCAGAACCTTCAGGACGGCATCCATCTCACCCAGGCCCAGCAGCACCTGCATCCGCGTTAGATTGCCGTCATTGCGCGAGAACACGAGAGGGGGCGCAAACCACGCTGTGCCATAGACCATCGGCACGAAGTCGTTGTACTTGGCCTGATTCTCGACAACCGGTGAAAGCTTGAAGCTGCGGTCGCCCGCGCCACGCACCAGAACACTGGAGGGTACAAACTGGATGCCGCCAAAGCGCCGCGTCGCTCGTCCCGCCGCATCCGTGCGATACATTCCGCGCTCCTGACACGCCGCCGCCGTGTGGCCGCAAGTCGTAAACGGTTGCCCGCCAGGACCCATCGTTCCCACGCCGCCCTGTTGGTCCGGCGAATAGCCGCATCGAAAGAACGGAGAGTACTTGCCTCGGTCCAGCCCGCTCATCGCCTCTTCACGCTCGTCCGCTGTCGCCGGAAAGCTCCATCCGCATCGCTTCTGAATCCGCTCGGTCGGCAGCAAAATGCGCTGCAGATCGAGACGGTTCCCGAAGCTCAGCGTCGCTCGGGTTTGCGACGTCTGCTCCAGGCTTGCCGTCGCGCCACGAAACAGAAACATCGCGGGTGTGGTGTTCCCGCCCTGGCTCAGATCGCAGAACGCGAACTTCACCGTGATCGTGGCTCCGCGGAACCCGACGTTCTGCTCCAACTGCGACAGGCGGCTGTCCGTGTTCTGCAACGTCAACGTGAGCCGGGCTGCCCAGTCCAGGCCATCTTCCGTTCCGCCGCTCAGCTCGAAGGCATTGTGGCTGAGCACCCGCTCTTCAAAGGCGACGCCGTCCAACCGCACCGCGTGTGTGGCCCAACGCTCCATCGCTCCGTCCGGAAACCGGCACTCGAAAAACAGAACCGGCGTGTCCGTTGCGGACTGTTCCTTCATCATCGAAATGCTTGGCATCGGTTATTCCTGACTGGCGACAATGCTGCAGCGGGCGGCAAATCTTCCCGGTCCTTCGTGGCTGATCAGCAAACGGTCCCCGCTGAACCGCGCCTTCGCGTACACCCCACTGCGATGGCCCGAAACTTTGTAGGCCGATGGGTGCGGCTGTGCCTCCAACTGCGGACCAAACACTTCCATGCTGGACTGTCCGGAAACTTCCACGCTCACCTGCACGGGCGCCGCACTTCCTGCTTCCGCCCGCACAAAGGAGCGGCGCCATGCTCCCGAGAGGCGAATCAGCTCGGAAGCCGCGGACCCTCCCGCCACCCGCAGCAGCGCCGTCCCGCTGCCGCGCATCCACACGG
>CAYNDS010000117.1:0-3762 GCA_964395885.1 uncultured Solibacteraceae bacterium | reverse complement strand
CGGAGAAGCACAGCCGGAACAAACCGGGCACCTCCGTCACCTGCCGCAGTTGCTGCCCCACGGCGGAGCCATTCGACAACCGCCACGACGACTGCCCCTCCATCGGTGCACCGGCAATCGGCTGCACCCCGAGATAAGGATCTTTGTGCCAGCTGGGGGCGGCCAGATCACTGCTCCACCGCACCAGGTTGCTCACCGGATCGACGAAGGTGAATGTCCGCACGCCGCCGTTGCAGGCGACGTACAGCGAACGGAGTGCCTCCGTCTCCGCTTCGCTCAGATCGGAGAATCGGCAATCCCAACTCACCTCATTCGCAACGCTGTCCGTCGTGAGGAAGGTCTGCCCGCCCGGTGTTCGGATGCGTGCCCCCGCCAGTGCGACACTCTGCCGCACACCGTCCTGCACCAGTGCGCCGCTGCTGAGTTGGGGAAAGATCACGCCGCGCCGCCTTCAATGGACAGTTCCACCGCCCCGCCTTCATTCGCGTCCAGCACCACATCGGCTGCGGCCAGCCGGCACCCGGTCAGCGTCGCTCCAGTAACTGGATCGTCAATCGAGAACGGCATCTCGTCGATGCGCGTTTCCAGAACAAAGTCCCGGAGTTGCGCCAGCTCCCCTTCGCTGAGTTGCGAAAGCTTCAGCCGCATCACGCGCCGGCGAGGCTGCGCCGCAAACCGCTGCTGTTCACCGCCAACCATCTCGATCACCTCCACCGGACAGAGTTCCTCCGTCCGCACCGGGTATTGGAAACACGTGCCACTCAGAAGCTTGGGAAAGTTCGCCATCTGCCTACTCGCTCATCACGTCGCGCACTGCTTGCGAGGAAAGCATCGCCCGCCGCAACGCCAGCGCAATCTCCTCGCTGTGGTCCAGGAAGGACCGGCTGTCGAAAGCCTGTACGTTCACCGTCACCGGCTGCGCTGCCGGAGCCGCGCTGCGGGTTCGCATCGTCTGCTCTTCCGCCGTCGCCGGCGCGGTGCCCGCTGCTGCCGCGCTGCCCATCCCGAGATCCAGCCGAACCGGCTCCGCACGTTCATACGGCCGCAAGGGCGGCGGAGATGCCGGTGCCTTGCCACCGCCGAACAGCCGCAGAATGCCGCCCAGCAACGGACTGAGAAACATCCCCCCGCCCAGCGACTGCGTTGCCTTCTCCACCCGCGACGCCATCCCCGCCGTGTTTTGCGTCAGCGCATCGGTGTTCGCACGCAGCCCCAGTAGCTGATCGGCCGACACTCCCGTTAATTGCTGAATTTGCCCGGTCAGCGGACGGATCTCTCCGCCCAGGCCCTCCCGCGTCACGCGCAGCATCTCCTGCAGCAGGTCATTCGATGTCATTGCTTTCCCTTCGGACCTCTATCTCCGCCCGCAACACCTGAAAGGCGTCGTACTCGCGCGCCGGCATCTCGCCGTTCGCACCCAGCCCCAGCGTCCGCCATGCCGCGAACCTCTCCAGATAGCCAATGCTTTCCGATCGGATGTACGTCCGCGGACACTCAAAGATGACCTCGCGCCCGCCGGCCCACACCGGGCCTCGCGCCTTCCACTGGTCCCGAGGAAGGAAACCGCAATTTCGTTTCGCCGCAAGCTGATTGCTGCGACAGGAGTCGCACTTCCACGCGGTCGGCTCACCACTGAAGAAGTGAAAGGCGACGGTTAGTTTTTTCGTTCGTCGTCCGACAGCCCGAACTCTTTCCGGATCGCCGCCACCATCTCGCGCACCAGCTTCTCCGGTCCACGCTCGATCACCGCTTCCGGACTCGCATCCTCGCCGTCGATCCTCAGCCCGCATACCGCAACCAGCCCCTGCCGCAGATACAGCTCTTCCATCCGCAGGGTCAGCACCGATGCATCCAACTGCTCTTTCACGTCTTCGCTTGCGCTGCGAAACTCCAACTCCCGGCTGAGATCGCGAAGCTGTTGTGACAACGCCAGACGCCGCGAGAACGAGATGCGGCGAATTCGATAGGACACCCCCGGCATCACCTCCGAGGCAGTCTCGAAAAAGCTGTTGTAGTCCGTCATCCGAATGCGATGAACAACTCATCGTCCCCCGTGCCCTGAGCCCGCGCCGCCGTAATCTGCCACTGCAGTCGCGCTTCGGAATCATCGAAGTCCGGCGCCGTCGGCACCACCGCGGGCAGGTACACGGCACACGTTTGCCCAACCGTGTCTCCCAACTGCAGCATCACCGGCATCGAGTCGCCATTCCGGGCGCACTGCGCCAGCTGTTGTCCCATCGACGGGTCCTCGTAGTAGAGGCTGAACCTCGCGGTCACCTCCCGCTCTCCGCCGAAAAACATCGCGGGTGCGCAGTGACCGAACTCGCGAGACCGCCCGTCCACGTTGTTGTTGACCACAATCTCAGCCCCGGTGACCGCGCAGGTTCTTTGGATCGAGCTGCCCAGCCATGCCTGCCCCAGGCTGCCCGCCACAAGGGCATAGCTCGACGTCGGGTCCGTCTCCGTCGGGAACTCCGTCAGTCCGCTCGCCTCCGTGGAGAACGCCGCTTCTTCGATCAGGTCTCTCGCCACGCCGCGATATCGGATCTCGTGCACGTCTCCGTTCAGGATCAGCCGCATCTCGTCCACCACGGCGCCCGTCACCAGTCGGCTTGCCCCCGGTCCGCGGCCCCAGAAGTCGTACAGAGAAACGCTCGGTTGATTGGTGGCCAGGCGATAGGTGTAGGTCACTCCCGCCAGCGCCCCCGCGCCAGGGTCAATGCTCAGCGGCGCGTTCAGTTGGACGGTGACTGCGTCCACCACCGCCGACACAAACCGCATCTCGTTGTTGATCGAAATGGCCTGCCCGGTCGACAGTCCGTGCGGCGCAACAAAGACAATCTGGCTCGCCGTCGTTCCAGCAGCCGTCTCGCCGCCTCCGAAGATCTGCGCATCCGCGCCCAGCGCACTCTCCATCAGCGCCCCATGATTCGGCGCTTCCGCCCAACTCGACAGGTAGGAGCGGATCTCGAAGCTGGTCTGCCGCCGTCCCTTCACCGGTGCGCCTTGAAAGGTCCGGGTTCCGGTCTTGTCCAGACGCCGGATCGTCTCCGATTCGCGCTTGCCGCTAAACTTCACGATCGGGATGCGCGACGACGCGGTTACCGTCGCCGCTGCCTTGCCGAACTCCTGCTCGCGCACCGCGTAACAGCGTTCATCATTTGAAGCTACGTATGGCATTCTTTCCTCAATCCAAACTTGCCGCCACGTCCACTTCCACCGTGGCCTCTTGCAGGAAGTTCCTGCCTCCATGCGCAATCGGCTTCAGCTTCACCGTGTACTCACCGGAGAAGAACAGCCCGGAACCCCAGTCGCCCCGGTTCAGGTCCAGCACCGCCGTCACGGCGTCCACATAGCTCGCCAGCTGCTGACTGACACCATCGGACCGGTCCGCCGTCACCCGCACTTCAAACCGCAAAGAAACCGTCCCGGAGAAGCGGCGGCCCTTCTCCTTCATCCGGTTTTCGATCCGCTCACACCAGACGCTCACCGTAGGAAACGCCGCGCCGCCGGCCTCGGCCAGCTTTGCCGAGACATTCCGCGCATCGACCCGAGGCGTCGGGATCAGTTCGCTTCCGTTCTCGCGCTCGGTGATTCTCGCCAGGGCGAACTCCAGCCCGCCCTGCCCTTGCAGGCGGCGCACCGCTTCGGACACCGCAACGAATCCGATCTGCGCCATATCAGCCTCGCCTCAAGGACCGCGCCTGACGAACGTACCGGTCCACCGTTTGTCCATCGGTTGGCGGAACACCCGTCATCAGC
>CAYNDS010000116.1:0-13798 GCA_964395885.1 uncultured Solibacteraceae bacterium | reverse complement strand
GGTCTCTCCTGCCGTTGCAGAGCAAACAAACGGCCGCTCCGGAGCGAAAGAAAACAAAAGCGAAAGCGCGAAAGCAAAACGGGTCAGAGCAGAGATCGGTTCCGACCTCGCACCTGACCCGCCTTCTCCAGCCATCCCTTGCGGGAGACGTGTCTCTAGACTTTGCGCAGTTTCGTCACGCGCCCGACTTCCACCCATTCGGCGACAAAGATGTTGCCCTGCTTGTCAAAGTTTGCGCCATGCGGGCAGACAAACTTGCCCGGGCGGAAGTCCGTCCGCGCCTTCTTCCGCAACTCATACTGATCGCCCGTCGTGTCTTCGCCCAGGTGCACGATCAGCTTGTTCTCTTTGTCCAGCAGCGTCACGCGCGCGTCGAGATCCGGAATCAGCAGCACGCCTTTGCGCTCATGGAAGTGGCACGGCTTCTTCACATTGCCCGCCGTCGACTGCCACTCGCCCGTCATCGAGAAGTACTGCAGGCGGTTGTTGCCGCGGTCCGCCACCAGCAGCCTCGGCTCCTTGCCGCGCGTGTCCACCCAAATCCCGTGCGGGTTGTTGATCTCGCGCTCACCCTTGCCGACCGTGCCGATCGTGCGGATGTACTTCGCGTTCTTGTCGTATTGGTTGATGTAGTACGAGCCGTAGCCGTCCGCCACGTACACATCCCCGTTCGGCGCGACGGCGACGTTCGTCGGCGAGTACTTTTTCTTCTTGCCGTCACTGCCCACGTGGTACGGCTCCGCCATCTCCGGGTAGCCGATCTCCCAAACCTTCTCGCCCTTGGTCGTCATCTTCACGACGGCGGCGCGGCGCGTGTCGGCCAGATAAAGGTAATCGGTCTTGCCCTCGCGGCGAAGATCCATGCCGTGGGCTCCGCCCTTGAACTCCGGCGCGAACGAGCGCACGAACTTGCCCTTGTTGTCGTAGACGACAATCGTGTCTTCGCTCTTCGATTCCTTGTGCACCGTGTGATGGACCAGGATGTGTCCCTCGGAATCCTCCACCACGGCATGGCAGTTGCCGTAGGCGATGGCCTCCGGCTTCTCGCCCCAGTCGTGAATGCACTCATAGGTGTGCTCGCCCGAACCCAGGATCGGGTTCTTCGAGCCAGACTTCGATTGCGCACCAAGGATGATAGGGGCTGCGGCGCCGGCAGCGACAAAGGTACGGCGAGTGAGCATCGGCTTCTCCTGTGCCGATGAGTGTATCAGGATCGAGGGCCTGCGGCAGCGGCAAGACGGGCCAGCCTCTCGGGCGGCGCCACCGGCGGTACGCCGTACTCGTCCAGCGTCTTGCGTACGGTGACCGTCACGTCAAAGCTCTCCTCGGCGATCCGGCGGGACCGCGCGCCCATCTCCTGCCGCACGTCCGGCGATTGCAGCAGATGGGTGATCGCCTCGGCCAGCCGATCCGGGCGGCGCGGCGGGCACAGCAGTCCGTTTCCGTTTGCCTGAACCACCTCCGGAATGCCGCCCACCTTCGTCGCCACAATGGGACGCGCGCAGCTCATTGCCTCCGCCAGTACCCAGCCGAATGCCTCCTGCCACCGCGACGGCTGACACACCAGGTCGCAGGCGTCGTAAAAGCCGTCCTCCAGCGGATCGTCCAGCAGGCCGGTGAAGGTGACGTGGTTTCGCAGCCCCAGTGCCGCCGACTGCTGTTGCAGTTCGGCCATCAGCGGTCCGTCGCCGGCGACGATGAAATGCGATTCGGGGACATCTTCCCGCACGCGCACCGCCGCGTCCAACAGGTCGGCGAAGCCCTTGGGCTCAATCAACCACCCGATCTGCCCCACCACCAGCGCCGACTCCGGAATCCGGAATCGCTCCCGGAAACGCCGCCGCCGCCGCGGAGCCTGATCCAGTTCCACCAGCCGGCAACCGTTGTGCACCACGCGCAGTTTCGCCCGGTCCAACATGCCGCGCTGGGCCATCGCCTCGCCGACAAACTCGCTCACCGCGAACTGTGCCTTCAGCGGCGCCTTCAGCGCGCGCGCCAACCCGCGCTTCCACCACGCCGCCGGCTCGATCTGGAAGCCCTCCGGCACCGACGTGTGATCGGTGAAGAAGATGGACCGCACGCCACGAAGCGCCGCCAGGTGATACCACAGCGTCAGTTGCGGCACAAAGTGGAAGTGCACCACATCCGGGCGATAGCGCCGCAGCAGGTCGTCCAGCTGCCACAGAAAGCCGCGCTTCATGACGTCGCGGACGGTCCACTCAAAATTGTCCGCGGCCAGGAACATCGCCACTTCCGCCGTGGGCGGGTCCGTGAAGACCGCAATGTGACGCCACCCGGCAGCGGCCAACTGCCGGTTCATTTCCTCGATCAGAACTTCGCATCCGCCGATGCGTCTCGGCCACACTCCCCAGACTGAGAGGACAGCCGGCATATCAACCTACCAGTGCTCGATCCGCGGGCAAGGAGATGCGCGTCAGCTCGTCCGGCGTGCAGCGCTGGTACAGGCAACAGTTCCCGTTGCGCCAGACCGGCTCGCGCGCCTCCCAAAGCTCGCGGATACCCGTGGTCTTGATGTTGCCCATCGGGGGTTTCCCGAAGCAGGCCCGGACGTCGCCATTGGCTTGGAACTGCAGGCTCGTCAGGGCGCTGCAGCTCACCCGGGATTCGTGCGCGGCGTGGCTTTGCGTGGCGATGCGGTGTGCCTCGACGTCCTCAAAGTACGGGATCATCGCCTCCAGCTGCGCCAGGGAGTTCCGGATCGGCAAACCGTCCTGCTTCTGCCGGATCAGCCCTTTCACGTTGGCAACCGCCCGCGCGGTGTCCTTGGGCCAGTTGGCCGAGACGCGCCACCAGTCGACCGTTTCCGGCGTGT
This sequence comes from uncultured Solibacteraceae bacterium, assembly GCA_964395885.1. Taxonomy (GTDB): domain Bacteria; phylum Acidobacteriota; class Terriglobia; order Bryobacterales; family Bryobacteraceae; genus JAPKYZ01. Next base: position 10,965 of record CAYNDS010000116.1, on the reverse strand, counting down.
TGTAGTTCTGCTCGATCGGCTGGAAGAAGACCTCAAAGCCATGCTCGGCGGCGAAGGGCGCCATGCGCAGCGTGTCGTCCAGGTTCTGGTCCATGATGACGTGCTTCAGCCGGACCGCGTAGCCCAGGCCCCGTTCCGCGCGCAGACGCTTCAGGTTCATCAGCGTGGCGTAGGTGAAGTCCCAGAACCGCTCCTTGCCGCGCACCACGTTGTGCAATTCGCCGACGCCGTCCAGCGAAATCGTGATGCGGAACGGATTCGCCGCCGCCAGCGCTTCAATGCGCCGCTGATCCGCCCAGTAGCCGTGGGTGAGCAGCTCCATGGCCAGGCCCATCTCTCCGCCCTGCTTGACCAGGTCCACGGCAAAGGGCTTCATCAAAGCCTCGCCGCCGGAGATGGTCACCATCACCGGTCCCAGCCAGGCGCGCAGGTCCCGCAGGACGCGCAACCACTGTTCTGCCGAAGGTGAGTCCTCGCGCCCGTGGTTCTTCCAAATGTCGCAATGCACGCACTTGGCGCTGCACAGCTCCGTCAGAAGAATCACGATCGAAACCGGTCGGCAATGATCTGACAGGTTGCCGGTCTCTACGTGACGCAGCCGGTATTGCACGGCTTCGTAGGCGCGGCGATAAATGGTGGGTAGAAGAGCCATCTGCAACTCCGCTCATCGTGATTGTAGGCACGAAGTCAGCCCGTTGGCGCTGCTTTCGCACACATTTCGGTCACGATACGGACTAGTACCGATAGTCCGATTCTCCCGTATGTCGTTGACCCATATGGAAGTAGGAAATTTTTACTCTTCTGGGGGCTCGAAGGGTGCGAATCAGGAGAGTGCCGTTTTGCCCAGATTCCTCGCGGCTCGCTCCTACTGACGCGAGTATTGCTCCGGCAGGTAGAGTCGGCGTACTCCGATGCCTGGCATCCACAGGGGAAGCCGGAATGCAGGAACTGTGGCGGGGCTGGGGAGGCCGAGGTCTAGACGCCCCAGCTGTAGTCGTGCTCGGATTGTGCGGACTCACCGTGTTCGGCAAGGCGCATCAATTCCAGGCGCAGCGCGTCGAGAAGCGCCTTCCAGGACGCCTCAATCACGTTGTCGGACACGCCGACGGTGGCCCAGCTGCGCTTGTGGTCGGACCATTCCACCAGCACGCGCACCTTGGCAGCGGTGCCTTTCTTGGTGTCCAGCACGCGGACCTTGTAGTCGGTGAGGCGGACATTTGCCAGCGCCGGATAGAGACCGCTCAAGCACTGCCGCAGGCAGACATCGAGCGCATTCATCGGTCCGTGGCCGGTGGCGGTGGCGGAATGGACGCCCTCGGCCGTCTTCAGCGTGACGGACGCCTGCGTCTCAACGCCATGGTCAGTGGAACGCGTCGCCACCTCGTAGCTGACGACCTCAAACAGGTTGGTGTCTGGGTGGAGAGCCTGGCGGACCAGCAGTTCAAACGAGCCTTCGGCGGCTTCGAGCTCGTAGCCCTGGTATTCGAGGTGCTTGATGTGCTCCAGCAGTTCGCGCCGCGCCTCTTCGCTCAACCGGTCGACGAGCGCGCCGCCTTGCGACAGCTCGCGCAGCTTGTAGACGATGTTGCCGCGCCCGGCAAGGTCCGACATCAGCACGCGCTGGCGGTTGCCGACCAGCGCCGGATGGATGTGCTCGTAGGTGGCCGAGTCCTTCAAAACGGCCGAGACGTGCACGCCGCCCTTGTGCGCGAAGGCGCTTTGGCCGACGAAGGGCTGGTCATTGCGCATCGGCAGATTGGCCAGTTCGGAAATCAGGCGCGCCACCTGGGTGAGTTGCTTCAGCTTGTCCGGACCAACGGTGGTGTGGCCGAGCTTCAGCTCCAGATTGGCGATGATCGAGGTGAGGTTGGCGTTGCCGCAGCGCTCTCCGTAGCCGTTGAAGCAGCCCTGGACGTGGGTGCAGCCGGCTTCCACCGCGGCCAGCGCATTGGCGACGGCGACGTCGGCGTCGTTGTGCGGATGGATGCCGAGAATGCCGTCAAAGCGGCTGCGGACATGGGCGACGATCTCGGTGAGCTGACCGGGCAGCGTGCCGCCGTTGGTGTCGCAGAGGCAGAGCACGTCGGCGCCGGCGTTCTTGGCGGCCTCGAGCGTGCGGAGCGCGAAATCGGCGGAATCCTTGTAGCCGTCGAAAAAGTGTTCGGCGTCGTAGATGACCTCGCGCCCGTGATCCTTCAGCCGCTTGACGGTTTCCGAGATGAGCTTGAGGTTGGTCTCTTCATCGACGCCAAGCGCGCGCTCGACCTGAAAGCGCCAGCTCTTGCCGAAGATGGCAACGGCGGGAGTGCCGGATTCGAGCAGCGCGTTGACGCTGGGGTCGGTCTCCACCGTGAACTTGGCAAAGCGCGTGGCGCCGAAGGCGGTGAGTTTCGCGTGGTGGAACTTCACGCCGCGGGCACGCGCGAAGAACTCCTTGTCCTTGGGGTTGGATCCCGGCCAGCCGCCTTCAATGTAGTCGATTCCGAGCTCGTCCAACCGTTGGGCAATTGCCAGCTTGTCGTCGACGGAGAAGCTGACGGCCTCGCCCTGAGTGCCGTCGCGGAGCGTGGTATCGAACGTGAAGATGCGCATCGACCGGGATCGCGAGAGGGAGTTAAGCGGAGGCAGCCGATTCGGTCGGCACGCCCGCTTCCTTCTTCTTTTTCAAGAATGGCATCATCGCGCGCAGCTCCGCGCCGATGGTTTCAATCGGCAGGGTGCGGCCCTTCTCGCGGAGGGCGAGGAAGTTGTGACGGCCGGTCTTGTTCTCGTTCATCCACTCCTTGGCGAACTGGCCGGACTGGATCTCGGCGAGCACCTTCTTCATTTCCGCGCGGGTTTCGGCGGTGACGATGCGGGGCCCGATCTTGTAGTCGCCATATTCGGCGGTGTCGGAGATCGAGTAGCGCATGTTGGCGATGCCGCCCTCATAGATCAGGTCGACGATCAGCTTCAGCTCATGGAGGCACTCAAAGTAGGCGATCTCGGGGGCGTAGCCCGCCTCGACGAGCGTCTCAAAGCCGGCGTTGATCAGCTCACTGACGCCGCCGCAGAGCACGGTCTGCTCACCGAACAGGTCGCTTTCGGTCTCTTCGCGGAAGGAGGTTTCGATGATGCCGGCCTTGGCGCAGCCGATGCCGCGGCCATAGGCAAGCGCGTTCTCGGTGGCCTGGCCGGAGGCATTCTGGCTGACGGCGACGAGACCGGGCACGCCGACGCCTTCCGTGAACAGTTCCCGGACGCGGTGGCCGGGCGCCTTCGGGGCGATCATCGACACGTCGATGTCGGCCGGGGGCTGGATGAAGCCGAAGTGAATATTGAAGCCGTGCGCGAACATCAGCGTCTTGCCGGGCTTCAGATTGGGGGCGATGTCGGCCTGATAGACGTCGGCCTGGACATGGTCCGGCATGAGGAGCATCATCATGTCGGCGGCGGCGGCCGCCTCGCCGACGGGGAGCACCTTCAGTCCGGCGGCTTCCGCCTTGGCGACGGATTTCGAAGTGGCCGGCAGACCGACCACCACGTTCACGCCGGAATCGCGCAGGTTGAGGGCATGCGCGTGGCCCTGGCTGCCGTAGCCCAAAATCGCAACCGTCTTGCCGGTCAGCCGGCCGAGGTCAGCGTCCTTCTCGTAGTACCGTTTCGCCATCTTCGAACTCTTCTTCTCCTTGATAATCTTCGGCTCCGACGGGAACCGGCTGCGCCAGACGCAGCTTCTTCGGCTCCAGCGACACGGCGACCAGACCGGAGCGCGTCACCTCGATTTCGCCGTAGCTGCGCATGAGCGCAATGAATTCGTCCAACTTTTCCGGGTCGCCCGTCACCTCGATGGCAAAGCCCTCAATGGAGCTGTCGACCACGCGCCCGCCGAAAATCTCGGCCTCCTTCAACACCGCGGTGCGATGCTCCATGGTGGTGCGGACGCGCAAGAGCAGCATGTCGCGCGCCACGGCGGGCCCGTCGGTGAGGTCCTGCGCCTGCAGCACGTTGACGAGCTTGTTCATCTGCTTGATGACCTGGCCGCGGAGCTTGGCATCGACGTCGACGACGATGGTCATGCGAGACAGGTCCGGGTCGAGCGTGCGCGCTACCGTCAGGCTCTCGATGTTGTAGCCGCGAGCCACCAACACGCCGGTGATCCGCATCAGCGCGCCAGTCTTGTTTTCCACCAGCAGGGAGATGATCTGTTGCATTGTTTGGACAGCGAAGAGGCGGGAAGCCTTTTGGTCAGGATAACGGTTCAACGGCGCAAATACAACATCGAAACTGAATAAGAGTTGCTTATGTCCAGATAGCCGTCGACGATGCGCAAGGAGGGAGGCGGAGGGGGGAAGCGCGGGGTCGCGCGAGGCTGTCACAGCGAAGAAGAATGTTTATTCGCCTTGGATTGAGAGAGTTGCGCGGCAGAGAGGGCGGATTGAGGCGGGCGGGACACTATCGTGTGGCCGAAGGTTCAAAGGAATCCGGCGAGCATCTCCTATCCCCTGAATCGACCCACCACTCTTCCTTACACTGCGATCCCTCCCGCCCACTGGATGGGCGACCCCTCCTTCCGCCGCCGGATTCCGACTTCTCCATTTCGATTGGCGTAAAACGCGTGGTACAACCAAGGGCATGCTTCGACGTGCATTCTCCACCGGTGTCCTGCTTTCGGCCTCACTGGCAATGGCGCAGCAGGCGGCTCCCGCGGGATTGACGAAAGGCGACCGGGACCGGATGCTGAGCGCGCTGCATGCGACGCGCAAGCAGGTCATCGACATGACGAGCGGGTTGAGCGACGCGCAGTGGAAGTTCAAGCCGGCCGACGATAAGTGGTCGATTGCGGAAGTAGTGGAGCATCTGGCGCTGGCGGAGAAGGCGATCTTCGGGATGTCGCAAAAGGCGCTGCAGTCGCCGCCGGTGAGCGGTGAGAAGAAGGTCAGCGATGAGGTGATCCAGAAGATGCTGCCGTCGCGCGACACCAAGGTCAAGGCGCCGGAGATGCTGGTGCCGACGGGACGTTTCGGCAGTGGGGCAAAGGCGCTGGCGGAGTTTCAGACGGCGCGGGATCAGTCCCTGCAGTATGTCCGGACGACGAAGGATAACCTGCGCGCGCATGCGTCGCAGTCGGTGTTCGGGCTGACGGACGGCGTGCAGTGGATCTACTACATGGCGGGCCACACGGAGCGTCACGTGAAGCAGATGGCGGAAGTGAAGGCGGACGCGAAGTACCCCCGATGATCTCTGCCGAGGAGCGCGCGTTTGCCGACGCACTGCTGACGGAATCGCTGGCGGCGCTGGAGGCGTCTGTGGCGGGGCTGAGCGGGGCGCAGTTCCGGTTCCGGCCGGATGCGGACAGCTGGTCCGTGGCGCTGATTCTGGAGCATCTCTATGCGGTCGAGGCGGGGATCCAGCGCGGGATCCGGCAGGCGCCGGGGTCGGAGGAGACCGATGCGGCGCGGGATCGCCGCATCGTGAAGGGCATACGGGACCGGTCCGTCAAGGTCGCCGCGCCGGAGCGCGCGGTGCCCACCGGGCGGAGCGAGGATCCTGTCGAGACGCTGGAGAAACTGCGCCGGGCGCGGGAACGCACGCGGGAGTGGCTGGCGGACGGCGGCGTCGAGCATCGGGCGCATGCCCTGCCGCATCCCTTCCTCAAAATGCTGGACGGCTATCAGTGGCTGCTGATGCTGGGCGCGCACATGGAACGGCACACGGGGCAGATCGAAGAGCTTAAGGCAAACCCGCAATTCCCAGCGGCAGAAGCGCGCGCGTAAGCACGTCCTGCACGTAGTCCCGTGTTTCGGGATAGGGAGGCAGACCGCCGTAGCGGTCGACGGCGGCGGGACCGGCATTGTAGGCGCCGAGAGCGCGGACGAGGTCTCCACCGTAGCGGGAGAGCAGGTCCCGGAGGTAGCGCGTGCCCGCTGCCACGTTTTCCTTCGGATCAAACGGGTCAGCAACGCCGAGCATCTGCGCGGTGGCCGGCATGAGTTGCATCAGCCCCATCGCTCCGGCGCGGGAGACGGCACAGGGCTTCCCCGCAGACTCCTTGCCGATGACGGCTTCGACCAACTGCGTGGTGACGCCGTTTTGACGGGCGGCTTCCGAGACGAGCGGCTGCAGGACGGTGCGGGGCAGGATTTCGCAGGCCGGTTCCGGCGCGGCGAGAGGCGCAATCGGCGGCGGGGCGGCCGCAAGCCAGGATTCCGGACGGGTGGCGGTGGGGCGCGCGGCGGCAATCTGGCGGGCGACCGATTCCTGCTGCCGGGCGAGCGCGGCTTCCATGCGGGCACGGATCTCGGCGCCGCGGTCCGGCGCCTGGGCGAGCAGCAATCCGGCCATCCACCACATGAGGGAAGATTCGGCGGACCGGCGTCTATACTTTAGGCTTGCCGACGCGAGCGCTGTTCCTTCTGCATCGGGCGACGGGCCTGGCGGCCGCCCTGTTTCTATTCGTCATTGGACTGAGCGGCGCGGCGCTGGTGCTGAAGCCGGACTTCGACAGCGTGGCGGTTGCGCCAGGGACGCTGGAGCCGATCGAACGCATTTTGGCTGCCGGCGGCGAGCGTCCGATGGGGCTGATGATTCCGGAGCGGGCCGATCGGGCGTGGACCGTCTATGCGGCACGCGGGGCGCGGTGGGTGGACCCGTACCGGGCCGAGGATCGGGGTCCGGCCAGCGGGGGCGTGATGGAGACGCTGCGGCGCGTGCATGTCCAACTGTTCTGGTTCGGGCGCAGCGGGCGGCAGGCGGTGGGCATCGCGGGGCTGGCGCTGGTGCTTTCGAGCGTTACGGGCATCCTGATCTACGGCGATTTCCAGCGCGGGGTGCGGGCGCAGGGGCTGCGCTGGTGGCAATTGCGCAGCGGCGGACGGCTGCGGCTGGCCGATGCGCATAAGCTGACGGGCTGGCTGACGCTGCTGTTCCACCTGATGATCGGGGTGACGGGCGCGTGGCTGGTGTTTGAGAGCAGCGTGGCGCGGCGGATGCCGACGCCGAGTGTGAAGAGCGCGCGGCGAGACGGGCCGATGATCCCCGGGGCGCAAGCGATGGAGATCGCACGGAAGGCGATGCCGGGCTTTGCCCCCGCCGGGCTGCTGCTGCCGTCGGCGCGCAGCGGGCATTACACGATGTACGGCGGCTTTGGGGGCCTGGAACGGCGGGCAACGAGTTTCGTGTGCGTGGATGCGTACACGGGCGAGGTTCTGCAGGCGGTGCGGGCGCCGGGCGATCTGGTGCAGCCGCTCCATTTCGGGACGAGCTTCGGGGCATGGAAGTGGCTGTGGGTGGTGCTGGGCGTGGCCGGGGCGATGCTGCCGGTGAGCGGCGTCCTGCTGTGGCGCTTAAAATAGCTCGCAAATGAAGTTCCTTTTCGTGACCTGCGTCACGGTCGCGCTCGCGGTGGCGCAACCGCGTCCGGAGTATCCGCAACCGCAGTTTCAGCGCGAGGCGTGGCTGAGCCTGAACGGCGCCTGGGAGTTTGAGTTCGACGATCGGGACACGGGGCTGGGCGAGGGCTGGGATGGCGGGGCGCGAAAGCTGTCGCGGACGATTCAAGTGCCGTTTGCATTTGAGGCGGCAAAGAGCGGCATCGGCGAGACGGGCTTTCATCCGGTGGTCTGGTACCGGCGGACGGTGGAGATCCCGGCCGGGTGGCGCGGGCGGCGGGTGCTGTTGCACTTCGGCGCGATCGACTACTTTGCGGACGTGTGGGTGAACGGGCGTCATGTGGCCCAGCACGCCGGCGGGGGAACGCCGGTGCGAGCCGACATTACGACGGCCCTGAAGAGCGGTCCGGCGGTGATCGTGGTGCGCGCCGAGGACCCGCCGACGGATCGCACGATTCCGCGCGGGAAGCAGTATTGGGAGCTGAAGTCGCGCGGGATCTTCTACACGCGCACGACGGGCATCTGGCAGCCGGTCTGGCTGGAGGCGGCGGGCGAATCCTACCTGAGCCGCGTGCGGGTGACGGCGGGCATGGACGGGCAGGCGAAGTTCGATGCGCGGATTGAGAGGTTGCAACCGGGCTTGCGTTTTGCCGCCGATGTGGCCTATCAAGGGCAGCGGGTGGCGCTGCTGGAGGTTGCCGCGAGCGACCACTCGCCGTCGGTGTCCTTCACGGCGAAGGATCCGAAGCTGTGGGGCATCGGCACGCCGAACCTGTACGACGTCGAATACCGGCTGCTGCGGGGCGATCAGGTGGTGGATCGGGTGAAGAGCTACTTTGGATTCCGCACGGTGGCGGTGGAGAACGGCAAGTTCTTTCTGAACAACCGGCCGGTGTATCTGAAGATGGTTCTCGATCAGGGCTACTGGCCGGATTCGACGCTGACGCCGCCGTCGGATGAAGCGATCCGCTACGACATCGAGATGGCGGTGAAGATGGGCTTCAACGGGGCGCGGAAGCACCAGAAGGTGGAAGATCCGCGGTTCCACTATTGGGCGGACCGGCTGGGGTTTCTGGTCTCCGGCGAAACGGCGAACGCATATCTGTTCGATGAAACCTACGTGGCGCGATTCACACAGGAGTGGGCCGAGGCGGTGGAGCGCGACTACTCGCATCCGTCGGTGGTGATGTGGGTGCCGGTGAACGAGAGCTGGGGAGTGCCGAATCTGCGCGACCCGCGGCAGGCGCAGCACCTGCGCGCGATGTACACGCTGACGAAGTCTCTGGATGCGACGCGTCCGGTGATCGATAACGACGGCTGGGAGCATGCGGACCTGACGGACCTGTTCGGCATTCATGACTATGCGCGGACGGGCGAGATGCTGGTGTCGAAGTACAAGGACCTGGGCGGGGCGGGAAGCTATGTTCCGCGGAACGGGCGGGAAGCGAATGCGCCGGGGTTCAGCTACAACGGGTCGCCGATTTTCCTGAGCGAGTTCGGCGGGATTTCGTATGTGGCGCCGGGGTCCAACGTGCCGCCGGATGCGTGGGGCTATGCGGGCGTTGAACCGGATCAGGCGAGTGCGTTTGCGCGCATGAAGGGATTGTGGGAGGGCGTGGCAAAGCTGCCGCGCGTGATGGGAATCTGCTACACGCAGTTGACCGACGTCGAGCAGGAGATCAACGGGCTGATGACGTATGACCGGAAGCCGAAGTTCGACGTGGCGGAAGTGAAGAAGATCAACGACCTGCTGCGGTATTGATCGGGCCTAGTGGACGACCTTGCGCTTGCGGGTCATGAAGTCCATCAGCAGATATTCGCCGAGCGTGTAGGGCGTGGTGAAGTATGCCTTGCCCTTGCAGATTTCCGAGACCTTCTGCACGAAGCTGACGAGGCCGTAGTCGCTGGCGAGCATGAAGGTATTGATCAGGATGCCCTGGCGCTTGCAGCGGTTGACCTCCTCCAGCGTGCGGGAAACGACCAGGGGATCGAGGCCGAAGGCGTTCTTGTAGATCCGTCCGTCGTCGAGCGTGAGGGCCGAAGGCTTGCCGTCGGTGATCATGATGATCTGCTTCATGTCCTTCTTTTCCGCTTTCAGAAGGCGCTGGGCGAGGATGAGTCCGTCACGGGTGTTGGTGTAGTAGGGTCCGACCTGGACGCGGGCCAGGTCGCCGATGCGGACCTCTTCGGCCGAGTCATGAAAGAGCACGCAGCGCATGGAGTCTCCGGGATATTGCGTGCGGATGAGGTGCGCCAGGGCGAGGGCGACACGCTTGGCGGGCGTGAAGCGGTCTTCGCCGTACAAGATCATCGAGTGCGAACAGTCGAGCATGAGGACGGTCGCGCAGGAGGACTGGTATTCGGACTGGTGAACGTGAAGGTCCGGGTAGTCGAGGTCGAGGGGGACTTTGACGCCTTCGCGCTGCATGGCGGAGAACAGCGTCTGCGAGACGTCGAGATTGAGCGTGTCGCCGAACTCGTAGGGCTTTGAGGAGCCGCTGGCCTCGACGCCTGTTGAGAGTTCGCGCGTGTCGTGCTTGCCGAAACTGGCGCGCCCGAGCGAGCCCATGAGGTCCTTGAGGGTCTGGAAGCCGAGAAAGTCGAGGGCTTTGTCGGTGACTTCAAAGCGGGTCTGGCTGCCGCTCTGGCCGGCGCCGCCCTGCTGGCCGTTGGGTTCCTGCGTGTTGAGGTAGCCCTCGTCCATGAGCTTCCGGATGAGGCGTTCGAGGAGCTGCTCAAGCTCCTCGCGCGACATTTGTTCGAGCGATTCGAGCATCTCCTGGCGCTGGTCTTCGGGGAAGAGTTCGCCGGAGCGGAGAGCTTGTTCGATGGCTTCCTTCAGCGCCTCAAGCGAGTTGGGATCGAACTGGTTGAAGCCGAACTGGGACTCGAAGCCGGACTTCAGGAAGAGATCGGAGAGGGCCTTCATGAGGTCTTCGGCGGAGACGCCGAGATCCTCCGGGATGTATTTGCCGTAGCGAACCGACCGCATGGAGAGCGTCCTTCCTGGCTAATTGAACTGGCGGCGTTGCTTGCGCCCGCCGCCGCGGCGCGGATCGGGCTCCTCGTCGTCGATATCGAAGGCGGCCGGGGGCTCTTCGCGGCGGCGTCGTTCTTCGGCGACGAAGGCCAGCTCTTCATTGCGCGAGATGCGGCGATGGGCGTGGAGACCTTCGAGGATGAACTCGGCGGCGGCGACGCGCAGGGCGTCGGACTCGTTTTCAGACAGACCGAGTTTGGCGGTGTGTTCCATCAGGCCCTGGATGGAGTTGAGCTGGGCGAGGAGGTCGGCGGCGGAGGCTTGGGCGCCAAGGCGAATGGAGCCGCCGAGTTCAAACCACTGCACGACCTGGCGCATGTTGACGTTGTCGAAGTAGTGGGTGTACAACTTGGCGACGGCCAGCTTGATGAGATCCCGGGCCACGGCGTCGCCGCCCTTCAGTTCACCTTCGTATTCGAGTTCGAGTTTGCCGGTGATGGCGGGAAGCGCGGCAAACAGGTCCGCGACGCGCGGGACGGCTTCGGTTTCGCCGTTGAGGAGGGCGCGGCGCTCGGCGCTGGAGACGACGTTTTCCAGAACGCTGATGGGGAGGCG
>CAYNDS010000115.1:0-13981 GCA_964395885.1 uncultured Solibacteraceae bacterium | reverse complement strand
GCCCGCCGGCGCCAGAGCATCCGGCCCTAGCCTGATACACGCGGTTACTCAGGTCCCTCTTGCCGTTGCAGGGCAAACAAACGGCCGCTCCGGAGCGAAAGAAACATCAAAAAGAACAACGGCGCAGACGGCGGCGACTACCGGCGACGGTACACCGCAAACAGGCTCTCTCCCCGCAGACGGCCGCTCTCGACGTGTGCGCAGTCGAGTTCCCAAAGCCAGTCCACAATCGCGCGGTCGAGCGGATTCTCCAGGTCGTAGTTTGGCCCGTAGATCGGATCCAGCATTCGCCGCACGAAGGCCATGTATGGGTAGTGCACCTCGCGCTGGAAGTGACGGTCGAGCAGCGGCACGATGTCCTCACTGCGAATGCACTCCATCCCGTACAGGCGCGTGTCCACTTCCCATAACGCCGCATCCAGGCGAGGCTTCGCATAGCTGCAGTGATTCACCCGCAAACGCGCGGGCAGCGTGCGCCAGACGGCGTCGGTCAGCCGGCGGGTTTCCGGCCACAGCCGGTGGCCGTTGCGCGTCACCGTGTCATGCACGATCAGCACGCCGCCCGGCTGGAGCGCGCGCTCCATCTGCGCGACCAGATGTTCCAGCTTCAGGATGTGGTGCAGGCTGGCATGCGCGAACACAATGTCGAAGCCGGCAGGCAGCGCCGCCGTATTGAGATCGGCCACCTCGAAACGGGCGTTGGCGCCCCGCTCCCGGGCGGCCGCATTCGCCTGTTCGACCGCCGACGGGCTCAGCTCCAGGCCGGTCACCCGGCTGGAGGGCGCGGCCAGCGCGTAGTGAATCTCCAGTCCGCCGGCCCCACTGCCGAGCGACAGCAGGCGTGCGCCGGGCTTCGCTCGCAAGCGTTCAATGACGTGCGCATGCGGGTCCATGCCGGTTGCGGCCGCGATCCGGGCCGTCGCACGGTCGAGAATGCGGTTCCACACCGGAGGGACGTCCTCGAAGCCGGCCGCGGTGTACTGCCCCTCAAACTCGGCGATCTCGTGCGCGTTCCATCGGTCGTAGACGGCCGAGCCGGGCCGCAGCCACGGCCGGGTCAGCCAGTACTGTAGCCGCAGCACGCCCACGCGCAGACGGTCAGCCGGGGTCATCCATCCTTGAGGATCAATTTAGCGCGGTGGCTTGCTCTTCCCGAAGCCTCGCCGCCAGACGCGTGATGTCCGGCGCCAGCGGACGGTCGTTGTCGACATGAGCGGATTCGGCCCGGATCCACTCCACCAGGCTCCGGCTGGAGGCGCCGAACTCCTGCCCGCCCGCCAGATCGAAGGCCTGCGCCAACGCCAGCGCCTCGATGGCCAGGACCTCGTACAGACGATCGACAAGCGTCGCCGTTCGCCGCGCGGCGATTGTTCCCATCGGGTTCACGTCCTGGTTGTTGCCATTGGTCGGGACCGATTGAATGGAGGCTGGTATGGCCTGTGTCCGCATCTCAGCCAACAGAGCCGAGGAGGTGACCTGCGCGCCCATGAAGCCGCTTTGCAGCCCCAGCCGGTTCGGCTGTAGCATGGCCGGGAAGCGGCCGCCGTTCATCGCGGGATCCACCAACCGGGCGACCTTGCGTTCCGAGTGGATCGCGATCTTGACCACCGCCGCCGCCAGCGCGTCCGAGGCGAAGGCGACATGCTGGCCGTAGAAGTTTCCGCCGTGCAGCACCATGTCGTCCGCCGGATCGTCGGCCGCAAAGAACAACGGATTGTCCGTGACGGAATTCAGCTCGGTTTCCACCGTGTCGTTATGGAACCGGACGACATCGAGAATCGCCCCGTAAATCTGTGGCACGCAGCGGATCGTGTACGGGTCCTGTGGCGCCGGATTGCCGCTCATCCTTTCCGGCAAAACGGGCGGCATCTTGGTTGAAGGCTGGAGCCGTCCGGACCCCTCCGCAAACTTCGCCAGCAGGCGATGCGCCTCTTTCTGGCCCCGGTGCGGACGCGCCGCGCCGAATGCCGGCTGCCAGGCCTCCAGACGCCCTTCCATCAGTTCCGCATACAGCACGGATAGCCGTAAGGCGACCAGCGCCGCCCGCCGGGCAAGCTCTCCGTTGAGGGCCGCAATCCCGGTCATCGCGGACGTTCCATTGACGAACGCCAAGCCCTCCTTGCCTTCCAGCCGCAACCCGCGATCGGCAATCAGGCCGAGCGTCATGTGCGCCAGCGGGGTGAGGTCGCCGCTGGCGCCGACCGTCCCGATGGCCGGCACCTCCGGCGTATAGCCGTCATTCAGCGCGGTCAGCAACAGTTCCAGGCTCGCCGGGCGGACGCCGGAGCGCCCCTGCACCATGCTGGCGGCCCGGGCCAGCATCAGGCCGCGCGTGTGGGTCCGGCTGAGCAGCGGACCGACACCCGAGGCCAGGTGATACAGAAGGTTCTCCTGGAGTGACTCCGTTTCGCAGGGGTCCAGGAATTGGCCCGCCAAGGGACCGAAGCCCGTCGTGACACCATAGACGCGGCGCCGCTCCCGGATGACGCGCTCCAGCAGCCGCCGCGATGCATCCAGCGCGGGACGCGCGGCGGGCGACAACTCGACGGTTCGATCTCCCGCGCACACCTCGTAGAACTCACTCAGGCTGAGCGGACGCGCCCCGAGCGAGACGGCTTCCGCCGTTTGCGGTTCCGTTACCAGTCGCATGCCTTGCCCTCTGCTGTCGTGGGGATCGCCGCTCCGAAGGTGACCTGCGCCGGACGCTCCGCCGCCGGGAGTTCACGCCGCAGCCAGGCATCGAGGTCGAGCAGCGTCAGCGCAGGGTCGCGCGGGACGACGAATGCCTTCAGCCGTTCGCCCTCCGATGGCCGCATCGGGCGTACGCGACAGTCCGCCACCAGGGGATGGGCCCGAATGCGATCCTCAATCCGGCGCGGAAAGACATTCACTCCGCCCACCTGCACGGCCTCGTCCTTGCGCGGTCCGACGCGGAAGTGGACATCGTCGACCCAAACGAGTTCGTCCATCGCGGTGAGCGTGCCGCGCGTCCAGCGGGGCAGCAGCCGGTAGGCGCAATCGGGGTGATCGCGCCAGCCGACGCCGGCCGTTTCCGTCGAGCCGTAGATCTCGATCATGGCGGACAGCCCCTTGCCGAGCAAGGACTCAGTTCGCCCCTCGGGCATCGGCGCCGACGAGGTCAGGCCGACGATGCCGGGCTTGAGTGCCGACGTCGAGGAGTCGACAAAGCCCCAACGGAGCGGATGGGAGACGACGAGATCACCGGGCGCGATCGGGGCGGATTCGACCAGCGGCAGGTCCAGTGCCTTGGGAAGGAGGACGGAGTGAATATAGCCGTAGATGTGGTGCGGGGGAACGAAACTGACAATCCGGCTGAGGTTGCGCCCCTTGAGGATTCCGGCGAAGGCTTCCGCTTCGGCGAAGAGGTCTTCGACGCGGTGGGTGACCGTCTTGGGGGTGCCGGTGCTTCCAGAGGTGTGGAAGGTGATTTCATCGGGACGCCGCTCCATCGCCTGCCAGACGATGTTGGCCCACTCGCCGAGCTTGCGCCGCCGCAGGAGGTACTCTTCGATGCCGTGCTCGAAGAGGTGGAACATGCGGTTGACGGTGCTGGCGAGAGCCAGCCACTCAATCGAGTCGACTTCGAGTGACGGCACACCGTGCGCCGCGCCGCGGATCAGTGTCTCTTCCGTCCAGCCTTGCCGGGGCCCCAGTTCGTCGAGCAGGGCCGCCGGGCCGGAAGAGGACCGCCGCAGATTTCGCAACTCCGATTCGATCAGGCTTGCGAGAACGCGGAAGAGATCCTCTTCCGTCAACCGATTTGCTTGCATTCTGCCGAATCCATCGGCAGTTTGCTAGAGACGCTTTAGGAACACCCAGTAGCTATCGTCACCCGCCGACTTCTTCATGCTGACCGTCACCTTGGTGGGGCGCATGTTGTAGTCGAAGATGTACTCGAACGACGCCACCGACTTGCCGTTGCGGACAATGTCCTGGAAGCGGCCGAAGAACTCCGGACGCTTCGTGCAAGGGGCCACTTCGTTGAAGAAGTTCTTGCCGATCACGGTGTTGGCGTCGCGGGAGGCGATATCGGCCTGCGCCTGGTTGTAGAACAGAATGTTGCCCATCCGGTCGAGCTGAATCGCGCCATACGGCAGCGAATCCAACTCGCGGCGGTCCATCTTCGACATCAAGTCGTCAATGTTGTGCTTCTCGAACGAAACGGAAGTGGTCATCGGAGTTCCTTCTGCTTGAGGTCTGAACGGACTGCTGTAGCCCGCTCACACTGCGCTCATCGGCGCTTTTTGGGAAACTCTTGCGGGTAGGCGGAAAATTTTGTCGCACTGAACCTCTCCGCCATCGCCATCCTCTTTCCGCTATCTTCAAGAGAGGAAGTCCTGATGCACCGACGGCGTTTTCTCCTTACTTCTCTCGCCCTGGGTGGCGCGGGCACACTCTCTGCGCAGGAGTCGGCTCGCGTCGACTGGCGCACTCTTCGCGGGCTCAACTACCGCACCGGCGAAAAGACCGACGCGCTCAAGGCTGTCGAAGGCAAGCGGGTCAAAGTGCCCGGCTTCATGGTCCCGCTGGAGGACGAAGAGGAAGAAGCGACCGAGTTCCTGCTGGTGCCCTATGTCGGTGCCTGCATCCACACGCCGCCGCCGCCGCCGAACCAGATCGTCATGGTGAAGATGGACAACGGCAAAAAGACCAAGATCAGCTTCTGGGACCCGGTTTGGGTCCACGGCAAGCTCGACATCGCCACGCAGCGCAGTCCTTACGGCGATGTCAGCTTCAAGCTCAGTTCCAATCAAATCGAACCCTATAAGGATTGAACCCCGTGCGCTACTTCCTGGTCCTCCTGGCTGTCTCTGTCGCCGCTTCCGGTCAGGCGAAAAAACACACACACGCCAAAACGCAGAAGGCCCACGATCATGGCGCGGCCGAGATCAACTTCGCCATCGAAGGCAAGACCGGCGAGATTGAGTTCCATGCGCCCGCCATGGGAATCGTCGGCTTTGAGTACATCCCGAAAACGGCTGCCGACAAAAAGAAGCAGGCCGATGCGCTGGCGAAGTTGAAGGCGTCCTTTCCACAGATGGTGATTCTGGACGCCTCGCTTGGCTGCAAGATCACGCCCAAGAGCGTCGAGGTGGAGCAGGAAGAAGCCGACCATGCGGCCATCGACGCGGACTTCGCCGTTGCCTGCAATCAGCCGCTGGGCGGCTCCAAAGTCAGCTTCGCGGTCACGAAGGCGTATCCGTCGCTGACCTCAGTGAAGGTGCAGGCAGTGGGAGCCGGCGGCTCCACCGGGGTGGAGATTCGCAGCGACAAGGGCGTCCTGACGCTTCCCCGCTGACGCTCGATACACTGGTGGGCGATGAGTGCAACGGCCGCCCCCGCAGTGGACATCGCACAGCTCCAGTTTGCCTACCGCACCGGCCGCCCGGTCCTGGACATTCCGCAGTTTCAGGTGCATCGGGCGGAGAGGCTGTTTCTGTTCGGGCCTTCAGGCTCCGGCAAGACGACGCTCCTGGGCCTGATGGCGGGCGTACTGAAGGCCGATTCCGGCAAGATCTCGATTCTCGGCCGCGACCTGCGCGCGATGTCCGCCTCGGAGCGGGACCATTTTCGCGGCTCGCACATCGGCTACATCTTTCAGTTGTTCAACCTGATCCCGTATCTCAACGTGGCCGAAAACATCACGCTGCCGTGCCGGCTTTCCCCGGAGCGGCGCAAGCGGCTGAACGGGCAAAGCCTCGACCAGGCCGCGCGCCATGTCGCCGAACGGCTGGGCATTGCGGCGCTGCTCAATGAAGATGTGACGCGGCTCAGCGTGGGTCAACAGCAGCGCGTTGCCGCGGCCCGCTCCCTGATCGGGACGCCGGAGGTGGTGATTGCCGACGAGCCCACCTCCTCGCTCGATCATGACCATCGCGAGCGGTTTATCGAACTCCTCTTCGACGCTGCGCGGGAGGCGCGTTCGACGGTTATCTTTGTCAGCCACGACCGCACGCTCGAACGTCTTTTCGATCGCGTCGTCTCGCTGACGGAAATCAACCGGGCGGCAGTTGCGCCCGTCGCGGAGGCCGTCTAACCATGCTGGTCCTGTCCTTAGCCTGGCATTCGTTGAAGAACCGCAAGCTCACGACGTGGCTGACGGTGCTCTCCATCGGGTTGAGCGTGGCGCTGCTGGTGGGCGTCGAGAACGTGCGGTCCGGCGCGCGGGAAAGCTTTCGGGGAACGATTTCCGGAACGGACCTGATTGTGGGCGCGCGCGGCGGGTCGTTGCAGTTGCTGCTGTACTCCGTGTTCCGCATGGGACAGGCGACGAACAACATCACCTATGAAAGCTATCGCCGGTTTGCGGAGCATCCGGCGGTGAAGTGGTCGATCCCGTACTCGCTGGGCGACAGCTATCGCGGCTATCGCGTGGTGGGAACAACGAACGACTTTTATGAGCACTACCGCTATCGGCGCGGGCGGAAGATTGAGTTTGCCTCCGGAAGGCTGCCCGACGGGGTGTTTGATGTCGTACTCGGTTCCGAGGTAGCCGAAAAGCTGAGGCACAAAGTGGGTGACCGCATCGTCATCACGCACGGCGTCGCGGCGGCCAAGGGCATTCTCGATCACAACGATAAGCCGTTCACGGTGGTGGGCGTTCTGGGACGCACGGCCACGCCGGTGGACCGCTCCGTCTACATTTCGCTCTATGGCATGTCGGCGGTGCATGCGGACTGGCAGGAGGGCGCGCCGCCGCTGCCCGGCGAAGAGATTCCCGCCTCGCAACTGACCAAGGACAAGCTGGAGATCAAGCAGATCACGTCGCTGCTGCTGGGCATGAAGTCGCGAATCGACGTGCTGCGGCTGCAGCGCGAGATCTCCACCTATGAAGCCGAGCCGCTGCAGGCGATCATCCCGGGCGTGGCGCTGGACGAGCTGTGGCGGACGCTCGGCTATGCGGAAGATGCGCTGCAGGTCATCACGATCTTCGTGCTGATTGTCGGCTTGCTGGGCATGCTGGTTTCGCTCTACACATCGCTGAATGAGCGAAGGCGGGAGATGGCGATCCTGCGCGCGGTGGGGGCGGGTCCGCGGCGGATCGTGCTGCTGCTGGTGCTGGAGTCGGGCCTGCTGGCGCTGTTGGGCTCGATCCTTGGCGTGCTGCTGATCTACGGCCTGTCGATTGCGACACAGCCGATCGTGGAGCAGCGCTTCGGACTGTATCTGCCGGTGCAGCCGCCCACGCCGACCGGCTGGGTGTATCTGGGCGCCGTTGCGGTGGCAGGCATCCTGATCGGCTTCGTCCCGGCGGTGAAGGCGTATCGGAACGCCCTCAGCGATGGTCTCAGCGTGAGGCTGTAAGCGTGCGGGTGGTGGCGCTGGGCGCGGTCTTGCTTGCCTCCTGCGGTGGGCCGAAGTTCCGCGCGGTGGAGACGGCGGAGACCGCGGAGGCGGTACGGCAAGCGCCGCCGGAACGGCTGCCCGCGCCGGGAGTGGAAGATCCGGAAGGGAAGCCGCAAGGGCTCGACCTGTCGCACTACAAGGAGTTGGACTGGCGCCTGCTTCGCGGCTTGAACGTGCGCACCGGAGAGCTGGCTCCGGCGCTGCGCAAGTGGCATGGCGCCTCCGTGCAGTTGACCGGCTACATGGTGCCGTTGTCGGACGACGATGAATCGGCGACGCAGTTTCTGCTGGTCCCCGGCGCCGGGATGTGCATCCACACGCCGCCGCCGCCCGCCAACCAGATTGTCGCGGTGTACGTGACGACGGGTTCCGCGCGCGTGACGTTTGAGAGCGCGGTGACGGTGGCGGGGATTCTCGAGATTGAAGATTCCGACTCGGTCTACGGCAAGGTGGGGTTCCGGCTGGATGCCAACGCGGTGCGGGAATCCCGGTGACGCGATACCGGCACCCGGTGCGATCCGCCCGCATAGAATAGGGACGATGGCGCGGGAAGCAGGATGACGGTACCGAGCTTCGATTTCTGTCCAGTCACCTTCGGCGGCTACATGACGGATCAGGCGCGCAACTGGCCGGAACTGTTTCCGGCCGAGCGCGACTACTTCCTTCGCCTGGCGGCGTTGCTCAAGCAGGCACCGGAGAGCTTCTTCGCGCCGCTTCAAGCGATCGAACAAAAGATGGGCGTGACGCCGCAGAACTGGCCGAGGGGGCAGTTCACGCTGGCGCAGGTGGACTTCCTCAATCGCAACGCGCACTACGCCGAGTGGCGGCGCGAGATTGCGCGGCTGTTTTCGATTCTCGATCCGCAGTTAGACGAGCAGGTGCGGGCGCGGGGTCATCGGCGCGCGATCGTGGTCACCAGTCCGGCGGACATGCCCGTGGGCACGGACCGGATGTGGCTGCGAATTCGCGAGCAGGGCCGGATGGTAGCCCTGGACACTCCGGAGGATCCGGCGCAATCGACGGCGCTGCTGCTGGGTTCGCTGCTGGACCAGTGTGCGGAGCGCTATGGCGAATACTCCTCCTGGTGCGTCGAAACGGGCGAGGCGATGGCTGCCACCGCGAAGCATCCTCAGACGGTGCGGCTGAG
This sequence comes from uncultured Solibacteraceae bacterium, assembly GCA_964395885.1. GTDB lineage: Bacteria > Acidobacteriota > Terriglobia > Bryobacterales > Bryobacteraceae > JAPKYZ01. Next base: position 5,466 of record CAYNDS010000115.1, on the reverse strand, counting down.
CTATGCGCGGCTGCTGAAGTATCGATCGCGCCTGATGGAGGAAGTCCGCAAGATCACCGAGACGGAAAAGATCCAGGGACCGCGCCAGTTGGGGCAGCGTCTAAAGGGGCTGAAGGCGGTGGCGGGCGAAAGCGAGTTCGCGCATGATCCGGCGCTGGGCGAATTTCTGCGCGCAACGCTGCTCAGTGGGAACGGCACGCTGCTGGTGAACAACACCTTCGTCGAGTGGGCATCGGTGCAGGCGATCCGCCGCGCACGTCCGACACTGTTGACCGTGGGCTTCGGCATCCGGAACAAGATGAAGCCGTTCTCCAGCCTGTTGATCTATGCCGACCAGGAGACGTCCAATCCCATCCCGACGCAGGCGGACATGCTGGGCAGCTACGTCGATCTGGAGATCTTGTATCAATACATCTGGCGGGAGCCGCGCAAGTACGTCGACTATGAGAACCGGACGGCGATGGTGTACGTGGCGGAAGGCATGGACGAGGCGCTGGTGATTGCGCCGGCGGAGTTTCGGGTTCCGGCGGGACGCGTGGCGCTGCCCGCACTGCAGAAGGCGCTTCAGGAGTGGCTGCTGGGATGACCGCCGCATTGCTGCTCCTGCTGGAGTTGATCGCCGCCTCCGGTCGCGTGGAACTGCTGACGGAGAGTGCTTCGGCACGGGTGTCACCGCCGAAGTCCATCGCACCCGGACCGCCGCCGATCCTGAGCTTCCGCTATTTTGAAGGGCAGGCGAAACACCGGTTCGGCGACATCGACCTGGTGGTGGACGATGCCAATCATTAGCGCGCTGAGCCTGCTGCTGCTGGCGCAGGACGCGTTGGAGCCCGGTGTGCGCGCCTTCAGCGAAGGGAAGTATGCGGAGGCGGCCAGGCTGCTGGAGGCGGCGCCCGAGAGTCCCACGCGAGATCTGTTCCGGCAGCTCGCCACGCTGGGACAACGCGGCTGCGGCGGCGCCGATTTGACTGCGCTCGACCGGCAATGGCGCACATTGAACGATGCTCGCTTGAAGCGTCTGGCGGGCATTGCGCTAGCCCAATGCGTTCCCTCGGCGCTGCAGGAGTTGCAGGCCGCTTATCCCAACGACGCCGACGTGCTGTACCAGGTGGCCCGGCACCACCTGCGCGCGTGGAACGATGCCGTCTTTGCGATGTATCAACGGGCGCCGTCCAGCTATCGCGTCCATCAGCTGTCCGCGGAGATTCTGGAGATCCAGGGTAAGCTGCCGGAAGCCGAGGCGGAGTTTCGCAAAGCGATCGCCAAGGCGCCGCAAGCGTTGAATCTGCACTTCCGTCTGGGCCGCGTACTGCTGCTGCAGGCGCAGGGTGCGGCGGGCTTGGCATCGGCACGCGCGGAGTTTGAGAAAGAACTGGAGCGGAATCCATCGGACGCGGCGGCGGAGTTTCAGGTGGGCCAGATTCTGCAGGCGGAAGGCAAGCCCGCCGAGGCGCGCCCACGTCTCGAACGGGCGCTGGCACTGAGTCCGGGGCTTGCCGAAGCCGCGCTCGCCCTGGCGAAGATCGAGTCGCAGGACAAGCAGTACGGCAAGGCGATCGCACTGCTGGAAGGCGTCACCACACGGCAGCCGAACCACGAAGCGGCTCTCTATAACCTGATGCTGGCCTATCGCAATGCGGGCCGCATGGACAAGGCGCGGGCGGCCAAGGCTGCGCTGGACAAACTACAGAAGCCGCCGGAAGGCGAATTCACGGAGTTCCTGAAAAAGCTGGAAGGCAAGAAGTGATCCTGGCCGCGCTGCTGCTGCTGGCGCAGTCTCCGGACTTTCGTGACGTGGCGCGGGAGCGCGGCTTGGTCCACGCCTTTCCGAATGGCGGCACGGAAACCAAGCGCTTCATCATCGAGACAACCGGAAGCGGCGCGGGCTGGATCGACTACGATCGCGACGGATTTCTCGATGCGTTTGTGCTGTCGGGCGCCGGAGGTTCGAACCGGCTCTTTCGCAATGTCGGCGGACGGCGCTTTGTCGATGTCACGGCCGAGACCGGCGTCGCGACCAAGGACCAGTGGTCGCAGGGGCTGTGCGCGGGCGATTTCGACAGCGATGGATTCGTCGATGCGGTGGTGACGTCCTGGGGCAAGGTGGAGCTACTGCGCAACGAAGGCGGCAAACGCTTTCGCAAGGCGACGGTGGCCGAAGGCGGCTACTTTACCGGGTGCGCGTTTCTCGACTATGACCGCGATGGAGACCTGGATCTGTTTGTCGCCGATTATCTGGAATTTGACCCCGCGACGACGCCTCCGCCCGGCGCCAATCCGTACTGCTTCTATCGCGGCATGGCAGTGAACTGCGGCCCGCGCGGACTGCCCTTCCGGCACAATCATCTGTTTCGCAACGATGGCGGGAAGCTGACGGACGTCTCGAAGGAGTCCGGCGTGGCGGCTCCGCGCGGGCACTATGCGCTGGGCGTGGCGACTGGCGATTTCGATAACGACGGCTGGGTGGACGTCTATGTGGCCTGCGATCAGACGCCTTCCCTGCTCTACCGCAACAATGGCGACGGCACGTTCAGTGAAGAGGCGGTGCTGCGCGGGGCGGCGTTCGATGAGAACGGGCGGGCGCTGTCGGGCATGGGCGCAGCTGCCGGCGACTATGACGGCGACGGCTGGCTGGATCTGTTCCGTACGAACTTTTCCGATGAACGGGAGACGCTGTATCGCAACCGCGGCGAGGGCGTGTTCGACGACGTGACGGCGGCGGCTGGTCTGGCGCGCAATACCCGCTTTGTCGGCTGGGGCTGCGCGTTTCTGGACTTCGACAACTCCGGACGCCCGGGGCTGTTGCTGGTGAACGGGCATGTCTTTCCGGAAGTGGACCGTTTGCGGCTGCCGGTGAAGTACAGGGACCGCGCGATCCTGTATCGCAACCGTGGCGACGGCACATTCGACGACATTTCGGAAGCGGCGGGTCCGGCCGTGGTGGAGCCGCACTCCTCCCGCGGGCTCGCCGTTGGCGATATCGACAACGACGGAGCGCTGGAGGTGCTGATCAATCACCAGAATGAGGCGCCGTCGCTCTGGCGCATGGCGGCGCAACCGAAAGGCAACTGGCTGATTGTGGACCTGCCGCCGTCAGCGGTGGGGGCGCGCGTGACGGTGGAGGCGCAAGGGCGCAAGCAGGTGCAGGAGATGCGAAGCGGCGGCAGCTACCTGTCGCAGTCGGACCTGCGGCTCCATTTCGGGCTGGGTGGCGCCGTGCAGGCGGACCTGGTCCAGGTGACTTGGCTGGACGGCACGCAGACGCGCCGGACGAAAGTGACCGCAAACCAAATCGTTTCGCTGGCTGCGATAAAATCAAGGCCAAACTGACATGAAGCGCCGCGCATTTCTGGCCGCTGCATCCGCTTCCGCCCTCGCCGGGCCGAACGATAAACCGCGTCTGCTGCTGCCCACCGACATCCCGAATGAGCACAGCTTCAAGCTGATGTGGTACAACCCGGTGCCGCCCATCAACCAGGCCACCTATCAGCTGCAGATCAAGGGCTTGGTGGAGAAACCCACCTCGTTGAACGTTGCCCAACTGCGCGGCTTGCCGCAGGAGTCGCAGAGTTCGCGGATGAAGTGTGTGCAGTGCTGGTCGTCACGCGCCACCTGGGGCGGCTTCCGTTGGGGCGCGCTGCTGGATCTGGCGAAGCCGAAGCGGACGGCGAAGGCGATCCGGCTGGACTGCGCCGACAAGTGGTACGAGTACTTCACTTTTGAAGAGCTGCGGAATCCGCGCTTCCTGTTTGCCCTGTCGATGGCGGGCAAGCCATTGACCGACGACCATGGAGCGCCGCTGCGCGTGATCGACCCCTCCCGCTACGGCTACAAGTCGGCGAAGCTGGTGACCTCGATCACGTTCGTCGAAGAAGGCAAGGGCAGCATGGCGTGCGATATCGGTCCGTACTATTCGCCGGACGGGCGCATTCTGCCGGGCTACGACACGCCGCTCGATCTCGGCGGAAAGTCGAAGCGCAAGATCGCGGGCGGCGAGATCACGGAGTACTGATCGTGCTGCGCAAGCGTGAGTTTCTGAAAGCGGCCGGGCTGACGATTGCGAATCGTCTGCTGCCGTTCGGCTTCGCGCCGCGCTGGCTGGAAGCAGCGGACCGCGCCTCCAGCCAGCGCAAGGTCATTCTGGTGACGTTCGGCGGCGGGGTGCGGTACTCGGAAACATTCTCGCCGGAGGGTGTTCGAAACATTCCCCGGCTGAATGCTTTGCGGCCGGAGGGCCGCTTCTTCCGCAGCTGCGTGAATTCCGGCGTGCTGTCGCACTTCAATTCCACCGGCAGCATCGTCACGGGCAACTGGCAGCGCGTGGATGATTTCGGCTTTGAGCTGCCCGCCTCGCCGACCGTTTTCGAACACTACCGCAAGGCGAGCGGCGCCAAGACCACCGACGCCTGGGTGATCGCCACCAACAAGAGCTTTGCCAACATGGGCTACGGCGCGCTCCGCGACTACGGAATGCCCTATGGCGCCAACGTCGTGCTTCCGAAGCAACTGCTGTTGGACGCCGTGAAGGATATCGTGGCCAAGCCCGTCGAAGGCGGCGTCGCGGTGCGCGACAACGTCCAACGGCGCCTGGAAACGATCCTGCATGAGGGCTACGAGGGTGTCGGATGGACCATCTTCCGGGGCGGGCGCGAGTTGGACCGCAGTGTCCGCGCCACGTTGACGCGTGGTCTGGCGGAGTTCATCAACGGACCGGAAGCACCGACATCGGGCGATGAGCTGACCTTCTTCATCACGCGCGAAGTGATGCGGGAATTCGCGCCGCGTCTCCTGCTGGTGAACTTCTGGGACATGGACGTGGCGCACTGGGGTTCCTACTCGCTGTATCTGCAGGCGATCACGAAGACAGACCGGCTCACCGGCATGCTGTGGGATGAAGTGCAGGCCAACCCGAAGTACAAGGACCGCACGACGATGCTGATCCTTCCGGAGCTGGGCCGCGACGGCGATATGGACACGGCCAACGGCTTCCTGAATCACCGCAGCGGCGACGCCTCCTGCCGCAACATGTGGATGCTGGCGCTGGGCGCCGGGCTTGAGAAGGGCGAAACCGAGCGGCCGATCTCGCATATCGACATGGCGCCGACCACGGCGGCGATTCTCGGCGTGCGCGCCGACGGGATGCAAGGGCGCGTGCTGCCCGAAGTTCTGCTGTAAATGATCACTCGCCGGCAGTTGCTCGCCGTCAGCGGGGCCAGCCTGCTGTGGCGCGGAACGTCTCGCGCGGCGGATACGGTTCCGGTCCACTATCACGTCGACCCGCCGTACTTTGCCTATCGAAAGTATCTGGCGCCCGGCGCGGATGAGTTTCCCGAGGAAGCGGAAGCGATGGCGCCCGCTCCGCGAAAACCATTCTCCGGTGAGACCTGGTTTCGGGAAGTGACCGGCACGGTCCTCGACAGTGAGCAACTGGCGCGAGGCGTTCCGTACTGGGCGGCGCGGCTGGAC
>CAYNDS010000114.1:6835-14123 GCA_964395885.1 uncultured Solibacteraceae bacterium | reverse complement strand
GGAGCGCGCCTTCTATGGGAGCGAGTTCACGCACCAAACCGGAGTTCGGCGCCTGTCTAAGCACCCAGGCGGCTTTCTCGCGCTCTGGTCCGAGTTGTCCAACACTGAAGGGACATTCCCCAAAGTGCACTTGGTGCCAGCCGGCGAGACACTTCAGGAATTCATTACGCGCGAAAGGTAGGGACGAGATGCACTATCTGGAACCTGAGCTACTCCGGCGCACCGTCCGCGTCCTCGTTGTCGGATGCGGCGGCAATGGGTCCGCTATCGCGGCTGGCTTGCCGTACCTCCACCAGGCCATGCTGGTTGGCGGGCACCCCGGCGGCCTACAGGTCACGCTGATGGACGGCGACGTGATCTCCCCATCCAATTGCGTTCGGCAGCCGTTCTGCCAATCAGAGATTGGTCTGTTCAAGGCGGTCGTGATGGTAAACCGTTTGAACCTCTTCTGGGGACTCCGCTGGGAGGCGGTGCCGGAGCATCTGACCGAGCAATCGAAGGTCGGCGAATTCGACATCGTGATTGGCTGCGTCGATACTCGTGCTGCCCGGCGTACCATCCGGTTCTGTACTGAGGGCCGTCAAAGCCGTGTTGCGTATTGGCTCGACCTGGGCAACCTGTCCGACCGAGGGCAGTACATCGTCGGGCAGCCGCTAAATGCACGAAACCGCCGCAGCAAGGTGCGGCTCCGCACTGTCACCGAGCTTTTCCCAGAGATTCTCAGGAACGATGCACCCGAGGATGGTCCAAGTTGCAGCGCCGCAGCGGCCTTGGAAAGGCAAGAGCCATTCGTGAACTCGTTGATTGCCCAGCACGCCCTGGCTCTGGTCGGACAACTATTTCGTAACGGGGCAATTTCGCGCAGCGGAAGTTTCATCAATGTGCGGACTGGTTTAGTGCAACCAATAGCGATTCGCTCAACAGCGTGAGGCCACTTTCCAAGTGTTCCGCCGGTTCGATTGCGTCGCTCAAATGAACCAGGGTGTCGCTTCCAGAATCGGATGTAACCTGAAAGTGGCCTTTTGCCGCAGGAACGCAGCCGTGAGATACGCTATATCTCCTGCATACTTCGTCGTGATGGGTTCACCACACAACGAATCTGTAGAGGCCCAATTGAGCTTAGTCAAGCTCAGGATCTGAGCAGCAACCGCCTTGTGGTCAACTGTGGGTGAGGGGGAACCTGGCGCGACTTCGACATGTACGTTTGCTTCCAACACCATTGGTGTTCCCAGCGATTTCCTGTACGGGTTGAAGCCGGTTGTTGAGATGTAGAGCTGGCCCGGTCCTGTAATTACATACCCGCCTCGTTGCAGGCTCCCGTCGGATTCAGGTTTTTGGTCGTAGAACCGAGTAATGTGATGAGAGTTGAGCCAGACGAATGTGTACCTTCCATTAGGTCGAATAGCCCTGGCTCCCGCAAGTATGGCCGATCTATCTTCGCGCGAAAACTTTGCGGAATAGTGGAAGGCAATGTTCGGTGAAGGCTGAAGTGAATGCTGCTTCGCGAGCCTCTCCAAGGTCGAGCGAACTAATCGTTCGAAATGCGCGGCTCTTTCCGTATAGGGAAAGGTTTCGCCGCTGCCGGTGTAGAACTCCCACCGGCCAAATTGATTAAAGACGTTGGCATACCCGAGATACTTCTCTTGTGCATTATCGCGACCCTGCGTGTAGGAGAGGCCGACAAAAAAGTCAGCATCGGGGATTGACTCCGGCAAGACCCATGGTGTCACACCGCATTTCGCAACGATGTTGAGGGCAAGATTCAAATCTTTCCAATCTGGATTGGCTAAGGTTGGCTGATTCACCATCTGGCACGGTATGCCCGCTTCAAGGAGCACCCGCTTCGCTCGAAAGTAGGGTGCCGACGCGTCGTCCGACGCCCAGTTGGCGGTAGGAGCGTAAACCAGGAAGATCCGATTGAGACTGGAGTCACCTCTCCACTCCGGTCGCTCCGCGACTAATCGCTCGATCTCGCTAACAATCGACTCTGGGTCCGGCGCCGTAGTGATCGTTCCGTATTGAAGCCGCGCCTTGAATGTTCTCTCTGCGCCCTTATATCGAAAGCTCCCCGCCTTTAGCCTTTCGATCAATGAAGCCATCTGGTCCCGCACTTCCGGTGTGCAGACGGGTATAAGTTCTATTGTCCGCTCGTGTTCCTCGTATGCCCCAAACCTCGTGATTCCTTCACGAATGTCCTTCGTCTCGTGTTGATGGTCGAAACGGACGGTCGGCTCCTCCAGCGTATGGAGGATCAGCGTGTCTGTTCGATCGCTTTGCCGGGGAAGTAGAACTGGGTTTTGATCGAGCTGAACGGTCCTGTCCAATACACTAATCGGGAAGATCGTTTGTGCCAGTTGATCAACTGCGGCAGTTGTCTTTTCCGCTCTCAATCGGGCCGCCTTGGGTCGCAGCGAAAGGCTCTCCTCCTTCACCCGTCGATGCAGATCTTCGTTCACACCTGCTCCCTGCATTATCTCGGCAAGCCGCCATGTGGGAATCAACGGATAAACCTGATCGCTTGGAACAGTTACCAATTGATTGGACTCAAACAACGTAGCGCGGCACCGCTCCGCGCTACACTCGACCAACTTCGCGTCTTGCCATTCTTGGTGTCGCACCAATGCACGTCGACCCTCGAACTCCTTCACCTCCATGAACCGAGCTAAATCGCGCAATCGGAGCGCGTTCTTAACCTGGACATCGTAATCCACACAAAGGTAGACGCGACCAAAGAACTGCTTGACATGCAGGCTATAGGCAGGAAATATTCGAACGAAGCGCTGGACGGCGGGAGGCAGCCGCACAGCAGTGTTCCGCTGGTGCACCGTGATGCGGCCAAAACGAAAGCTATCCACGAACCAACCTTCGCTCTTCAATCGATTCATCAGTGCGAGGTTCAGGGCCCAGATGAAGTCCCATCGTTGCTCATCTCCGATTCCTGTTGCCGGTGGATCAATCCTCAAACTGAAAAGATTAGCGAACTCGGTGGTGGCGATCGATTCTCGCCGATACGCGGCCTCGCGCTCTCCCGCCCGGCTGTAGAGAATCAACTTCGACGCAAACGGATTCAGATGGAACTCAGGAGACGGAAGGGAAAGCTGCAGCATCTCCTTCGTCATGCGCTTGGTCCCCTCGCTGAGCAGTTGCACAAAGGCGCGCCCGTTCGCATCCTTCATCGTGCGTAACCACTCTACGATCTTAGGATTACGGGTTGCGCTGTCCAGCTCAGTTCTTTCTAACTGAAACTCGTCAGGCAGATCGTGGCCGGATTGAAAAACTCGCCCTGGGTTCGTGAGAATTAATGCGTCCCTATACAGCCGAACCTCAATCGGAGCGTTCACTGCATAATCTCGGTGACCTACCGCGTTGACGATCGCTTCATCGACTGCGATGAAGGGCAGTTCGGGTTCATCAATGAAACCCCCTCGAGCGGCACGGCGCTGGTATGTTTTGAAAAAGCCGGAACTCTGGAGAAAGGCGCGAATGTTTCGAAGCTGCACTGTCAGCGGACCGTCGAAGGTCTTATCGACGGATGGCAGCCCTGGTCCAGCGGGATCATCCGCTCTATAGTCAAACTTCATCAATCGAATATATGCCCGGGCAAATCTCTCCTGGGGGTTCTTGCCGAAAAACAAGAGGCCCGCGTTAGTGATCCAGGAGGTCCCATTTCTCTCTCTTTCGATTGCGCCAGCTTTCTTGAGCAACTCCGGCGTGCCGTAGCTGAACGCGGTCGGGTCCGTCAAGAAAGATTGGCGAAACTGAGCCAAGACATCCATGTCGATGTCATCTTCGCTGAAGTTCAGAGCGCGGCCGTTTTCAAAGCTCGCAACGCCCTTGTCTCGCTCAACTGCAGCGCGGCGATCAGGTGTCAACGGTATGTTCTGAAGATCATTTCGCATCCATGCCCGCCGCTCATTATCGGCGGTCTCACAGATGGCGTTAGGAGTGTACGGCACGTAGATGAAGAGAACATGCTTTGTTTCGTGGCCGACCGTGAAGGGATGGCTCCGGGCCTGGCAGTATTCGTTTCGCAATCTGCCGTTGAAGTTGCTGAGCCTCAACCGCTGGTGTTCCGTCAGGTGATCGATCCCCAGAATCTGCCCGTCTTTCGCAATCCCAATCACCAGCAGACCTGCGTCCCTGTTCCCATTGGCGAAGGCAGAAACAGTTTCGACCACCTGATCCAAAAATCTATTGAGATCCTTGTCCAAAACGGCTCCGCTTACTGATGGGAAAGGCACTTGCTTCCGGTCGAGAAACTGACGCTCGGCCACGCCGTCGTTTGTGGCGGTAAGCAAACCCCGGAACGCGTCCGGGTCGTCGAAGATATCTCGTGCCAGTGGCATACTCTTCATCTTGTCAGAACATTTTCGCGCACGTTCGTGAGCAAAGTCTCGTCCCTGTGGACGATGCTCCTGGTGGCCGGGCAGCACTGGGAGCGCGAGCCGGCGGCGGGAGCGCCCGTCGGTACGACCGACACGTTCGAACCGTGTCCGATTCTGTCCACCAATGCGAGGAGCCACGCGAAAGTGAAACAATACAAAGAACAAAACGCGCGGATTCACCGCGGAGAATCGGGTTCCTCACGGCGCCTGGGATACTGTTTGCTTAACCACATGAGCCAAACCGCTCTGAACGATATCGAGAAGCTCGAAGATAGCCTGTGGGCTGCTGCGGACAACCTGCGCGCCAACTCCAAGCTGACGTCATCCGAATACTGCATGCCGGTGCTCGGTGTGATCTTCCTGCGGCACGCCACCAACCGCTACGACGCCGCGATGAAGCAGATCGAGGATGAGCAGTCCGCAGGCAAGATGCCGAAGCGCAAGCTGGTGAAGGGCGACTTCATCAAGCGACGAGCGCTCATGCTTCCGAATGAAGCCCGCTACGACGAATTGGTTAGCCTGCCCAAGGGATCGAACCTCGGCGCCGCCATCGTTGAAGCGATGAACGCCATCGAGCGCGACTTCGAGCCGCTCGCTGGCCAGTTGCCGAAGGACTACGAAAAGTTCGGCAACGACCTGCTTGAAGATCTGCTTCGGGTCTTCGATAGCGCCACGCTGCGCGCCGCCAGCGGCGACGTCTTCGGCCGCATCTACGAATACTTCCTGATGAAGTTCGCCATGCAGGGCGCGCAGGACTCAGGTGAGTTCTTCACCCCGCCCTCTTTGGTCCAGACGATTGTGAACGTGATTGAGCCCGATCACGGAATAGTCTTCGACCCAGCCTGTGGCTCCGGCGGCATGTTCGTCCAATCCAGCCATTTCATTGAGCGGCTGGGTCAGGACACCGCGCACCGCGTCACGTTCTATGGCCAGGAAAAGACGGCCACCACCATTCGCCTCGCCAAGATGAACCTCGCGGTCCATGGGCTCGAAGGGGACATCCGCGAAGCCAACACCTTCTACGAAGACGTTCATGAGCTCTACGGCAAGTGTGACTTCGTCATGGCAAATCCACCGTTCAACGTGGATATGGTGGATGCCGAGAAGGTGAAGGACGATCGACGCCTGCCATTCGGCCTGCCCGGCGTCAACAAGGCGAAAAAGGTCTCGAACGGCAACTATCTTTGGATCTCCTACTTCCACAGCTACCTGGGACCCAAAGGCCGAGCTGGATTCGTTATGTCGTCGCAGGCGTCCAGCGGTGGCCATGGCGAGGCCGAAGTTCGGCGCAAGCTGGTCCAGACCGGTGACGTGGACGTGATGATCGCCATCCGGCCCAACTTTTTCTACACGCGGACGGTACCCTGCGAGCTGTGGCATTTCGACCGGAGCAAGCCTGATGATCGACGCGATCAGGTGCTGATGCTCGATGCCCGGAACATCTATCGCAAGGTCACCCGGAAGATTTACGACTTCACCCCGGAACAACAGGCGAACCTGGCGGCCATCGTCTGGCTCTATCGTGGGCAAACGGACCGATTCATCGGGCTCGTGCAGAGCTACCTGGATCGAACGATCACAGAGGCGGCCGTCATCGCGGAATGCGCCGACGCTTTCCTGAAGGCGTTCTCTGCACTCTCCAACGCAGCCTCGCCGTACATTAAGATTTGGCAGGCCGGTGCGGAGCCCGCCAAGGAGCGCGACGATGCGGCGGCGACGTGCTTCGCATCCCTGAAAGAGTGGACCGCCCGTATCTCGAAGGAATGGACGATGTCCTGCCCGTCCGACCTTGCAAGCCAGCACGCCCGCCTCTCGGAACTCGAACACTTGGCCACCGCTTGCCGCGACCTGGTTAAGGACGTCGATCTTGTCGCTAAACTCGCTTCGCGATTGGTCGGAATGGCGGAAAAGGAATTGAGGGCGTCGAGGCAAAACGGTGAAGCCAAGCAGGAGGAGTGGGACGGCCGTGCAATCGGCCGCCTTGAGAAGGAACTCGACGTTCGGCGCAAGGACCTTGTAGAGCAACTCAAGCGGACAGCCTACTTCCAGCGTCAAGCGCACTGGCTTCTGTCTCGATTCCCGGATTCCACGTTCCTAGCGGTGACTGGCCTTTGCCGTATAGTCACTCGCGCTGACATTGAAGCTGCCGACTGGAGTCTAACGCCAGGCCGTTATGTAGGAGTGGCCGCCGCCGAAACAGACGAGGACTTCGACTTCGAGCAGACTCTGCGTGACATCCATCTCGAGATAGCTGAACTGAACCGAGAGGCGTGTGCTCTGGCCGCGAGGGTTCAATCCAACTTCGAAGGCCTCGGCATATGAGTTGGCCGCGCGTAAAGCTCGAGTCAATCCGGGCTCCGCACAAGTACGCCCTGGTCGGAGGACCATTTGGCTCCGAACTAACCGGGAGAGACTACGTTGATGAAGGAGTACCGGTGATCCGCGGTGGGAACCTGCCGAATGACCGTATCTTCCATGACGACGACTTCGTGTTCGTTCGCGAGGAGAAGGCTGACCAACTGATATCGAACACCGCCTATCCAGGCGATTTGGTATTCACCCAACGGGGTACACTCGGCCAGGTTGGTTTGATTCCAACTGGAGCCCGATTCCCTCGTTACATCGTCTCGCAGAGTCAGATGAAGCTGACTGTCGATCCAGGCAAAGCAGATGCTAGGTTTGTTTTTTACTACTTTCGTCACCCAGACACAGTGCAGTCCATAAAGAACCGCGCTTCGAGCTCCGGTGTCCCTCACATCAACTTGGGCGTGCTTCGCCAACTGGAGTTGCCCCTTCCCTCTCCAGATACCCAGAAGGAGATCGTCGGGATCCTCGCGACTTATGACGATTTAATTGAGAACAACCGTCGACGGATGGCTTTGCTGGATCAATCCTCGCGGCTG
>CAYNDS010000114.1:0-6825 GCA_964395885.1 uncultured Solibacteraceae bacterium | reverse complement strand
GGCTCCGCTTCCCCGGCCACGAGCATCTTTCTATAGCCAACGGGCTACCAACTGGCTGGACCAGGGTCGAACTTGAGAGAGTCTGCGCTCCCCGTGATGGGATACAAACAGGGCCATTCGGCAGCCAACTCCACCAGTCCGACTACTCCGAAGATGGGGTTCCGGTGGTTATGCCAAAGGATCTGGTGGATCTGCGGATCGACGAGGCCAGCGTTGCCCGAATACCTGCGTCAATGGCGGAGACGCTCGCAAGGCACCGTCTTCAAGAGGGCGATACTGTCTATGGCAGACGCGGGGACATTGGTAGGAGGGCGTATGTTGGGCAGAGACAAACCGGGTGGCTATGCGGAACCGGGTGCTTGCGAATCCGGCCTAACGTGACGGCGGTCCATCCTCGCTTTCTCTTTGACGCATTGGGAGCCCCCGACACGGCCGGCATCATCGCAAATCGTGCCAAGGGTGCGACCATGCCCAACCTGAACTCGACGGTGCTCAAGTCCGTGCCGATCCTCATTCCGCCGCGCAGCCTGCAGGATTTGTACGCTGAACAGGCCGACGCCACCGCTGGGCTGGTCGAAGTCTTGTCGCAGCAGAATACGAAACTCATCGCCGCTCGTGATCTGCTTCTGCCGCGGCTGCTGAGAGGCGAACTGGCTGTTTAGGGCTATGGCGTACACGGATATCAACAGCGAAGACCGGCTGGTCCAGGCTACCTTCGCCGAGCATCTAGAAAAGGCGCTCGGATGGGAGAACGTTTACGCCTGGAATCAGGAGACCTTTGGCCCAGATGGGACGCTAGGCCGCGTCGATAAAAGGGAGATCGTACTCAGGAGGGATCTGCGGGTAGCATTGGCTAAGCTGAACCCTCACCTTCCCTCCGTCGCGCTCGACGAGGCGCTCACAACGTTAACGAGGCATGATCCCGCTCGATCACTCGTCCAACACAATCGTGAGTTCTACGGATTCATACGGGACGGGGTGCCGGTCAAATACCGCGACCCGCAGGGTCAGCTTCGAGAAACCCGGGCACGGGTAATTGATTTCCAGACGACGGCCAACAATCGCTTTCTCGCAGTGCGCGAGTTGAAGATCACAGGGCTGCGAACGCCAGGGTACAACCGGCGCGCGGATTTGGTTTGCTTCGTCAACGGCCTGCCGCTGGTCTTTATCGAGCTCAAAGCCGTGTACAAGAACATCCGAGCTGGCTTCGACGGAAACCTGCGGGACTACTTGGATGAGAACGTCATCGCCCACGCGTTTCATCACAACGCATTCCTCATCGTAAGCAACGGCCATCGGGCGCGCTACGGCTCGATCACGAGCGAATGGGACCACTTCACCGAGTGGAAGCGCGGCGACGAGAAGGACAAGGGAAGCCTTGAGGCCGAGGTGCTGCTGAACGGCATGCTGCAGCACGATCGGTTGCTCGATCTGATTGAGAACTTCATCCTCTTTGACACCAGCAAGCCCGGCGCCACGCGCAAGGTGATTGCGCGGAACCATCAGGTGCTGGGCGTGAACAACGCGGTGGAGTCCGTTGCCCGCCAAGAAGAGTTGAAGGCCGAGTTCCCGCCTGAGAAGCGTCGAACCTACCGGGTTGTCGAACTGCCAGTTTCTGAGGCCGCAGACGGCGATCTGAAGTCTGAAGCGGTCTTCGCGGAAGGGACTACCGAAAGCCACGTCGTCGAACTAGTGGAATCCGCTCACCCGGACCTTGGCCGGCTGGGAGTCTTCTGGCACACGCAAGGGTCCGGCAAGTCGTATTCGATGGCCTTCTTCGCAGAAAAGGTCCGCAGACGGATTTCCGCCAAGTTTACGTTCTTGTTGATGACAGATCGCAACGACTTGGACAGCCAGATCTACAGGACGTTCGTGGGCTGTGGTGTCGCGGACGAGAAGACGCCGCGGGCAAGCTCGGGCGAGGTGCTGAAAGCCTTGCTGCAGGAGAACCATCGGTTCGTCTTCAGCCTGATCCACAAGTTCAACCAGAACGTCGATCCTAGTCAGCCCTACAGCACCCGAGACGACATCATCGTCATTTCCGATGAAGCGCACCGGACTCAGGCGGGCCGACTGGCCCGAAACATGCGCCTGGCTCTGCCGAACGCTGCATTTATCGGTTTCACCGGCACGCCGCTGTTCAAACACGACAACCTCACCAAGCGGATCTTTGGGACCTATGTTTCGCGCTACGACTTCAGGCGGTCCGAGGAAGACGGCGCAACTGTAAAGCTCGTCTACGAGAATCGCGGTGAGAAGCTGCGCGTCGCCAGGCTCGACTTGAATGACAGAATCGCCGACGCGATCGCGAAGGCTGACCTCGACCCGGACAAGGAAGCCCTTCTCGAAAAGCTCCTGGGTGACGACTACGAGGTGATCACGGCAGACGATCGGTTGGATAAGATCGCCGACGATTTCGTGGAGCATTGCTCGGGGCGATGGGAGTCAGGGAAAGCCCTGCTGGTTTGCATCGACAAGATCACATGCGCACGCATGTATCAGCGGATCATACCCCTCTGGCAAGCCGAACTGGCAGTGACGAAGCGACGGGTCGTTGAAAAAGAGGCTGAACTTGCGAGCACCGCCGACGAGCGTCAGCGGGAAGTTCTCGCTCAGGAAATCCAGCAACTCCGCGGGAAAGCGCGGTGGATGGAAGAGACCATCATTGAGATCATCATCAGCGAAGCTCAAAATGAGGTTGCGCACTTCCAGAAATGGAATTTCGACATCATTCCCCATCGCGCGCGAATGAAGCAAGGATTCGAGGTCGGTGACAAGCGTGTGGACGTGGAATCCGCGTTCAAGAATCCGGAACATCCGTTCCGCGTGGCGATTGTCTGCGCCATGTGGCTGACTGGTTTCGATGTGGAATGCCTTTCGACTCTCTACATCGATAAGCCAATGAAGGCGCACACTCTCATGCAAGCTATCGCGAGGGCGAACCGCGTCTATCCAGGAAAAGACTTCGGCCTCATCGTTGACTACAACGGAATGTTGAAGAGCCTGCGAGCCGCGTTGGCTCAGTACGCTCTCGGTGATGAAGGCGGCGGGCAGGATGAGATTGTCGCGCCAATCGAGGAGCGGGTCCATGCGCTGCTGGACGCCGTTGGAGAGACAGAGAAACACCTACTCACTCTCGGTTTCGACGTCGCCCGGCTGACGGGTGCCAAGGGATTCGCACGCATCCAGGCGTTGGCCGACGCGGTCGATGTTGTCTACACTTCAGATGAATCGAAGCGCCGCTTCGAGATCCTGGCGCGGCAGGTGTTTATTCGGTTCAAGGCTTTGGTCATGGAGCCATCCGCATTCGCCTACGCCGAACGCCACGACAACATCGAGGCTATCTATAAGAAGCTCGAAGAACGTCGTGATACAGCTGATGTGACGGATCTCTTGAAGGAACTCCATCGGATTGTCAACGAGGCCATTCGGGCAGCCCAACCGGCGGAAGCGGAAGCCGAGGTCAAGTTCTACGACCTCAGCAAGATCGACTTGGTGAAGCTGAGGGACGAGTTCGCAACGAAAGTCCGGCGCAAGGCTTCTGCCGTGAAGGACATCAGGCAGTTGGTGGAGGACAAGCTGGCGCAGATGGTCGCGCAGAATCCGCTTCGCATGGATTACTTCAAGAAGTACTCTGAGATCGTCGCCGACTACAACCGCGAAAAAGACCGCGTTACGATCGAGGATACCTTCGCGAAACTCGTCGACCTGCTAAGCATCCTAAACGACGAGCAGCGACGCGCGGCCGACGAGGGTCTGAGCGAAGAGGAGCTTGCGATCTTCGACCTGCTCAAGAAGGACGATCTAGGCAAGGCAGAACGTGAGCGAGTGAAACAGGCGAGTAAGGGACTGCTGGAGTCACTTCGCCGTTTGGTGCTGCCTCTGGAACGTTGGACAGACAAGGAGCAAACACAGGCCGAGGTGGAGACATTTATCTTGGACTTTATCTACCAGGAGTTGCCGACGCCGCCATTCACTGACGACGAGAAGCAGTTGATCGCCAGGCAGGCTTACGATCACGTGTGGCAGCAGAGCATCCGGCCAGGTTCGTCGTTCGCTACAGGCGCTTGAGTGGGGTGTCCGCTTCAGCCCACGAGCCTGAGCAGCGCGGACATCCAACGCTTCTTTTGTCGACCTCGAACCACGCGTCCGATGAAACCCAAGTCGATTGCTTTGTTGCCGCGGTTGCGGCGTATTTCGTCTCTCGTCGTCTCGGAGTAGGCCCTGATGAATGAGTCGAGGGCGGCCGGTTTGGCGAACACATATGTTGCGTGTCCCGGCTTTGGCACTTCCGATACGATAGCGGTGGGAAGCACGAAGAGGAACTCCTGGCGGAAGAGAAACCAAGTCGTGGCGCGATTTTGAAGCTCATTGAAATAGTAGGCGTCGAAGTCACGCTGCCAGATAGCGTGCTCGGGCCTCAGTTCGGGCGGCACGCCGAGTTCGTCAAACCAGCTTTGCGTCTCGCTATGTTCGATGGGCTGCCGCTGCGCCTCACTTCGGATGCGCTCGATTACATCGACGTGATCTCCAAGGAGGCGACGAATGGCACGCGCGTGTTCGATATCGGCGGAAAGGCCGGCCGGTGGGCGAAGGCTCATCCGTGAAGGAATCGCGGTGAGCCAGGCTCGCACCTCGCGTGCGTCTTTGTGCAACCGAACCCTGTCGGCCTTGACGAAGGTCGCACTGATTTCAACCCTGCTACTGAGCCAGGCACCCCAAGTATTCCAAGTGGCGTCCCAGTGGAGGTCGGGTAGCAGAGTTTCGTCGATGGCTAGCTCAATTCGCCTTCGGGGATCCTGGTAAGCGATTCGATCGGGTAGGAATTCGCAGGCGCGCAGCGGCACGAAAACCTTTCGCTGCTCCATCGCCGGCAGGTATGTGATGATTCGGCGGCCGAAGAAGGCTAAGCCGTCGGCAGCGAGGTCGCCTTCAACCAAAAGTGAGCCCGAGCCGCCGTAGGGAAACAGCGGCGCGGCGTTCTCGTCGACGCGCAGTTGATCGTAACAGCGGCGGAGATCAGGATGAGCGAGGATGTTGAAGGCTCGCTCGACCAACGCGCATTCCGGCCCTCCCTTGCCACACGCTTGAAGTTCCAGATTTCGAAGCCGCCAAGCCATGCGCAATGCGCCGGGCTGGGCGTCGGGTGCACATCCCAACAAGGAGTAAAGCGACTCGTTGACTTCCATTAAGTAGAAGTACCGCCGCAAGGCATCACCGGCCACGAATACGGCTGTCAGCGGACTTTCACTTCCGGCCAATTCGGCGCGCACGAACCACTCCCCTCGCTTGGATCGCTTCGGTTCGCTAACGTGGCTGATTGAGGCGTAGAGGAATGAAGAGCGCCGATTAGCTCGGCATCGGTCGATCAAGAATCCCGAGGATCCGATTGTCGCAACTCGGTCACCAGCCTCCAGGTGGCGCCTAACGGTTAACGGCACGATGGTTGAGCTGCCGTCGACGTGGTAGCACAAAACCCCATCCGCCTGTTGGTCGAATCCTGTGATCACTTTCGCGGTAGCGCTGTTGCCGGGCGCAGAAATCCCCACGCCGAGATCTTAAGCGATCGGCGCGAAATCTCAAAACGAGTTCCCTCGATCACCCGAGTGGCGGACCGGTTGTCCCACCCCGGTCCCACCAAGCGTACAAGCAGCCGCGCCAACTCCTTGTACTTCAGGGACTTGCCAGAGGGACGCACTAGAACGCTTGTCCGGTGCGTCTGATGTTCGGTGTTCTGCGACTCGGGAGCCGTGCCCGTCAGGACCTCGGCAGTGCCAGGAAGGTGTTCGAACCGGCCCGAAGAACCTCGATCAATATCGTCTTTCCCGCTGTCGCGCTGAGTTCCGTGCGGAGCGAGGCGAGGTCGGCCACGGGCTTCCGATTCACCGTCTGAACCAAGTCACCGGGACGCAAGCCCGCCTCGGCGGCGTCGCTCGTCGGGTCCAGGGTCGTCACAACTACGCCTTTCACAGTTTCGTCAAGTTCCAACTCGTGGCGGATGGCGGACGTCAGTTCGGCAAGCTCGGCACCATCAATCAGGCTGTCATCCTCCTTAAGTTCGATGCCTTGAGCGCCGGTGTCCTTTCGTTCCGTGAGCTTCACTTCCAACGATAGGTCCTCAGGGCCACGGGCGACCTTCAAGTGCAGCTCCGATCCCGGCTGCACTGAGCCGATGAACAGTTTTAGCTGGCTGAGATCCGTGATCGTCTTGCCGTTGATGCCAACGATCACGTCGCCGCGTTGCACGCCGGCCTCCGCGGCCGGACTATCGGGGCTGAGATCCGCGATGAGCGCACCAGTGCGGTGCTGCACGCCGAGAGCCTCGGCCAACTGTGGCGTCAATGGTTGCATGATCACACCGAGATAGCCGCGCGTCACCTTGCCCGTGTCCACGAGTTGCTTCATGATGTTGCGGGCCAGATTCGATGGGATCGCGAAACCCACGCCATTGTTCGCGCCTTCCGGCGAAAGAATGGCCGTATTGATGCCGATGAGTTCGCCCTGATAGTTCACCAGCGCGCCGCCGGAGTTGCCCGGGTTGATGGCCGCGTCCGTCTGAATGAAATCCTCATAGTCCTCGATGCCGAGGTTCCCTCGACCCGTGGCGCTGACGATTCCAAGGGTCACTGTCTGCCCGATTCCGAAGGGATTGCCAATGGCCAGGGCGAAGTCACCAACGCGCACGCCCGCGCTATCTCCAAAGGGAACGGTCGGCAGTCCCGACGCCTCGATCTTCAACACCGCGAGATCCGTGCGCGGATCGGAAGCAAGCAATTTGGCGTCGAACTCGCGGTCGTCGGCGAGGTGGACGGTAATCTTGGTGGC